>DASXUN010000021.1:0-349861 GCA_036504815.1 Gemmatimonadaceae bacterium | reverse complement strand
CCTCGCTCCCCAACTTCACCCTTCCCGGCGACCTGTCGCCGAGCCGCCGGTACTGGGCGCAGGACATCGTCACGCCGGAGTGGACGATGGCCGCCGATGGCACCATGGCGGTTCCGCTCGACCGGCCGGGCATTGGGGTGGATGTCGATATCGACCGCATTGACGCGCTGACGGTGCGCCGGGCGACGATGAGGGCCCCGGCATGAGCGTGAACGTCCCCGGAGCCGTGCGTGCGCTCTTCACCGAGGCGGATGCCGCGCTGCTCGTCGAGTTGCGCCGCGACCTGCACGCGCACCCGGAACTTTCGTGGAAGGAAGTCCGCACCCAGGCGCGGCTCGAGGATGCGCTGCACCACATCGGCATCGCCGAGGTGCGACGGATCGCCGGCACGGGGTTGGTGGCGCGCGTGCCGGGGACGGTTCCGGGCGCGCCGGTCATCGCGCTGCGCGGCGACATTGACGCGCTGCCGATCCAGGAAGCGACCGGCCTGCCGTATGCCTCCCGTCACGAGGGCGTGATGCATGCCTGCGGCCATGATGTGCACGCCGCCTGGGCCATCGGCGCCGCGCTGCTGCTGCACCGCGCGCCTGCCGCTGGCGACGTGATCATCGTGCTGCAACCGGCGGAGGAGGTCGGCGCGGGCGCGTCGCGAGTGCTCGAGAGCGGTGCGCTGCAGGGCGTGCAGGCCATCTTTGGCGGCCATGTGGATCGCCGCTTCGAGGTCGGCCAGGTCTGCGCCCAACCGGGGCCGCTGGCCGCCTCCACCGATACGTTCACCATCACGCTCGCGGGAACGGGCGCCCATGGGGCGCGTCCGCACGAATCGGCCGACCCGGTGGTCGGACTCGCCGCGCTCGTCACCGCCCTGCAGACCATCGTGTCGCGCCGGCTCGACCCGGCGCAGCCCGGTGTCGTAACGGTCGGGATGCTCCACGCGGGCTCTGCACCCAACATCATTCCCGAGACCGCCGCGCTACAGGGCACCGTACGCGCCACCACGGCGGCTTCGCGTGACCTGATTGTCGGCGAGGTGGACCGGCTCGCCTTCGGTGTCGCCGCCGCGTACCGGCTTGAAGCCACGATTGCGTGGGGACATCGCACACCGCCGGTCGTCAACTCGCCGGATGGCGCGCGCTGGGCCGCGGAAGCTGCGGCGCGCGTGCTGGGCGCGGACGCCATCGTCCCGCTTGGCACCACCAACATGGGCGGCGAGGATTTTGCCTTCTACCTCGAGCAGATCCCCGGCTGCTTCCTGCGCATCGGCGCCCGCGAGCCCCATGGCGAACGCACGGCAGCGCACTCGCCGCGTTTCCATGCGGCGGAGGAAGCGCTCTTCATCGGCGCCGCCGTGCTCGCCGAGTGCGCGCGCGTGGCCAGTCGTTCGTGATCCGGCACGCCGTTGATCCCGAGCATCCGTCGCTGGAGATCATTTCGGCCGCTGCGGCGGTGATCCGGCGCGGTGGCCTCGTGGCCTTTCCCACCGAAACGGTCTACGGACTCGGCGCCGATGCGCTGAGTGAACGGGCGGTGCTCGGCATCTTCACCGCCAAGGGGCGGCCGTCCTACAACCCGATCATCGCGCACGTGGCGAGCATCGAACACGCGAAGTCACTCGTCACGCAGTGGCCGCAGGCGGCGGCGCGGCTTGCCGCGCGCTTCTGGCCCGGCCCGCTGACCATGGTGCTGCCTCGCGCGCCGCACGTGCCGCTGGCGCTCACCGCGGGCCGCGACACCGTGGCCGTGCGGATGCCGGCGCATCCCGTGGCGCTCGCGCTGATCACGGCCGCCGACTGTCCCATCGCGGCGCCCAGCGCCAACCGCTTCACGGAAGTGAGTCCCACGACCGCCGATCATGTGGCGCGCGGCCTCGGTGATCGCGTGGACATGATTCTCGACGGCGGGCCGTCATCGGTTGGCATCGAGAGCACGGTGGTCGACCTCTCCGGGGACATCCCGGTGCTGCTGCGCCCGGGGATCCTCTCGCGCACCGACCTCGAACGGGAACTCGGCGTCCCGCTGCGCGATCCCGCGCCTGCCACCCATGCCACCGAAGCCCGCGTGTCGCCCGGGATGATCGATCGGCACTATGCCCCGCGGGCGCGCGTCGTGCTGGCGGCGCCGGCCGACGTTGGCGCCGTGATCGCGCGCGAGGCAGGCAACGGACGGCGCGTCGGCGCGATGGTTGTCGTCGCCGACGCCGCGGGCGCCGCGCACGTGCAGCGGATGCCCGCCGATCCCCTGGGCTATGCGCACGCCCTCTACGCGGCGTTGCATGCCGCCGACGACGCGGCGTGCGACGTACTGTGCATTGAAGAGCCGCCCGATGGCCCCGAATGGGCCGGTGTCAACGACCGCCTGCGACGCGCCGCGCACCCTTGATCGCGCGCGACAGCCGCGACGGCTGCCGCTTCACTTCCTTTGAATGCTCGAGATCGGAGAGGAACATCTCCTCCGCCTGGGTGCCGAACTCCCGGCTGCCGATGATGGCGTCGAGTTCGTAGTTGATGGCCGCGCCGAGCGGGTTGAAATCGGTGGAACCGATGCGGGTGATCACGCCGTCCATCACCGTCGACTTGGCGTGCATCATCTCGCCTTGCCATTCCCAGATGCGCACGCCGTTCTGCAGCAGCGACGAATAGTAACTGGCCGCGTAGCTGTTCACCCACGGATGGTCGTTGCTCCCGGGGACGAGCACGCGCACGTCGACGCCGTCCCGCGCCGCCCCTTTCAGTGATTCCACCACGCCGAAGGCGGGAATGAAGTACGCGGTGGCAATCCACAGCCGTTCGCGTGCGGCGGCGGCCTGCACTTCCAGCGCGCGCGAGATGCGAAACCGCCCGGGCTCTCCTTCGACGATGCCCACGAGCGCCGGGGGTGCATCGGCAAAATCCATCCACGAATTGCGCGCCGCCCGCACCATGCGTCGCTGCTGTCGGCGGGTGGGGCCCTGCCCCACCGCGCGCAGCCACATGGTGTCAAAGGCGCGTTCCATCGCCTCGGCGGCCGGGCCCTGGATCAGCACGGCGGTGTCGCGCCACGGACGGCGCTTCGGGCCCACGGCTCCCATGCGCCATTCCTCGCCGATGCCAATCCCCCCGGTAATCCCCACCTTGCCGTCGGCTACGAGCACCTTGCGATGGTCGCGCGGCAGCAGGCCGAGCCAGGCACGCAATCCCACGGGACTGAAGATGCGAACGTTCACGCCGCCCGCGCGCAGGACCTTCCAGACACGCCGTGGGGTGCCACGGCCGCCGATCCAGTCCACGAGCAGACGGACGCGAACACCGCGCTGGACGGCGGCGATGAGGGCCTGCACGAACCGCTGTCCCACCTCGTCGGCGCCGCGGAAGATGTAGCACTCGAGATCGAGCGTATATCGCGCCTGTTGCATCATCGTCAGCATCGCCTCGAATGCCGCGGCCCCATCGCGCAGCAGCACCGGGTGATTGCCGGCCGACACGTCCGCCGCCGCAACACGCCAGAGCCCGCGGGCAAAGCTGACGCCGGCCGACGGGCCAGCCGGCGGTGGCCACTGGGGCGGATCAGAGGGTTCGAGCGGTGTGGGCATTCAGATGGAAGGTGCGGCACGGTCGTGCCACAAGGAAGCGCAACCGGCGCGCGAAAACGCTGGCTCGGAGCGTGCCCCGAGGGCATCTTTCCTGCCGCATCGTAGCAGAGGTGCTGCCGCCCCCCGAGGTACTGCCTGCCGCTGCTGCGGCGCCGCTCGTTCGCGGCGCCGGCACGCGGGCTGTCGCATTCGGCCTTTGGACTTATTACACAGGGAACGGCACCATGAATCAGGACGGCTCGTCGAATCAACCGCCGGCGCTGCTGCAGACGCTCCCCGGGGACGACGTTCGGCAGATCATGTGGCGCTTTGCCGAGCGATTCGACTACCAGATGGTCGTCCAGTCGGCGCGCGCCGTCGCCCGTGGCCCGGTGGCACGGGCGGTCGCCAAGGGCGCGCGAAATACGCACGAGTGGACCGAGGACAAGGCGGCCCTGCTGACCGAGTTCGATGTGGCGGGCATTACGGCGGCGTCGATCGACCCCGAATTTGGCGGTTTCCTCGAAGGTCCCAAGAACTTCGTCCTCGGCCTGCTCGCCTTTGAGCTGGCCTGGGTGGATGCCGGGTCCGGCACCTCGAGCATGGCCAACACACTGGCCCTGGCGCCAATTCACGAGCGCGGCACCCCGGAGCAGAAGCAGAAGTACATGTCGGCCTCCGTGCCGCCCCAGCCGGGCGAGGATCGCAAGATCTGGCGCGGCGCCTTTGCGCTGACGGAGTCCATCCCGTACGTGGGCGTGGACACGGGCGTCCTGAGCGGCCGCGTGCGCGTGACCGAGTGGCGAGATGGTGAGGAGCCGTTGCTGCACGTCGACAAGCGCGGTCGCTTCATCACCAACATGGGCTCGGCCAACTTCGTGACAGCGGCCGTGGATTCTGGCGATCCGAGGATCAAGGGCAGCTGCATGATCATCCTCGAGGAGACCGACCCGGGCACGTGGGACCGCGGCATCCCCACCAAGAAGCTCGCGCACCAACTCTCGTCCACGCGCGATCCGGTCTTCAGCCTGCAGGTGCCGGCCAGCCGCATCATCGGCGGGTACACGGTCAAGGACGGCGTCATCATCCCGAACTACAGCCACGCCGATGTCATCGAGGCCGTGTTCACGCGCACGCGCGCCACGCCGGCCATCATGACATCGGCGAAGCTTCTTTCCGCCGTGGAGCCGGTCATTCGCTACCATCGGCGGCGGTTCCGCGGCGCGGCGGGGATCACCGAAGGGACGCCGCGGTTCGACATGGGACTGCAGCAGAAGGAAGATGCGCTGCACCGCCTGCTCGACGTCTGGGCGGCGGGCGAGGCGGGCGCATCGCTCGGATTCGAGACGTCGCGCCTGCTGGACACGTACGACGCCATCGAGAAGGCCAAGGCCCAGGTGCTCGCCCAGCAGGGCATCGCGGGCGGACGCGCCGAACTCAAGGCGCTGCGCGCCCGTGAGAAGGACGCCGCGGAGTACGTGGCGCTGGCGTACAAGCGGTCGCCAACGGCCGAAGAGTCGGCGCGTCTGGCCGCGCTCGACGCCGACGCCGTGGTCAAGTTCATCGTCACCGAGTCGCTGTCGAGCGTGCTGATTCCGTCGGCCAAGCTCTGGAACACCGGTCATGGCGTGAACATGATGCGCGAAGCCGTCAGCATGATGGGCGGCTACGGCATTACCGAGGACTGCCCCGGCTTCCTCGGCACCAAGTGGATCGATGGCCAGCTCGAGGCGACTTACGAAGGGCCCGAAGTCGTGCAGCGCCGCCAGCTCTCCGTCACGATGTCGCGCCCGATCTTCCTGCAGCAGTTCCAGCAGTGGATTGCGCACCTGCGCGAGGTGGCCAGGGCGCATCCAACGCTTGGCGCCGGCACGCTGGCGTCGGCCATGGAACTCTGGTTCTGGTCGCGCGAGCATCTCTCGTCGGCCAAGGATGCCCACGGCCGCGATCTCTATTCCAACCAGCGACATGGCGTCACCTATCCGCTGGCTGATGCACTGGCCTGGTTGGTTGCGACGTACCACCTGGTGCTCGATGTGATCGAGCTCAAGCAGAAGGGACCCGAGAACGCCGCCCTTGCCGAGGGCATCGACGGCCTGGTGAGCTTCTACTCGGACCTGACGCACATTCATTGCGCCACGGCCGCGGGCGAGGCAACCAGGATCTGCGCCGAACTCGTCTTTGGCTATCGAGCCGAGCCGGAGGCGCCGGGCAGCGTGCCGGGCGCGGATGCGTTCAGCGACGTCGCGCCGTTCGTTGCGCTGCGAACCAAGGTGGATGCCTCGCTCGCTGGGTCGAAGCTCGCCAAGGATCGCGCGGCGGAATCGCTGGCGCACGTGATGATTCCCGAAGTGCTGGACTATCCGGTATAGCGGGATGCGCTCATGACCGACCTGCGCAGCACCATGGAAACCGATATCGTCTGTGTCGGATTCGGCCCGGCCACGGGCGGATTCCTCACGACCTTGTCGCGCGCGCTGGTGGACGAGCAGGGTAACACCCTGCTCGAGAGCCGCGTGATGCCCGGCATGCCGCTGCAGGTGCTCTGCTACGAACGTGCGGATGACATTTCCTTCGGCGTCTCCGGCGTGGTGACACCGGCGCGCAGCATTCGCGCCTCGTTCACGCCGGAGCAGCTGGCCGAAGTTCCCATGTCGACGCTCGTGAAGCGTGAAGAGGTGCTCTACCTGCAGGATCCCATTGGCGCGAGCCGGCGATCCTCCGGCGTGCGGGCGCTTGATGCGGTGATTGGAGCGCTCAAAGGGGCGCTTCCCTGGACTGATCATGCCATTGCGCTGCCGTGGATTCCGCCGTTCCTGCAGAAGCACGACGGGATGATCTTCTCGCTCGGTCAGTTGAATCAGTGGGTCGGCTCGCAGCTCATGGGATCGGGACTGGTGCAGATCTGGCCGGGAATGCCGGTCCGCGAGCCGCTGTATGACGGCGATCGCGTCATTGGCGTGCGGCTCGTCGATCAGGGCGTCGAGAAGGATGGCACGCCAACGGGCGCGTTCATGCCTGGCATGGACGTGCATGCCGCATTGACCGTCGTTGGCGACGGTCCCATCGGTCCTGTCGGCCAGCAGCTCAACCAGCGGTTCGGTTTCCCAGAGGGGCATCACCAGCGGGAATGGGCCATCGGCATGAAGGCCGTGGTCGAGCTCGCGCCGGATTGCGATCTCGAACCCGGCGCCGTGCTGCACACGTTCGGCTATCCCGAGCCCGAGATCTTCGGCTTCCTCTATGTGCACCCCGACCGCATGGCGTCGGCCGGCATCTTCATTCCGTCGTGGTTCGACAACCCGGCGCGCACGGCCTATCGCTATCTCCAGCACTGGATGACGCACCCGCGTCTCTGGAAGCACCTCAAGGGGAGCACGATGCGCTCGTGGGGCGCGAGGACGCTCCAGGAGAGCGGCCGGCGGGGCGAGCCCTATCTCGTCGGCGATGGCTACGCGCGCATCGGTGAAGGCTCGGGGAGCACGAATGTGCTCACCGGTTCCGGGGTGGACGAAGCGTGGGCCACCGGCGTGCAGCTCGCGGAAGCGGTCATTAAACTCGCCAAGGCGGACAAGCCGTTCACCCGGGAGAACCTCGACGCCACGTACGTCGCGCGCCGCCGCGCGAGCTGGGTGGACCGCGAGTCGAAGGTCGCCGAGAAGGCGCGCGACGGTTTCAACGCCGGCTTCCTGCGCGGACTCATTGGCATGGGCCTCACCGGGATGACGCGCGGCCTCGTCAACATGCCGGGCCGGGTGAAACCGCCGCATGACCGGCTCCCGTCGCTCGAAGCGTACTTCGGAGACCGCATCCCGCCCGCCGAAGTGCGCGACATCCGCCGTCAGTGCCAGGCAACAGGCATGCCGGTGCACGATGCGCTGATGGATCGGTCAGGTTGGCCAAAGATCGAGTTGGATGGCGCGCTGCTCGTCTCGCATCAGGACGCCCTGCTCATGGGCGGCAAGGTGCAGGCTGCTGGCGGCTTCGCCGATCACGTAACCTTCCTGAACACGTCGACGTGCGCCGGGTGCGGGGAGCAGGTGTGCATCGATGGCTGCTCAGGCCAGGCGATCATGCCGGGTCCTGGCGGCATCCCGCTCTTCGACCGGGAGAAGTGCATTCATTGCGGCGTCTGCATGTGGAACTGCTCCAAGCCGCATGCGGCCGACCCGGAACGCAGCAACGTTGGATTCGCCGCCGGGTCGGGCGGCCTCCATTCGCCCATCAACTAGCCAACGCCCCACAGGGAGCGCGAAGCGATGTCCACGGGTTTTCACGTCGTTGTCCTTGGCAGCCTGGTACCGGACCTCCTGCAGACTCTGGAGCCGGTGCAGGGCCCCACTGGCCCCGCCCTCAAGAACGAATTGATGCTTCCCGCCGTGCTCGATCCGTGGGCCGGGCACGCGCTGTTCGAAGCGGCGCACCTCGCCTCCAGGCACCCCGGCAGCAAGGTCTGGCTTGTCAGCCTCGGCCCGAAGGCCAAGCTGCACCAGCTCATGATGAGCATCGCGCAGAAGGTCCCCTTCGAACTGGTGGCGGTGGACGGCTCGGCGAGCGGCTTCACCGATTCCTTCGAGGTCGCCGAGGCGCTCGCGGGCGCCATCGAGAGGATTCCCGCCCTCGACCGGTCGCGCCTGCTCCTGTTCGGCGGTTGCGCCTCGGCGTCGCGTGATGCGGGCACCACGGTACAGATGGTGGGCGAACGGCTCGCTATCGCCGACCAGTTCCTCTCGGCTGATGAACTGACCGTCTCGGCGGATGGGACGCTCACCGTGCTCGAGCGCGTCGAGGGCGGAAAGTATCTCGTGTCGGAGGTGTCGGGTCCTCCCTGTGCGATCGCGTGGGCCACCGGCAACCTGCCCGAGCCGCCCAACAACCCGCAGGTCGGCATGATGAACATGCGCACCATCATGCCCGCGCTGCAGAAGGCACCGGCGGTGAAGCTTGCCGCGCAGGGAACCACCTTCATGGGCGTCGAGCTTCCCAGGCAGGAACGCAAGACGCGCATCGTGAAGGACGTGCCGCTTGACGACATGGCGAAGGAAATCGCCGAATGGATCAAGGCCTAGGGGCGACGATCATGGAAACCATCCTGTTTCTTGCGCATACCGAAGACGACGGCTCACTGGGGCGCGCGGCATTCGAGGCGCTGTCCGGAGCGACCGATCTCCACCGGCAAATGAGCACCGCCACCTTCGCCGTGGGAATCATCGGCGGCGAGGTATCGGCTGCCGCCACCGCGGTGTCCGGATGTGGCGCCAGTGCCTTCTATGCCGTTGCGGGTTCAGACTTTGCCGTGTCCCGATATGCCACGGACGCTGCTGCGCTCGACGCCATCTGTCGTGCGGCGGGGGCGACCATCGTCGTGGCCCCTGCCACCGCGCGCTTCAATCGCGTGCTCCCCGGGGTCGCGCAGCGGCTCGGCGGACGCATCGACACGCATGTGGGCGGATTTGTCGTGAACGGCGCGGAACTCCGGATTCAGCGCGGGTATTATCGCCAGCGCATGATCGCCACGCTCAGCCGTACCGTGCGTCCCTGGTTCCTGACTGTGGACGGCGGCGTCTTCCCGCGGTGGGAGGGCGCGACGGCGACCGTGCCGATTCAGTCGCTGACTGTCCCTGTCGGCGACGAATTGAGAAAAACCAAAGTGGTCGGCTTCAAGGCACCGCTGGCCAATGCCCAGACCATTCGTCCGGACGCCAAGCTGCTCTTCGTGGCCGGTGTGGGCTGGACCAAGAAGCAGGGCGACGGCCAGGTGCATCTGGACGACGCCGCCACGACCATTCTCGGCTTCCTCGACAAGGCCAACGCGTCGCTGGGCAGCAGCAAGTCGCTCGTGGACCAGTCCAGCGAAGGGCAGAACGTCTTCTCATTCATGAGCCATCTCAACCAGGTCGGGCAGACCGGCTCGACGCCCCGCCATCCCAAGGGGCTCTCCACCTGCTGCCATGGTGAGGAACCGCACGTGGTGGGGTGGCGGTTTATCGGCGAACGTCGCGCCATAAACCTCGACACCAACTGCGGTTGGGCGCAGGGCAAGGCCGATGTGCTCTACGTGGCCGATGCATTCGAGCTTGTCAGGAAAGTCACCGAACTCTTGTAGGGATAGCCGAGCCCCCCTAGTGTTCCCTTCATGCTGAACATCGATCTTCGCGGGAAGCGGGCGCTCGTCGCCGGTGTGTCGGATGACAATGGTTTTGGCTTCGCCATTGCCAAGGCGCTGGCCGAGGCTGGCGCCAGCATCACCGTGGCCACGTGGCCGCCGGCGCTGAACATTTTCCGGAACCTCCTCGAGCGCGGCAAGCTCGATGAGTCGCGCACGCTCTCCGATGGCTCCATGCTCACCTTCGAGCACATCTACCCGTTGGACGCCGCGTACGACACGATGGCTGACGTCCCGCAAGAGGTGCGCGAGAACAAGCGGTATCGGGACCTCGGTGACTTCTCCATTGAAGGCCTCGCCAGGCAATACCAGGCCGACTACGGCGAACAGTCGCTCGATATTCTTGTGCACTCGCTGGCGAATGGCCCCGAAGTGAAGAAGCAACTGCTCGACACCAGTCGGGCCGGTTACCTCACGGCGCTGAGCATCTCGTCGTACTCGCTCGTGTCGATGCTGTCGTACCTCGGCCCGCTGATGCGACGCGAAGGGGCGGTGATCTCGCTCTCATATCTCGCCGGCCAGCGGGTCATCCCCGGATATGGCGGTGGCATGTCGACGGCCAAGGGCGCGCTCGAAAGCGATACGCGCACGCTGGCCTTCGAGGCGGGCCGGCGGTTTGGCATTCGCGTGAATACCATTTCGGCGGGACCCATGGCATCGCGGGCTGCCAGCGCCATCGGGATCGTCGAGACGCTCGTCGATTATTACAAGCTCAACTCACCCCTTCCCGAAGTGCTGACCGCCACCGAGGTCGCCTACGCCGCCGCGTTTCTCTGCTCGCCGTTGAGCAGTGGCATCACGGGATCAACCACTTACGTGGACAAGGGGTACAACGCCATGGGCATGGCGGTGGCAATGCCCCCCGATTTCCCGGATCTCACATCACGCACATAAAGAGTCATCATGCGCAGTCTGTTTCTTGTCATTACCGCCGCGGGTCTCGTTGCCTGCGGCGCACCCGCGCGGCAGGATGCGCCTGCCGCTGACCCGAAGGCACCGGCGACCGATCCTGCCGTCGTCAGCGTGCCGCTGAATCTTCCCCGGCTTGCGAGCGACGCGCCGGATACCACCAGGAAGTCCCCGCTGATTCCCGCCGATGATCGTGAACGCATGCGGGCCATTTCCGCGCTCTATGCGCTCGTCACGGCCACCATGATCAACCAGGATAGCCGGATGCTGAGCCAGCTGTATGCGCTCAACGCCGTGCTGCATGCCCCCGACTCCACTGTCCGCGGCAGCACCGAGGTCGTTCATCACCTCATCACCTACGCGCGCTCCAAGTCGCTTGCCGACTTCCAGCGCATCTCGCATGGCCAGCGGATCATGGACGACTCGACGCTCGCGGACAGCGGCATCTACCAAATGGTGCTCAGGCGTTCGCCCAAGGATTCGGTGATTGAACGCGGGCAGTACAGCGCAGTGGTGCGAGCGCGCAAGGACATCAACGCCTGGGTGATACTCGAGGATCAGTTCAAGGTCGGCGCGCCCGCGAAGCGAAAGGGCGCCAGGTAGGCAGGCGAAAACAACGAAGGGAGCGGCCTCGGCCGCTCCCTTCGCACATCCGGACCTTGGCGCCACCTCAGTCAGCGGCCACCTTCGGCGCCTTCTTCTTGGGCGTCACTTCCGGCAGCCCCAGCTTCTTGAGCTGTTCATTGAAGCCCTTGAGATCCTCCGCATAGACCTTCTCCATGCGCTTGGTCTGCACGTCGAGCTTGCCATTCAGTTCCTTGAAGACCTGCATGGCCTGGGCCGGCGGACGGCCCGGTGAGGACCCGGCCATACCGAGCAACGCAGCAATCTTGTTGTTCAGCTTGATCGGGTAGTTCAGCGGATCCTGCGAACTCTGGTTCTTGATCTGGTAGATCTCGCCCTCCACGGTGGTCACCTTGCCTTTGAGCGCCTTGCCCTGATCGCCAAGCTGCGGCGCCTGCTTCAGGCGGTCATTCACCTGCGCCTTTACATCGCGCGCGGTGACCACGGCTTCGTTGGCTTCGCTCACCTTGTCCCGCACCTGGATGAGGAAGTCGAACTGGGCCACAAGATCCGCCATCGGCACCTTGAACCGCGGGTCGGCCTTGACCGTGAAGGTCTGTGCCTGCATTTCGCCGCCGGCCGTCATGCGCACGGTGTACGTGCCGGGAAGGGCAAGCGGCCCGGTGACATTGCCAGCCCAGAAGATCATGCCATCGAACCGTGTGGCGTCGGGATAGCGCAGGTTCCAGTTGAACTGGTTGAGCCCCGCCTTGTTGGCCACGCGCTGCGGCCTTGGCGGGCCGCCGCGGCCCCCTTCGCCTTCCCCACCGGCGGCCGGCGCCGGAGCAGCCACCGAGTCGCTGGTGAAGGTCTTGATCAGGTTCCCCTTCGCATCGAGGAACTCGAGCGTTACGCGTGTGCCGGGTTCCTTCAGCTGATAGTAGATCACCGCGCCCGACGGCGGATTCTGGCCGGTCGGCGTCTCGCCGCCGTACCCCGCCCCTGGAATGCGGAAGCCACCGCCCCAGTCGATGCGATACGCGTCCGACGGCTTGTAGAGGTGCGCCTTCTTCTCGGTCACCGCGGCGGCGAGCTGCCGCAACGGTGAGATATCATCCATGATCCAGAACGACCGGCCGTGCGTTCCCAGCACGAGGTCGTTGTCCTTGATGACCAGGTCGTGCACCGGCACGGAGGGCATGTTGCGGCGCAGCGACTGCCAGTGGGCACCGTCGTCAAAGGAAACCCAGACGCCCTTCTCGGTGCTCGCGTACAGCAAGCCTGCCTTCTTGGGGTCTTCACGAATGGCACGCGTGAACTCGTCGCCCGGAATACCGGTCACCATTCTGGTCCACGTCTTGCCGAAGTCATTCGTCTTGTAGAGGATCGGCGCAAAGTCATTCTGTTGATAGCGGTTCGCGGCCAGGTACGCCGTGCCGGCATTGAAGTGGCCCGCGTCAATGAGCGAGACGCGCGTGAAGTCGCCGATGTCCCTGGGCGTCACGTTCGTCCAGTGCGCCCCGCCGTCGCGCGTGATCCACACCAGGCCGTCATCCGTTCCTGCCCAGATCAGCCCCGGCGTGATGGGCGACTCGCTCAGCGCGAAGATCACGCCATACGTCTCGACGCCGGTCTGGTCCTTCGTGATCGGGCCGCCCGACGCACCCATCGTCTTCGGGTCACGGCGCGCGAGTGGTGGTGAGATGATCGTCCAGCTCTCGCCTTCCGTCGTCGTCTTGAAGAGCTGCGACCCCGCCGCGTACAGGATGTTCGGGTTGTGCGGCGAGAAAATAATCGGGAACGTCCACTGGAAGCGGTACTGGATGTCTTCCGAGGAATAACCCATCGGGTTGTCCGGCCACGGGCTGACGTTGCGCTCGAGCCCGGTACTCAGGTCCTTGCGCGTCAACAGGCCACCGTAGCTGCCGGCAAAGATGATGTCCGGCTTCACTGGATTCGAGGCGATGTATCCCGACTCGCCACCGCCTGCATCCTTGAAGTCGGCGATCGTCATGCCGCCTTCCTTGCGCGACGGCCCGCACAGCGTGCTGTTGTCCTGCTGTGCACCGCACACCTGGTACGGGAAGTGATTCGTGGTGGTCACGTGGTACATCTGGGCGGTGGCATACGCCTGGTTCGTCCACGCGCGCCCGCCGTTGAACGACACGTTGGCCCCGCCGTCGTTCGCCTCGATCATTCGGTTCGGGTCGTTGGGCGCGATCCACAGGTCGTGGTTGTCGCCGTGGGGCACCGGCATGTTCTGCGGGAACGTCTTGCCCCCGTCACGCGACCGGAACCACTGCACGTTCAGCGCATACACGACATTGGAGTCCCTGGGATCGGCCACCATGCGCGAGTAGTACCAGGCGCGCTGCCGCAGCTTGCGCTCGTCATTCAGCTTGGTCCACGTGGCACCGCCATCATCCGAGCGGTACACCCCGCCTTCATCCGCCTCGATCAGCGCCCAGAGGCGATTCGACTTTCCACCCGAGACCGTGAGCCCGATCTTCCCGAGCACGCCCTTGGGCAGTCCGGGGTTGGACGTCAGCTCCGTCCACGTCTCGCCGCCATCGGTGCTCTTGAAGATGCCGCCGCCCGGACCGCCGGAATTCATCGACCATGGCGTTCGGTATGCATGCCAGAATGCGGCGTACAGCACGTTCGGGTCATTCGGGTCGATGGCCATGTCCGAAATGCCCGTGTTGGCGTCGCGATACAGCACCTTGTGCCACGTCACGCCGCCATCGGTCGTCTTGAAGACCCCGCGCTGCTCGTTGGCCCCGAAGGCATGGCCGAGGACGCCGATCCAGACGATGTCCGGGTTCGTGGGATGGACGATGATCCGGCGAGCATGATTCTTGACGTCGAAGTACGTGATGCGAGACCAGCTCTTGCCGGCGTCCCTGGTCACCCAGACGCCATCGCCGGGTGCCGTGTTGCCACGAATGTCCCCTTCACCGCCCGCCGACCAGACGATGTCGGGATTCGACTCCGACACGGCCAGGGCGCCCACCGTGCCGCCGAAGAACCTGTCCGTTGCCGGCTGCCAGCTCATCCCACCGTCCGTGGTCTTGAACACGCCACTGCCGGTGGTCCCCATCCAGTACTCGTATGGGCGCTTCGCCGAACCGGCGACGGCCACGGATCGGCCGCCGCGATATGGCCCGATCTCACGCCAACGCAATGCCGCAAAGGTGGTGGAATCGAAGGACTGCGCGGCGAGCACGGCCGGCAGCAGGAGCAACAGGGGTGCGGCAATCATCCGGCGGGAGAACAGCAGCATGGGGAGTCCTCACAAAGTCGGGCGGGGCAGCGCCGGCGCGTGACAGCACACGCTGGCCGGACCTCGTACATTCAGTAAAGTTGGCCACTCGCGCCATCCGAGGCGAGAGTCCCCCACGAAAACCACCACGGGCCGCCCACCATGAAAACCTCCACCCGCATTCTCATTTTGTCCGCCGTGCTCGCCACGGGATGTGCCAAGCCGGATCAGAAGCCCGCCGCCGAGCAGGCAGCGCCTACTGGGCCGCAGCGCATCGGCGAAGCGGCCGGCATGAAAGTCCCTGAGTCGGTCCGGTATGACGCCGCGCAGGATCTCTGGTTCGTCACCAACATCAACGGCAACCCTTCGCAGGTCGACGGCAACGGCTTCATCGTGCGCCTGACGGCCGATGGCGCCGCCATGGACTCGACGCCGTTCATCGAGGGCGGCAAGAAAGGGGTCACGCTCAACGCCCCCAAGGGGATGGCCATTGTCGGTGATACGCTCTGGGTGGCCGACATCACCGCCGTGCGCGCCTTCAATACCAGGACCGGTGCACCGCTTGCCTCCATCGAGATCAAGGACTCGGCGTTCCTCAACGATGTCGTTGCCGGCCCCGACGGATCGGTCTACATCACCGACACCGGCGTCCGGTTTGACGAGAAGGGGCAGATGACCCACCCGGGACCGGATCGCATCGTGCGGGTAATCGGCCGCCAGTACAAGGCGGTGGCAGGGTTCGCCGGAGCGCCGGGCCCGAACGGCATCGCCTACGACGCCGCAAATCATCGTTTTCTCGTGAATGCGTTTGCCAGTGCGAACTTCTTCAGTTGGAAGCCCGGGATGGCCACCGCCGACTCAGTGGGTGTGGGCGCTGGTGCCGGCGATGGCCTTGAAGTGCTGCCTGACGGCCGCGCGCTGTATACGAGTTGGGCCGACTCCTCGCTCAGCGTCTTCGCCAACGGCACCTCGACGACACTCCTCAAGGGACTGCCGAGTCCGGCGGACATCGGCTACGATCCGAAGCGTCAACGCGTAGCGGTCCCGCTGTTCAACGACGGCAAGGTGGTGTTCATCAGCTTGGGTGCCAGCAAGTAGACCCTCGCCGGCCCCTGACCGTCTTCCGTCCCCCGTCTCCCGTCTCCCGTCTCCCGTCTGCCCGTAATGCGCCCCTTCGCTCTCGTACTCTCGCTGGCCGTTCTCTCGGCTTGCACCCCGACGCCGAACTCGAAGCCCACATCCACGACGTTGGATGAGGGGCCCCGGCGGCTTCCAACCGGCCGGGTACTCGACCCGAACGGCACGGTGTGGCCCGTCGGCTCCATGCCGCTGGCCATGACGCTGTCGCCGAGCGGTCGTGAAGTCGTGGTTCTGCTCAACGGCTGGCGGGAGCAGGGCGTGCAGGTCGTGGACCGGACCTCAGGTCGCATTCTGCAGACGCTGCCGCAGGCGGCGGCCTTCCTGGGTCTCACATTCTCACCCGACGGTCGCACGCTATATGCGAGCGGCGGCAATCAGGATGTCGTCTACCGCTATGCCTGGGCCGACGGCCGGGCTACGCTCACGGACTCGATCGTCATCGAGCCAAAGGCGCCGGGAAAGAACGGCAAGCGCTATCCAGCCGGCATCGCGCTCTCGCCCGACGGCGCGCGCCTGTATGTCGCCGAGAACCTCACCGATTCACTGGCCGTGGTGGACCTGGCCACCGCGAGCGTCGTGCAGCGGCTCGGTGTCGAGCGCTACCCGTATGCGGTCGTCGTTGATGCCCAAGGCAGGGTGTATGTGTCATCGTGGGGTGGCTCGACGGTCGCCGCCTTCACGCCGACTCTCGATGGGCTCGCCCCGGCAGGACGCATGAGCGGCGGGCGGCATCCGTCGGCCCTGCTGCTCAATCGCGACGGCAGCCGACTCTTCGTCGCCTCCGGTTCCACGGATCGCATCACGGTGCTGGACCCTCGCCGGCGTCGCCTGATCACCAGCATTGTCGTCACGCCACCGGGCGGACCTGGTGAGGGCTCGACACCCAACGCGCTCGCGCTTTCCGATGATGGTCGTCGCCTGTTCGTGGCCGAGGCCGACAACAATGCCGTGGCGTTGATCGATCTGGCCTCGGAAACCGCCGGCGTGCCAGATGCCACTGGCGCGGATACCGTGGCAGGCCGCGTCCCCGTGGAATGGTATCCGACCGCCGTCATCGTGCGCGGTGATTCCCTGCTCACGCTGACCGGGAAGGGGCACGGAACGGGACCGAACCGGGAAGGTCCGCGTCCAGGACGCGGGCGTGATGACGCCGGCTTTGACAAGACCCAATACACACTCGGCCAGACCACGGGTTCATTGGTCACGTCGCTGGTGGCACGCGCGGACGTGGTCGGCTTGGGGCCGTTGTCGGCGCGCGTGGCGCGGGCGAATCGCTGGGGGGGGCCGCGCGAGAAGTTCTCGTACCCGCCCCTGGAGCACGTGATCTACATCATCAAGGAGAACCGCACCTACGACCAGGTGCTCGGCGACCTGCCGCAGGGTGACGGGGATACGTCGCTCACGTTCTTCCCGCGCGCCGTCTCGCCCAACCATCACGCACTGGCTGAACGGTTTGGCCTCTTCGATCGCTTCCTCGTGAACGCGGAGGTCAGCCCGGACGGGCATAACTGGTCCATGGCGGCGTACACCACCGACTACCTGCAGAAGACCGTGCCGTCCAACTACTCCAGCCGGGGGCGGACCTACGACTGGGAAGGGACGAACCGCGGACGGGTGCCCGAGAACGACGACGACGTCGCCGAACCCGCGAATGGATATCTGTGGAATCTCGCGCAGCGCGCCGGCATCTCGTTCCGCAACTTCGGCGAGTTCGTGATTCCGGCAAACGTCGACCGCGACGACCCGATGCCCACGGGCTACAAGGGGAACAAGCCCTTCCTTCGCGCGCATACGAGTCCCACCTATCCCTCGTACGACCTCGAGATCCGCGATCAGCGACGCGTCGACGCCTGGCTCGGCGAGTTTACCGGGTGGGTCAAGCGTGGCAGCATGCCGCGCCTGCAGATCATGCGCCTGCCCAACGATCATACGTCGGGCGCGCGTGCCGGGGCGCCGACGCCGCGGGCACACGTTGCAGACAACGATCTCGCGTTGGGCCGTGTCGTCGAGGCGCTCTCCTCGTCGCCTTTCTGGAAGAACACCGTGGTCTTCGTGCTCGAAGACGACGCGCAGAATGGCCCCGACCACGTCGACTCGCACCGGTCGCCGCTGTTCGTCATATCGCCCTACTCGGCGGGCGGCGTGATTCACCGGTTCGCGAACACGACCGATGTGCTCCTGACGATCGAGGAGATTTTGGGGCTCGGCTCGCTGAGCCAGTTCGACTACTTCGGCCAGCCGCTGCGCGAGATCTGGCGCAAGGACCCCGATTTGCGCCCGTACGTGGCCATCGTGCCTGGCATCAACTTCGATGAAGTCAACCGGCCCAACACGCGGGAGGCCCGCGAGTCGGCCCGGCTTGACCTGCGCTTCGAGGACATTGCGGACGAAGACCTCTTCAACCGCGTCCTCTGGCGTACGATCAAGGGAGAGGCGGTGCCGTATCCCGGTGCGCGCCGCATTCCGCTGCTCGAACTCGCCCGCGCCCGGTGAGCCGCAAGCGCTGGCTGCTGGTCGCGCTGTCGTTCTTCGCCGCCATCGCCATGTCGACGGCGGTGGTCTGGCGTGGCTGGCGGCATGACGGGAACACGCCGGTGCTCCCGTGGTATGTGCACGTGGCGGCGTTTCTCGTCTTCGCCTTCGAGGTGCTCGCGAGGGCGACCAAGGTGCAGTGGGGAGCCAAGGCGCTGCGCATTCCACTGCGCTGGATGACGGCGTTCCGCGTCAGCGTCGGCGGTGACTTTGGCGCCTCCATCACGCCATCGCGCGCCGGCGCCGAGCCGGCGCGGTTCCTGATGCTCGCGGAAGGCGGCGTGTCCACCGGCCCCGCCTTGCTCATTCTCTTTTTCGAGCTCGCGCTCGAGTTAGTGTCGCTCGTGGTCGTTTGCGCGATCCTCGCCGTCTTCACCGAGAGCGGGGCGTTGGCAGGCGGCATGATTGGCGTCATTGGCGGTTACGCACTGTTCCTCATCGGTGTTGCCGTGGCGGCGTTCGTGATCGCGAGCCGACGCACCATTGGCCCGCCGCCTCGCTGGCTGCGCCTGCTCGGCATTCATGCCGGTCGCTGGCGCGCGATTCGCCGCGCGCTGCGGCATGTGCGCACCGGCATGGACGGACTGCGACGGGCGCGCCCCGGTGCGATGCTCGTCGCCTTCGCGCTGTCCATGGCGCACGTGGCGCTGCGGATCGCCATGTTGCCCGTCATCGTGCTCGGCAGCGGGGTTTCCGCTCCCTGGACGCCGCTCATCGTCTGGCCTCTCCTGCTGCTGTACGGCGGCGCCCTCGCGCCGGCGCCGGCGGGCGGCGGCGCGGTGGAGTTCGCCTTCGCCGTCGGCCTGCGAAACGTGCTCGGTCCGTCGGAACTTGCCGGCGCGCTGGTCTGGTGGCGATTCTACTCGTTCTACATCTACTTGATCGCCGGCGCGATCGTCGCGGGCACAACGGTGCTTCGGGCGATCAACGGCGCCGCAAAGAAATCCCGCCGTGACCCTTCTCCGCCCCTTCACGCAGACCTGGGCTGATGCCCTGCGCAACGCCATCAACGGCAATGCGGCGTACCGGGCCGCAGCCGTCGGATGGACGTGGCCCATCGCGCTGGTGCTCGAGGCGGCGCCCCAGTTCGACTATCACGCCGACACGGCGGTCCAGTTCATGCTGGAGCGGGGCACCTGCACCGACGCGCGCGTCGTCGATCCGTCGGGGGTCACCGCGCCGTTCGTCCTGCGGGCGCCGTACGCCGTGTGGAAGCGTATCGTGCGCGGTGCGCTCGATCCGGTGATGGCCGTCGCCCTGCGTCAGGTGTCGCTGCAGGGCTCGCTGACCACGCTCTTGCTGCACGCGGGTGCCGCCAAGGCCTTGGTCGCTTGCGCACGGCTGGTCCCCACGCACTTTCCTGACGAGACCGGCTGACCGCGACGCCCATATGGAGAGACGCCGGACTCTTTTCCCACGGAGAAGTCACCGTGGCGCAATTTAGTACCATATCGCTACTAAATAGTCATCGCCGACCTGACCCCGCGTCGTGCACGCCGCGGCAGTCACTCCGGCGGAGTCGCGCTCCGCTTGCCCGAACGCTCCATCACGCGCACCGAGAGCAGGCGCTGGTCCGCCCGGTTCACCGTGTCCTGCACCGATTCGCCCGGCCGCCGGGCGCTCCAGCCCAGGCTGAACGGCACCGGCGCCGTGCGAATGGCCGCCAGCTGCAGGCGGCGCGCCACCATCTCGACCGCGTCTTCATCCGCTGGATTCAGCACCAGCAGGAACTCATCGCCGCCCAGGCGAATCACCGGCTCCTCCGCCCGCACCTGACGCATCAGGAACCGGCTCATGCGCACGAGCGTGGTGTCGCCCATCGCATGGCCGTGCAGGTCGTTGTACTGCTTGAAATGATCGATGTCGATGAAGATGCAGCCGAAGGGCGACTCGGAGCTCTCCAGTTCCGGTTCGATCTGCTCGAGGTAGCGCCGGTTATAGCAGCCGGTCAGCGGATCGCGCACGCTTTGTTCGCGCAACGCGTCTTCCTGCCGCTTGCGGTCTGTGATGTCCACCATCACGCCGTGGTAGAACGGCTCGTTGGTGGCCGCGTCAACGCACACGTAGCAGCTGTCCAGCACCGTGCGCTCGGCGCCGTCGGGACGCACGATTTCGATCTCGAAGTCGCGCACGAACCCTGTGGTATCGAGCGTCTCGAGTTCCTCCATTCGCCTCCGCGGGTCGGCCACCATATCCGACAACGAATACGAGCGCAGGTCATCGAGGGCGCGGACGCCGAGCATGGAAAGGAAGGCCGGGTTCGCGTCCACCACTTCGCCGCGGGCGTTCAGGATGTAGAACGACTCGCGCAGGTTCTCCATCAGCGCGAGAAGCGCGCCTGGATGCTTCAGCGACCGGAAGCGGGCCGTCGGATCGTTCGGTGACGTCATGGGGCGGGTGGTGCGCCTGGGGCAGCGGCGTCCGGTGAATCTGGCACCGCCGGGAAACCGGCGGGAGGCGTCGCCGCCGTCCCCGCCTCGCTGGCCGCCGCGGCCATCGCCGCGGCGTATTGCGGCAGCGGCGTCTTGTCGTCCACGACCGCGACGCGACGCTCCCATTGTCCCATCATCTGGATGAAGGCGCGCGCTGGCTCCTCGTCGAAGTCCCAGCCGATTCCCTTCTCGATCTGCGAGAGCACGCGTTCGGCGTCCCACGCCTCGCGATACGGCCGGTTGGTGCGCAACGCATCGTAGACGTCGCAGATGTGCACCAGCTTGCTCGCCTTGTGGCAGTCCCGCTGGAAGTGGCGGTTCGGATAGCCGCCGCCGTTGATCATGATGTGGTGCTCATACGCGACCGCCGACGCGAGATCCAGTTGGCGATCGCTCTCGTAGATGATCTTGGCGCCGTCCACCGGATGCCGCCGCATGATCGTCCACTCGTCGTCCGTCAGCTTGCCGGGTTTGGTGAGCACTTCCTTCGGAATGCGCACCTTGCCGAGGTCATGCAGCAGCCCGGCCACGCCGAAGCCGCGCACGTCCTTGGGGCCCATCCCCATGTACTCGGCCAACGCCATCGCCAGCACCGAGACGTTGAGCGAGTGCGTGGTCGTGTACTGGTCGAACTCCTTCAACTGCAGCAGCGGAATCACGATCTCCCGGTCTCCGTGCATCGCCACGGACAGCGACTTCACGACTGACTCCGCTTCCAGCAGCGGGAGTTCGCCGCGCACCTCCACTTCGTCGTGCAGCCAGCGGATGGTGTCGGCCTCTTCCTGCAGGGAATAGGCGATGGTCGCCGTCGGCAGCAGGTCCTCCGGCCTTATCATGCCTTCTGCGCCCTTCACGCCGATCGCGCCAAACCGGATGGCCGTCTTTCGTTCCGGACTTCGTGTGGCCGAGTCGATGAACTGCAGGGTCAGTCGCGCCAGGCATTCGTCGAGGAAGACCTCGAAGTCGTCGCGCGTCACGTCGTAGCTGAACTCGAGGCGCTGGATGCCGGCGTTGGCCAGGCGCACCCCCCAGTCCCACTCCTTCAACTCGCGCAACGCGACGTTGCCGTAGACGACATCGTAGCCGAGGAACGAGAACTGCGGATGTGAGTCGACCGCCTGCAGTGCGCGCAGTTGCTCGAACGCCAGGTCGATGGCGCGTTCGCGGGCGGGATGGCCGTCCGCGTACAGCGTCATCGTGGACAGCGCCTGCGCCAGTGACGTCAGGAATCGTGCCGGTTCGCTCACCGCGCCCCTCCACGACGCGTCGCGGCGTCGCTGATCTCGGGATCTGAATTCTTGCTGGCCTGCGCGAGGACTTCCTTGGCCGCCGGCTCCGATGCCCAGTGGGCCGCCAGGCCGGTCAACGCCGCAAGCATCTCGGGAGACTTCGCCGCCAGGGTGCGGCGGAACATCAGGACCTTGCTGCCCGCGACGCGGCCAAGCAGGAAGTTCAGCGTCTCCATCGACCGATGAGTGGCAACGGCGCGGATGCCGAGCGCGCGCAAATCGGGCGACAGCGACGTGTCGTCGGCGCGCGCCATCAGGACGGAAGCCTGCGCCGCCGTGCACCCCTGCATGACGGCCCCCAGCGCGAGGCGCACGTTGCGTTCATCCACGTCGGCCAGGGCGGCCGTGATGGCCTGCTCGCGATACGCCGGCTGCTTGATGAGCAGGCGCACCGCCTCCCGCCGGACACTGGCGTCGGGATGACGCGTGAAGTCCCGCGCATCGAAGCCCTCCGGCCATTGCTCCATGCGATTGATCGCCGCCAGGAGGTGCCGCACCATCGGCCAGCGCGAGACACTGAGGCGGGTCACGATCAGCGGTCCGACTTCGGGACCAATCGAACCCAGCAGGTCGACGAGGGGGATGGCCGAGGTCTCGCTCTCGCGGGCGAGCGCGGCCAGCAGCGGCTCGACGGCCGCCAGTCCCATGCGGGCAACCAGCCGTTCGACCGCCTTGCTGGTTGCGGGGAAGTGCTCGAGCTGCGCCTCCAGCCGTTCCGGGGTGGCCACGTGTCGCCAGAGCGCCTCCCGCATCCATCCGTCGTTGGCGGCATCAAGCAGATCCAGCAATGGCGTGAGATCCTGGCGCGCGGTCATTTGGTCGATGGAGCGCCAGACCGGTTCGCCGAGGACTTCGATCTCCAGGCCCATCGCCAGCAATCGTTCAGGTTCGGCCGGGAAACTGTCCTCGCCACGAAAGCTCGGCGCCATTTGCGACATCTTCTCGAGCGCCTTGCGGTAGTTGTCCGGGTTCGGATCCTCGAGATTCCATCCGCTCACCAGCTTGTGCACCTGGTCACGCAGCGCGCTGTCCGCCGCCGGTCGTGCCAGGGGACTCCCGTCGTCGGCATGCACCGCCAGCTTCGACAGCATGCGGACGAGGGAGTGCGAGATCGTCTGTTGCGACGACTCGGCGGCGGCCTGCACGAGGTCGACGACCGCTTCGACGGCCATGCCCTGCGTCGCATCAAGCACGAACTTGCGACGCTGCATCACGTCGCCACCCATGTGCATCAGGTTGTGCAGGGTCTCCGGCTGCAGCGTGGAGACCAGCCGCGAGATGCGCTTCTGCAGCGCAGCCGCCTCCTTGCCGCCCTTCGCCTTGAGCTCTTCCGCGATTTGCAGCAGGTAGCCCACCACCACCTGGTCATACGCGGCGTCGCGCTTGTGATCGTCGATGGCCTTGGCGACCACCACCGGATCCGCGGAATCCGCGGCGTCGAGCTCCGTCGCCTCGTCGAGGTCCCGCGCGAGCGCGGCGCGGGCGAGGCCGATCCACAGCTGCGCGGCGCGGCTGCGGCTGCCGCGCATTTCGGCCTTGTCTTCCTCCTGGTCGTTTTCCTCTTCCAGCAGCTGAAGCTGCTCGAACGTCAGCGGAAACAGCCGAATGTGCGGCCACTGGGCGAGCACATCCTCATTTTCGAGGCCAAGGGGGCGCGGGCGTCGCCCGGCCTCGACCGCCAGGGTGGCCAGGACGTCCGCAACCTCATCGGTGGTGACTCCCTCGCTGAATTTCACCGCGCCCAGATGGTGCCGGTGCAGGCGCAAGGCGAGATCGCGCAGCACCGGGTTGTTCTCCTCGGTCGCCACCCCCTCGATGATCAACTGGTGGCGGGCGACGCCGAGTGACAGCGTCGGCCGAACGAGCAGCAGCGCGCTGAGCCGGCGGGTGATGAGATCGGCGGCGGATTCCCGCAGCGGATGGCCGGCGGGATAGATCGCGTTCTTGTGCAGACCGATCGAAAACTCGATCAGAAAGTCCGAGAGATCGCGCGAAAGGGTGGCCGATTCGCCAACCGTCGTGAGGCGGCTCATCACGACGGGAATATGTCCCTCGGCCAGAGGCCGTGGAAGGAGCCGCTCGCCGGGGCGCCGGGGAAGCGGCTGTGCTTCTCCGGCGCCATATCCGCATCGCACCGCAGGCGTCGGTCGGCTACTTTTCTGTGTTGCGCCGCATCACGCCGCGCGCCCTCACCCCAGACTGCCGGAGCTTCGGCCCGTGGCTGCTTCCGACGCCCTTGATCGCCTCGCCATCAATACGGTCCGCACCCTCGCCATGGACGCGGTGCAAGCCGCGGATTCCGGGCACCCCGGGACGCCGATGGCGCTTGCCCCGCTGACCTACGCGCTCTTCACCAGGCACCTGCGCCACGCGCCGTCGAACCCGCACTGGCAGGATCGCGACCGATTCGTCCTCTCGGCCGGCCATGCCTCGATGCTGCTCTACGGCACCCTGTTCATGTCCGGGTACGAGCTGACGCTCGATGACCTCAAGAACTTCCGGCAGTGGAGGAGCAAGACACCCGGACATCCCGAAGTGGGCCACACGGCCGGGGTGGAGACGACCACGGGGCCGCTCGGCCAGGGCATTGCCAACGCGGTGGGCTTGGCGCTGGCCGAACGAACGCTTGCCGCGACTTTCAACAAGCCCGGTCACCAAATTATCGACCACCATACGTGGTTCATCGCCGGCGATGGTTGCCTGATGGAGGGGATCTCGCACGAGGCGGCCTCGTTTGCCGGCCACCAGAAGCTTGGCAAGCTGATCGGTTTCTTTGACGACAACGGCATCTCCATTGACGGGCGCACCGACCTCACCTGCAGCGACGATGCCGCCAAGCGTTTCGAGGCCTACGGCTGGCAGGTGCTGCACATCGCCGACGTCAACGATCAGGCCGCGATCGACCGTGCCGTCGCCGAGGCGAAGGCCGAGACGAAGCGCCCCACGCTCGTCATCACCCGGAGTGTCATCGGCTTCGGTTCGCCCAATCGGGCTGGAACGGCCAAGGCTCACGGCGAACCGCTGGGGAAGGACGAAATTGCGCTCACCAAGAAGGCGCTCGGCTGGCCCCATGCCGAACCGTTCGTTGTGCCGGAGGAGGCGGTGGCCCACTGGCGCGCCCAGGTGGTCGCCCACGGCGAGGCCGCACAGCAGGACTGGATGAAGCGGTTCATGTTCTTCACCAAGGCCAATCCCGAGGATGCCAAGGAACTGGGCCGGCGTTGGCATGGGGATCTCCCGGCCAACTGGGGAACCCATCTTCCCGTCTTCACCGCCGAGAACGGGGCCGTGGCCAGCCGGGCGGCAAGCGGCGCGGTCATCAACGCCATTGCCCCGCACGTGCCGGAACTGCTCGGCGGGTCCGCCGACCTCGCGGGCTCGAACCTCACGATGGTCAAGGGTGCTGCCGGCGTCTCCGCCGAGCACCCTGATGGTCGCAACCTGTTTTTCGGCATTCGCGAGCACGCGATGGGCGCCATCATGAACGGCATGGCGCTGCACGGCGGGTTTATACCGTACGGCGGAACGTTCCTCGTCTTTGCCGATTATATGCGCCCGGCAATTCGCCTGGCAGCGCTGATGAAGCAGCACGTCATCTATGTCTTCACGCACGACTCCATCGGGTTGGGCGAAGACGGCCCGACGCATCAGCCCGTGGAACACATCACGTCGCTGCGCTGCATTCCCAACCTGCTGGTCGTGCGCCCGGCTGACGCGAGTGAGGTCGCCGAGTCGTGGCGCGTCGCGCTTGAACACAAGGACGGCCCGGTCGCGCTGATCCTGTCGCGGCAGAAGCTCCCTTTCATCGACCGTACCAATCGCACGGCGGCGGTGCACGCCGCCCGTGGCGCGTACGTGCTGGGCAACACGCTCGACGGCACCGTCCCCAAGGCCATCGTGATGGCCACCGGGTCGGAGGTGTCGATCGCCCTGGCCGCACAGCAGATGCTGGCGGACGATGGCATTTCGGTGCGCGTCGTCAGCGCGCCGTCGCTCGAACTCTTCGCGCAGCAGGAACCCAAGTGGCGCGAAGCCGTGCTGCCCACGGGTATTCCGCGCGTCGCCATCGAAGCAGGTCACCCGATGAGCTGGTACCGCTGGGTCGGCGAGCGTGGCAAGGTGATCGGCATCGAGACCTTCGGCGCATCGGCGCCGGCGCCCAAGCTCTACGCCGAGTACGGTATCACCGCCAATGCCGTGGTCACCGCCGTCAAGTCGCTGGTCAACTGATCGGTCACCGGGCAAGCAGCGGGGCGTCGCGTAATGCGACGCCCCGTTCGTGTTGCTCCTTACGCGCCCCTTCGCGGCGACGCGCGCGCCGTCGTCCCTCCTGATCGTTCCAGGACGGGTACGGCCCCTGACCATTCCCCCAGCTCATGGATCCGCCGGAGCCCGCGCAACGCCGGATTCCGCGTGAAGATCACGGCCACCACGAGCAGCGTCGCGAAGCCGCCGAGCAGCACCGACGGCACCGTGCCGAACAGCTGCGCCGTGACACCGCTCTCGAACATCCCGATCTCGTTCGACGAACCCACAAACACGCTGTTCACCGACGACACACGTCCAAAAAGATGTGTCGGGGTGATGGTCTGCAACAGGTTCGAACGGATCGAGACACTCACCATGTCCGACGCCCCGGCCAGCGCCAGCATCAGGACGGACAGCCAGAATGACGTGGAAAGCCCGAACCCGATCGTGAAGACGCCGAATCCGCACACGGCCAGCGCCAGCGTGCGCCCCGCACGTTCGAATGGCGGACGGTGCACGATGATCAGTGACGTCACGACGGCGCCAAGCGCGGGCGCGGCCCGCAGCATCCCCAATCCCTGCGGTCCAACGTGGAGGATGTCGTCCGCAAAGACAGGAAGCAGCGCGGTCGCGCCGCCGAAGAAGACCGAGAACAGGTCAAGCGAAAGTGCGCTCAGCAGGATGGGCTCACGGAAGACAAACCGAAGCCCCTCGCCGAGACTCTCACCCACATCATTGGTGTGATCACGATTGATGACGCTCCGATGCTGGATCGAGACGATGGCGAGCAACCCGATGACGATGAGGAGCACGTCGCCGGCATACGCCACCGTCGTTCCGCCAACGGCGTAGAGCGCGCCGCCGATGGCCGGACCCATCACCGCCGCCAACTGCCATGTCCCGCTGCGCCAGGTGACCGCGTTGTGGAAGAGCGCGCGCGGCACCAGCTCCTGGCTCAACGCCTGGCGCGCCGGCTGGAGGAAGCTCCGCGCCACACCGCTGGCCACCATAGTCACGTAGATCAGCGTGGTCACCCGGCGCGGGCTGTGCGGCAGGGCCATCGGCAGCACGAGGAGCGCCACGGAGCACAGCACTAGCACCGAGAGTGCCAGGATCGCCACGCGACGTCGGTCGTGCCGGTCGGCCACGTGCCCCGCATACAGCGCAAACCCGATGAACGGCAGCGCCTCGGCCAGTCCAATGAGGCCCAGTGCCAGCTTGTCGTGGGTCAGTTCGTAGATTTGCCACCCGACGACGGTTCCCTGGATCTGCACGGCCATCGTGAAGGCCAGCAGCCCCACGACGTATCGCCGGAAGTTGGGGTGCAACAGCGCCGCATACGGGCCGGTGGGGGTGATAGTCACGCCCGAAGTTTACCCCCCTCCCCCCACCCCCCGCACCACACCGCGCCCGCGCACCACACCGTGCCCCTTCCCGTGCACCACACCGTGCCCGTGCCCCTGCACCCCACCGTGCCCGTTCCCTTGCACTCTGGGGTTCAACGCCGTACGCTCTGCGCGCATGCCTTCCCGCTCCCGCCGTTTCCCGTGGGCCAACTGGCCCTCCAAGGAACTGCTCCAACTGCGCATCAAGGACCTCGGTGTCAGCATCGAGGGGACCTGGCTGGAGGGGTGCGTCAACGATCTCTACGCGGAGCTCGACGCCCGTGGGTTGCGGGTGCATCCGCATGTCTGGATCAGCGACGAGTGGTTCTCACCGGGCAACGTGCCCGGCATTGCCATCCCGTTTTACCTCACCCATCCGCGCCTGATGAAGCTCGAGCGCTCGCAGCTGCTCGAGGTCGAGGGTGGGACCTACGCCGAGTGCATGCAGATCCTGCGGCACGAGTGCGGGCATGCCGTGCAGCATGCCTTCCAGATCCATCGTCGCCGCGAATGGCAGCGCCTGTTCGGCAAGTCCTCCACGAAATACCCAGAGTCGTACCGGCCCAATCCCGCCAGCAAGAAGTACGTGCAGCACCTGCGCCGGTGGTACGCCCAAAGCCATCCCGACGAGGATTTTGCCGAGACGTTTGCGGTCTGGCTGGCGCCGCGCGCCGATTGGCGGCGCCGTTACGCCGGCTGGTTTGCGCTGCAGAAGCTGCAGTACGTGGACCAGCTCATGGCCGAGCTCGCCGGCCACCGGCCGCGCGTCACCACCCGCACCGTCATCGATCCGGCGCGCTCGCTCACGCGCACGCTGTTCGAGCACTACACCTACCGGCGGGCGCTCTACTCCGTGGAGCATCCCACGACCTACGATGAGGATCTCTTGCGCCTTTTCTCCGATGCGCCGCGCGACCGCGCGCGCGAGGCGGCCGGCAGTTTCCTGCGCCGGCACCGCAAGGAGATTCGGCGCGTCGTCTCCCGCTGGACGGGTGAGTATCAATTCACCCTCGACCAGGTCCTGCACGACATGATCGGCCGTTGCCGTCAGCTCAGGCTGCGCGTCGTCGGCCGGGAGCGTCAGTTGCTCATGGATTTCATGGTGCTCCTCACGGCCCGCACCATGGAATTTCTGTCCAAGCACGGCCGTCGCGACTGGATCGCCGTATGAAGAAGCACCGTGTGCTCGCCCTCATGCATCCGCAGCTGGTGCCGCCCGACTCGCTCGAGGGACAGAGCGACAAGGACATCAACCTGTGGAAGACGGAATTCGACGTGGTCAGCCATCTGCGCGCGTGCGGTCATGAAGTGCGGCCGCTGGGGGTGCAGTATGAACTCGCGCCCGTCCGCGACGCCGTCGAACAGTTCCAGCCGCACGTCGTCTTCAACCTGCTGGAGGAGTTCCACGGCGAGGTGGTCTTCGACCACAACGTCGTCAGCTACCTCGAACTCCTGAAGATCCCGTACACCGGGTGCAACCCGCGCGGCATGATCCTCTCGCGCGGCAAGGCGCTCTCCAAGAAGCTCTGCGCGTACCACCGCATCCGCGTGCCCGAGTTTGCGGTCTTCCCGATGGGTCGCAAGGTGCGACGGCCCTCGCACCTGAATTACCCGCTCATCGTGAAGTCGCTCATCGAGCACGCCTCGGTGGGCATCGCCAAGGCGTCGGTGGTGGACTCGGACGACAAGCTGGCCGAGCGCGTGCGGTTCGTGCACGAGCGCATCCGCACGGACGCCATTGCCGAGCAGTTCATCGACGGGCGCGAGCTGTACGTGAGTGTCATGGGCAATGAACGGCTGGTGGCGTACCCCGCCTTCGAGTTGGTCGCCGAAAAACGGTCGGCCGACGAACCGCTGATCGCGACGGCGCGCGCCAAGCATGACCTGGATTATCAGGAACGTCACGGCATCGACATCCGGCCGGCCGAGTTGCCGCCCGATCTTTCGGCCGAAGCGGCGCACGTCAGCAAGCGCATCTACCGCATTCTGGAACTCAGCGGCTACGCGCGCCTCGATTTTCGCCTCGACGCGCACGGCGACCTCTACTTCCTCGAGGCGAATCCGAACCCCGAAATCGCCGAGCGTGAGGAATTCGCTTCGTCCGCGCGCCATGCGGGAGTGGCATACTCCGACCTGCTCGAGCGTATCTTGCGCCTTGGCCTCCGGCAGCGTCCGTGAACCGGCTTCGGTGGCTCGCTTCGGCGAGCCATCGTAGCTTGGTGACATGACGCCTCACCTGCTGACGCATTTTGCCGGCGGAGTTCGCGCTGGCGCTCACTCCGCGCGCGTGGCTCCGGTCTACAATCCAGCCACCGGACTGCAAGCCACCAACGTTCCGCTTGCCGATGCGGCCGACATCGACCGCGTCATTGCCGACGCCTACGCGGCTGCCCCGGCGTGGGGCGAACGCTCCGCGCTCGATCGGGCCCGCGTCTTGTTTCGGTTCCGCGAACTCTGCCTCGCGCACGCCGATGAGCTCGCCACGCTCATCAGCAGCGAGCATGGCAAGGTCTTCGCCGATGCCCGCGGCGAGTTGCAGCGCGGACTCGAGGTGGTCGAATTCGCCGTCGGCATCCCGCACCTGATGAAGGGCGAGTTCAGCGATGGCGTCTCGCCCGGCATCGACATGCACTCCCTGCGGCAGCCGCTCGGCGTGGTCGCTGCCATCACGCCCTTCAATTTCCCGGCGATGGTGCCGCTCTGGATGGTCGCCCCGGCGCTTGCCTGCGGCAACGCGGTCGTCCTCAAGCCGTCGGAGCGCGACCCGTCTTGCCCGCTGCGGCTGGCGGAACTGTTCGTCGAGGCGGGCGGGCCGCCCGGTGTCCTCAACGTGCTCAACGGCGACGCCGAGGCCGTCAATGCGCTTCTGGTGGATCCGCGCGTTCAGGCGGTGAGTTTCGTCGGATCCACCCCCGTCGCCCGCCATGTCTACGAGACCGCTGCCCGTCACGGCAAGCGCGTGCAGGCGATGGGCGGCGCCAAGAACCATCTGGTCGTGCTCCCCGATGCCGATCTCGACCAGGTGGTCGAGTCGCTGATGGGCGCCGCCTATGGATCGGCGGGCGAGCGCTGCATGGCCATCTCCGTGGCCGTGGTCGTTGGCGACGCGACCGCCGATGCCCTCCTCCCGCGGCTCGCCGAGCGCGTGCACCGGCTGCACATCGGGGCGCCCACCGATCCCGCCAGCGAGATGGGACCGCTCGTGACTTCCGCGCACCGCGACCGAATTCGCGGCTACATCGAGCACGGCGTCCGCGAGGGCGCGTCGCTCGTCGTGGACGGTCGAGCTCATCCGCTTGCCGACGGTGCGGGGTTCTTCCTCGGCGGGACGCTCTTCGATCGGGTCACCGCGGACATGACCATCTATCAGGAGGAGATCTTCGGGCCCGTGCTGTGTGTCGTGCGGGTGGCGACGGCGGCCGAGGCGCTGGCGCTCTGCAACACGCATCGCTACGGCAATGGCGTCGCCATCTTCACGCGCAGCGGCGGTGCGGCGCACGAGTTCGCGCACCGCGTGCAGTGCGGGATGGTGGGCATCAACGTGCCCATTCCCGTGCCGCTTGCCTTCTACTCCTTCGGCGGCTGGAAGGACTCCGCTTTCGGCGACCAGAACCAGCACGGCATGGACGGCGTGCGCTTCTTCACGCGCGTGAAGACCGTCACGTCACGCTGGCCCGCCGCGGCCGACGCCGCATCGTTTACGATGCCGGTTTTGCGATAGAGCGCTGGGTTTTTCACCACGGAGGCACGGAAAACTGCCAGAGGGCCACGGAGAACCACCACAACTAAGGAGAACGACATCGCGCCACGCAAAACTCTGCGTGGCGCGCGCTGTTCCCCCAAGAAGTTGCAGTTCCTCCGTGGCCCTCGGCTTTTCCTCCGTGCCTCCGTAATGAAAAAGCCCAGCGTGGCGCCATTTAGTATCAATACGCTACTAAGCCGTGGCCTCCAGCGCCCGACGCAGCTTCGCCACCAGCTCGTCGATCTGCGCCTCGCTGATGATCAGCGGCGGCGACAGCGCGAGGATGTCGCCGGTCACGCGCACCAGCAGGTTCTGGTTGAAGAAGCAATCGACGAACACGTCATACGCGCGCGATCCGGGGCGTCCGGCCCTCGATTCGAGTTCCACGCCGGCCACTAGGCCGAGATTGCGCACGTCGATCACGTGCTTCGCGCCGCGCAATGAGTGCACCGCCTGCTCCCACTTCGGCGCCAGGGCGGCCGCGCGCGCGAAGATCCCTTCGGCGGCGTACAGGTCGAGCGTCGCCAGTCCGGCCGCCGCGGCCAGTGGATGCCCGCTGTAGGTGTAGCCGTGAAAGAACTCGATCCCCTGCTCGGTCGCGTTGATGACCGTGTCGTAGATCTTCCCCTGCACGCAGGTCGCGCCCATGGGCACCGCCGCATTGGTTACGCCCTTGGCCAGCGTGATCAGGTCGGGCGTCACGCGGAAGTGCTGCGCGGCAAACGGCGTGCCGAGTCGTCCAAAGCCGGTGATCACTTCGTCGAAGATCAGCAGGATCCCGTGCTTGGTGCACAGCGCGCGGAGTTTCTCCAGGTAGCCCACGGGCGGAATCAGCACGCCCGTCGACCCCGCCATCGGCTCCACGATCACCGCGGCGATCGTGTCGGCGCCGCGCTGCGCGACGATCTCCTCGAGGGCGTCGGCCAGATGCGCACCCCACACCGGCTGTCCCTTGGCGAACGCGTTGTGCGCCAGGTCGTGCGTGTGCGGCAGGTGGTCCACCTGTGGCAGGAGTTGCGCGGCGAACGCCTTCTTGTTCGGCTCGATGCCGCCCACGGAGATGCCGCCGAAACCGACGCCATGGTAGCCGCGGATGCGTCCCACGAACCGCGTGCGCTGCGGCTCGCCGCGCGCAATGTGGTATGCCATCGCGATCTTGAGCGCGCTGTCGACGGCCTCCGACCCCGAGTTGGAGAAGAAGACGTGGTCAATGCCCTTCGGCAGGAGGCCCGTGAGCTTCGTGGCGAGCTCGAAGCTCCACGGATGGCCCATTTGGAAGCCCGGGGCAAAATCGAGCGAGGCCGCCGCGCGGCTGATGGCCTCGATGATCGGCGTGCGGCAGTGGCCGGCATTCACGCACCACAAACCCGCCGTGCCGTCGAGAATCTCGCGGCCGTCGTCGGACCGATAGTGCATGTCCTTGGCGCCCACGAGCAGTCGCGGGCGCGCCTTGAACGCCTTGTTGGCGGTGAATGGCATCCACAGCGCTTCAAGCGCCGGATCGTGAGTCAGTGCAGGGGTCGTCATGGTTGGAATCCTCGTACGCGGAACGTGCCAACTCGCACGTACGCCGGCAACCCCTGCGCCGATGTTCACGCTACGTCCGTCGTATTCCGTCGTATTCTGTCGTACTCTGTCGTACTCTGTCGTACTCTGTCGTACTCTGTCGTACTCTGTCGTACTCTGCCGTTCAGAAACTCATGACCATCGTGCTCCCCCCGCCCCCGAACGCGCCGAACCGCTGGTTCACCACCGAGTTGAAGATCGAACCAAACTGGTAGCGCAACCCCGCCATGACGTAGTAGCGATAGTTCGTGGACAGCGCCTGCTGCCGGGCGATGACATCCGCGTCGGTTGCTTCGCCGCGCGGGAGGTAGAGCTGGTCGCGGACACGCGCCAGGTTGCCGTACAGGTTCACGCTGAAGCCCTTGCCGAGCCGAACATCCACGCCGCCGTTGAGACTCGCGTTGTAGTGCTTGAGCGCGTTGAGAAATTGCGAACCCGTCAGTGAGGCGCTCGCCGATCCCCATGGCTGCCGCTTGCTGAGCCCCACCGCGAGAAAGTGCATCGGCCGCGTTTCGCGGTCCCGGTTGTAGATGGTCGTTTCCCGGTAGTCGTAGTGCTGCACGGCCACCGAATAAAGCACGGTCAGCCGGCGCCGGGTGTACTCCTTGTACGGGTAGTAATCCCACTCGACGGCCGGCCCGGCCACGATGTTGGCATTCGTGTTGTAGTAATCCGACCGGTCCGCCTGCGCCTTGCCGCCCATGGACCAGTGGGCGCCGAGGCTCCGCACGACGATGCTGCTCAGGCCGAAGCTGCGCTGCAGCGTCGAGTACTTCGTGCCGTTGCTGAACGAAAACGACGACTGGTCATACGAGAAATTTCCGCTGAGCCTGATCTTCCACGTCTCGGTCGTGCGGTTGGCGGAGAGACTGCTCCAGAGGTTCTCGAAAGACTGCCGCTTCTCGCCGCTCCCATAGCCGTTCGCGGAAATGCTGTAGGTCCAGAAGTTCCACTTGTCCCGCGCCGCAGCGCCCGGCGCGGCATCATTCGTCGCCGGAGCCGCAAACGATACGCTCAGCCGGGGTCCCAGCGGTGTGCGTGCCGCGTACGGGAGCAGCAGCTGGCTGATCACCCGCAGCAGCCCGCGCCGGCGGGTGTCATCCGCGTCGTTCGCATTGGCCGTATACGTCAGCGTGTCGGCGACGCCGGCATATTGCTTCTGCCCGATTGTCACCACGGTGAACTGGCGTCCCCCCGAGCCGGTCGCGGCGGACGTGACCAGCACGTGGATCTCGGCGTCCAGCCGCTCGCGCATCCAGTTCACCCACTTCATTTCGGTGACCAGGAAGTCGCGATCGCATCCCCATTCCTGACAATCCAGATAGGCTCGCAACGCCGCGTTCTGCACCGTATCGCGGGCGGGACCCACCGGGTTTTGTGCGGACAACGGATTGGCCAACAGCAACAGCGCGACTGCTCCGGACGCCAGCATCGTGCGGCCTGATCGCATGAAGAGTCCTGGTGGAGGATGACAACAGGGTGCAGCCACTTCCTAAGTCTTTGCTTGCGAACACATTAGCGGATGATGAATGATCGATGACATTTCCCGTGCCCGCTGCTGTTCGCCGCACCTCAGACACCGGGGGGACGACCCAAGGTTGCCGAGCGTCTCGCCAACAACCGCCGAACGCACGCGCAAACATTCGTTCCGACGCGGTCAATCCGCAAACACCGAACTTTGCTCAGTCGCAATTCTGGCGTAAGTCGACCTGCCGGAGACGATGGGCGAGACGACCGCGACGTTCACCCCCTGCTCGCCGGCGTTGCCGTGGACGCGAACGCCACAGGTGGCGCAGAAAGACAACAGAGAAACAACAGAGAAACAACAGAGAAACAACAGAGAGACAACAGACCCGGGAGCCAATTTCGCCCCGTCTTCTGTTGTCTCTCTGTTGTTTCTCTGTTGTCTTTCTGTTGTTTCTCTGCTTGTATGGCCAGGGGCAGAATCGAACTGCCGACACGCAGATTTTCAGTCTGCTGCTCTACCAACTGAGCTACCTGGCCGCAGTCCGTAATTGTAGTCAGGCCAAGGCCTTGGGCCAAGGGGGCGACCCTCCGTTTTTCCCTCCCCCTCACGCTCCGCACCCCTTCGACCCATCTTCTCCCGCCATCCGCCATCCGCCGTCCGCCATCTGCCATCACTATCCCGTGAGAACTCCCCTCAATCGCCAGCAGATCCTCGGCTTCTGGGCCGCGTGGGCCGGATGGACGCTCGATGGCATGGATTCGGTCATCTATGCCCTCGTCATGGCGCCGGCGCTGACGGAACTGCTTCCCGCCTCGGGCTATGAAGCCACGCCGGCGCGCATCGGCTTCATTGGGTCCATCATGTTCGCCCTCTTCCTCGTCGGGTGGGGGTGTTCGTTCATCTGGGGTCCGATCGCCGACAAGTACGGCCGGTCACGGGCGCTGGCCGCCACCATTCTGGTCTACGCTCTCTTTACGGGAGCCGCCGCCTTTGCCACCGACATCTGGCAGCTCGGCATCTTCCGCCTGCTCGCCGGCATTGGCGTAGGTGGCGAGTGGGCGATGGCCGGCACTTACGTCGCCGAGGCGTGGCCCGAGGACCGCCGCAAGATGGGAGCGGGCTACCTGCAGACCGGGTACTACTTCGGCTTCTTCATGGCAGCCGCGCTGAACTACACGGTGGGGGCACAGTTCGGCTGGCGGGCGATGTTCCTCTGCGGATTGGCGCCGATGGTGGTGGCATTTCTCACCATGGCCAAGGTGCAGGAACCGCCGCGCTGGAAGGCGCACGAAGCCGAGGCGAAGCGCGCGCATCCACTCGCCGAGATCTTTGGAGACCAGTATCGCCGCCGGACCATCGTCAACGCCCTGCTCCTCACCGTCGCCATCATTGGCCTCTGGGCAGGCGTCGTCTATGAACCGGCCGCCATCACCCAGCTCGCCAAGAGGGCCGGGATGGACGCGCCCGCCGCGGCCCGCATGGTGTCGGTGGGCACCGCCGTGCTCTCGATCGGCACCATCCTTGGCTGCATTGCGCTGCCAGCGATCGCTGAACGTATCGGCCGCAAGCGAACCCTCGCCTTGTACTTCACTGGCATGATGGTGAGCATCCCGACCGCGTTTGGGTGGGCCTTCTACCTCGAGCAGGGGCTCGTGCCGTTCATCACGGTACTCTTCTTCCTCGGATTCGCCGGCGGGAACTTCGCCGTCTTCAGCCTCTGGCTTCCCGAGCAGTACGACACACGGGTGCGTGCCACCGCCTTCGCGTTCTCGACGTCGGTCGGACGGTTCATCGGCGCCGGCGTCAACTTCGTGCTCGGCAGCGCGGTGCTGCGCTCGGGAACGCTCGGCACCCCGGTCGCCTGGACCGGCGCGGCCTTCCTGGTCGGACTGCTCATCATCCCGTTCGCCATCGAGACGAAGGGGCAGCAGCTTCCGTCGTAGCTACGCCGAGGCGGGTTTGGGAAGCAGGTGCTTCTGCACCTTGCCGAGCGCCGTGCGCGGCAGGGCCTCCACGCGCACGATGCCGCGCGGGATCTTGAAGCTCGCCAGTTGCGTGCGGAGCTGGGCCAGCACCGCGGCGTCATCGACCGGTCCGTCCGTCACGAGATAGGCAATGGGCACTTCGCCGCGCAGCGGGTCGGCAACGCCCACCACCGCGGCCTCGCGCACCCCCTCGTGCTCCAGCAGCAGTTCTTCGATCTCGCGGGGGTAGATGTTGAATCCGCCCGAGATGATCAGGTCGCTGCGCCGCCCCTCGAGCGTGATGTAACCGTCGGCCGAGATGCGCCCCATGTCGCCGGTTCGGAACCATCCGTCGCGCCAGGATGCCGCGGTGGCATCGGGCCGCTTCCAGTAGCCGTCGCACACATTGGGTCCCTTGACCCACAGCTCGCCCGTTGCCTCCACGCCGACATCCTTCCCGTCTTCATCGAGGATCTTCACGGCGACATGTGGCAGCGGGAAACCGACGGTTCCGGGATGCCGCTCGCCATCGTACGGGTTGCTGATGTTCATCAGCGTCTCGGTCATTCCGTATCGCTCGAGAATGACGTGCCCGTACTTCGCCTCGAACGCCGTGAGCACCTGCGCCGGCAGCGGCGCCGAGCCCGACACGAAGAGCCGCGCTGCCGTACCAATGCGCCGTGCGCGATCGTCCGGCACCTCGAGCAGGCGCACGTACATCGTCGGCACGCCGAAGAACAGCGTTGGGCGGTACGTCTCGAACAACTCGGCGGCCGTGGCGTGGTCAAATCGCTCGACGAGCCGCATATGGCACCCGCTCGCCAGCCAGACGTGCAGGCCGTTGCCCAGTCCGTGGACATGGAAGAGCGGCAGCGCGGCGAGATACCGATCATCGCTCGTGATGCGCCAGTTTTCGACCAGCGACAGGCCGTTCGCCACGAAGTTCCCGTGCGTCAGGATCGCGCCCTTCGACGTGCCGGTGGTTCCCGAGGTGTAGACCAGGGCGGCGGGAGTTTGCGCCGAAACTGCGACCACCGGCCGCACCGCGTCCAATCGCGCCGCCTTCGACGAGAGTTCTTCCACGTCCCAGCACGTCGTGCCCGCCGGGAAGACGGCCGCCTGTGCCGGCGTCGTCACCACCGCCTTCGGCTCGGCATCGCCCATGATGTGCCGGATCTCGCGTTCGCGATACAGCACGTTGATGGGCACCACGATCACCCCCAGCTTGGCGCACGCAATCCAGAGGTCGATGATCTCCACCCGGTTTGCCAGGTAGAACGCCAACCGGTCACCCGCATGAAGCCCGAGCGTTACGAGCAGTTGCGCCAGCTGGTCGCTGCGCCGGTCGAGTTCACCGAAGGTCAGTGACTCGACGCTGGCGGCAGGATGATCGTACGTGATCGCGCATATCTGGCGCCTGTCGCGCAGGGACAGGTCGAAGAGTTCGACGAGATGCATGCCGCAGAAGTTACTGCGCACCCAACGGTCGAGTGAGGTTCGCGGGCAGCGGCACGGCCGGGACAGCTGGTTGGGGATTGGGGCAGAGTGGTGGCGGGATGGCCGGCGCTTCCCTATCTATGAGTGCTCATTCCTCGGCCCCGTGCGCATGTCCTCCCTCGTTTCGTTGATGCGTCGTCCGTCGCTCCGTCGCCCGTTTGTCTGGGTTGCCGCCGGCGCGCTGTTCTCGCAATCCGCCTGCTACAGCTATCGTCCGGCCGCGCCGTCTGCCCTGAAGGCATCGGATGACGTCCGCCTGGTGTTGTCGAGCGAAGGGAGTGTGGCGCTTCAGCCGATGCTTGGCCCCGACGTGGGACGCATCGCGGGTGCCGTGCAGGAGACGATTGGCGACTCCAGTGTCGTGCTCCTGATCGATGACGTGACGACCAAGGCCGGCGCCACCGTCGCCTGGCGTCGCGGGCGAGTGACTGTCCCCATTCGTGCGATTGCGGCGATTGAACGGCGTACGCTGGACCGTCGGCGCACGCGAACGTTTGCGGTCGTCGCCACGACGGCGTTCGTCGCGGTGGTCGTGGCGGCCATCAAGCAGGCGAGTTCCAGCGGCTCCTCGCGCTCCGGACCCGGCAGCGGACCACCGGAATAGGGCATCGCCCGGAACACAGAACCGGCGGGGCGCTTGGCGTCCCCCCGGTTCTGTGCGCTGCCACTCCCGGAGGTTCAGGGCCTGAGATTGGTGTTCGACTGCTTCTCCTGCAGCGAGACGGGGAAACAGAGGTCACGGGTGGCCAGGTCCTCGCGGGCGTCGAAGGCGCCGGGACGGCTGGCCGCCTTCCACCGGCGAAGGTCGCCCAGGCGTCGCCCTTCGAGCCAGAGTTCAATGGCACGCTCCCGCTTCAACGCCGTCCAGGCATCGGCGCTCGTGATAGCTGTCACGAGCGGAACGTTCACCGCCGCGCGCCGCGCGTTGATGATAGCCACGGCACCCAGGACGTCGTTGCCAATGAGCTTTGCCTCGGCTTCGATGAGGCGCATCTCCCAGCCGGTGACGAGGTTCACGTTGGCGTTCTGCGCCGGATACTTCGTCTGGAAGTACCAGCGCACCTTGCCCGACGTGCCGTCCGGCTGACCGCCCACGGCGCCATCGCCTTCCCGAAGGGTGGCGCTGCTGTCGTAGGGAACGCGCGAATCCTTGGTGGTCGCGCGATACGCCTCCACCCACGTCCAGCGTTGTGTGTACGCCCGGTATGGTTGGTTGGCGTTGGCAAAGTAGATGCGATTGTACTGCGCCTGTTCGTTGGTGTAGTACGGCATCCGGTACGCGAAGGTGTTCGCCACCCCCGCGGCGTCGGCCGTGGCTCCCGCCAGGTTGTTGAGGTTCAGGCGCACCGACGCGCGCCCCGCAAGCGCGGCCGTGGCCAGCGTGGTGTTCCCGACCGCGGTCGCGATCGTCATGGCGTCCGTGAAGTTCGCCTCGGCGCGCGTGAAGTACACCTTCGAATCCTGCGCGGCGCCGCCATCGATGACACCGGTGCACACGTTCTCGCCGAGCAGCCGGTTGGCGAAGCCGGCCCAGACGAGGATCTGCGCCGCCTGGGCGCTCTTGGCGTAGTCCGCGTCGCCGAGCACGGTCTTGAGGCGGACGGCGCCTTGTTCCGCCGTCCAGCGGGCTCGCTGTCCGCGGTCCCAGTAATCGCCACTTTCGTCTTCCGTGAGTCGCCCGTTCTGCACGTTCACGCTGATGCCGAAGCTGCCGGTCGATCCGGCCGGCCAGATTTCGCGCGCCGCGGCGGCGCTCGTGTACAACGTCCAGTTCAGCGCGTCGGCGAGGTCGCGCCCGGCGCCGTTCACGATGGCCGGAAGCGCCGACTTGTCGTTCAGGAAGTCCGCATTCACGGGCCCGGGGTTGGTCACCTTCAGTTCACAGCCCGCCGTGAGCATCGTCCCGGCCAGCACGAGGAGAATTCGCTTGGTCATGGGTCGGCTCCTCAGAAGGAAACACGCAGTGAGGTCAGGAACACCGCCGGAGCGGGGATATGCTCCGAGATGTAGCGCGCGGCCACGTTGTAGCCGTCGTTCCCCGACTGCTCGGGATCGAACATCGGCAGGCCGTAGTTCCGGCGGAAGAAGTTCTGTGCCGTGAACACCAGCGAGCTGCTGGTCGTGCCCGGGATCGCCTTGCCCAGCGGCACGGTGACCGTCAGGTCGCGCAGCTTGAAGAAGTCGGCCTTGAAGATGAATGTGTCCTCGCGGATGTTCTTCTGCACGCAGGTGGCGTTCTCCCAGTTCGTGATCTGCTCTCCCGCCTTGATGCGGTCGTACGCGCGAAAGCAGGTCGGCCATAGCACGGTGCGCGACAGTGCCTGGAACGACGAGTTCTCGCTGATGTACGCGCCGCCCTGGTACTCGCCGCGAAGCGACGCCGTGATGCCGCGCCACGTGCGCACGGTCACGGTGCCGCCGATGATGCGTGTTGGCGCCGCCGGGCCGAAGATGTGGTTGCCGACGGTGTCGGGCGCCGATCCCGGCGTGACGAGTGCGTTCTTGTTGCGCACCAGGCGGCCGCGGATCACCGGCACCGGCTGCCCCTCCATGACCCAGGCAAACGCGTTGCCGGAGCCGATGGTGAACGCCGGCGCGCCGCCCAGGCTGACCACCTTCGAGGCGTTGGTCGTGATGGACAGCGTGGCGTTGACGCCAAGGTTCTTGCGATCGAGCACGGTGCCGCCCACCGTCATTTCCAGTCCGTGCTTTTCCATCGTGCCGACGTTCTTCAGTTGGCTGTTGAGGAAGCCGAGCGATGGCACTGACGTCACCGGGAAAAGGGCGTCCGTCGTCCGTGCGGTATAGGCGGTGAAATCCACCGTGACGCGATTGTCCAGCGCCGTCAGGTCGAAGCCGGCTTCCTTCTCCGTCGTGCGTTCGGGTCCGAGGTTCGGGTTGCCGAGATTGGACGGACGGAAGGCCGGTTGGGTGCCCCAGCCCACGGGCGTCCAGGTCTGCACGGCGTCAAACGCGCCGGGCGCGCGGCCGGCCTGGCCGAGCGCGGCGCGCAGCTTGAGTGTGGCACCGAAACGCGACGGCCACCACGGTTCGTCGCTCGCCACCCACGATCCGCTGATCTTCGGGTACTTCTGCAGGCCGAAGTTCTCGCCGAAGGCGCTGTTGCCGTCTACACGCAGGCCCACCGTCGCAAAGTATCGATCCTTGTAACCCATCATCGCCTGCAGGAAGCCACCCCCCGTGATGACCATCTGCCGGTTCTCGAAGGCGTTCTTCAATGACCCGCTCGATACCGTGGGCTGACCCGGGCCGGGGAAGTTCTCGGAATACGAGGAATTGTCGGCGACGTTCGAGTTCACGTATTGGGTGCCGAACGAGAGCGTGATGTGGAAGTCGTTGTTCAGGTAGTTCTGGTCCAGGCTATTGACCCAGTCCACCGAGAGTGTGCGGTTCTCCCACCGCTGGTCATTCACGATGCCCTGCGCGGCGCCGTAGAAGCCGTAGGGTCGCAGGTTGCGATTTTCGACGGCCGCGCGGTCCATGCCGAGCGTCATCTTGCTGTTGAAGAGCGGATGCGGAGCCCATGTCCCGGTCAGGCCAAGCACCGCCCGGTCGATGTAGGTGTTCAGCTTGTATCGCAGCACCTGGCGAATCGTGTCGGGGTTCGCGTTCGCGAAATAATTGCGGTCGCGCCGGAACGCGTTGAGGGTGATGCCGTGCGCGTTGTTCCCCGCGGGCGTGTTCGCGATGTTCGAGTTCGAGAATGACGAATTCCAGTTCATCGTCACGGTCTTCAGCGGCGCAAAGTCGAGGTTTGCGCGCATGTTGTACTTCCGGTCGAGGTCGAGCGGGAGCACCCCCTCCGCCGAGCTGCCCGATGCCGACAGGAAATAGCGGACGTTGTTCGCCGTGCCGCCCGATACCTGCGCTTCGGCGCTCACGCTCTTGCCCCGGCGCAGGAACGGATCCATGAAGAGCAGCTTGGCGTCGTCGGTGCCGAACTGCTGCAGCTTGTTGAAGCCGGTGGAGACGTTGGTCTGCCACTTCGCCGCGCCCTGCGCGCCGCGCTTGGTGAAGATCTGGATCACGCCCGCCGCGGCATCGGTGCCGTAGAGCGTCGCCGCGGCGGCTCCCTTCACGACCTCGATGCGCTCGATATCATCGGGCGAGATGTCGTTGAGCGGGCTCGCGTTGATGTTGCCGCTCCGCAGGTTGCTCCCCGCTTCCGGCAGGTTCTTCGGGTATTCGTCGCTTCGCACGCGCACGCCGTCGATGTAGAGGAGCGGCTGGTTCGACAGCGCCACGCTCGTGTTGCCGCGCAGCCGGATCGCCTTGCCGGCGCCGGCATTGCCCGATCCGCCCGTGACCTGCACGCCGGACAGGCTGCCGGCGATCATGGAGCCGAAGTCGCTCTGCACCTTCGGCGCCGTGGCGAGGTTGATCGTGCCGATCGAGTTGCCCACCTCGCGCTTGCGCGCGGCGCCGGCCGTTCCGGTCACCACCACCTCGTCAAGCGCCATCGCCTGGACGACGAGTTCGAAGTCCACCGTAGCACTGCCGCCCGCCGGTATCGTGACCGGCGCCGACGCAGGGGCGTAGCCGATCATGCGCACGCGCAGCGTGCGTGCGCCGGCCGGTGCATTGCGGATCACATACTCGCCGTCGCGAGCACTCGCCGCTCCGATGACGGTGCCGACCACGGAGACCTGCGCATTCCCCACGGGAATGCCGCCTGGCGCCGTGATCTTGCCGCGGATGGTCCCGGTCGGCGTGTCCTGCGTGCGCGCCGACGTCGGCGATGCCAGCCACCACAAGGCGAAGATGGCGGTCGGAAAGAGGCGTGCTCGCAGCCGGAACATTGGGAACTCCTTGCTGAGACGGGGGTGAGGAGTACTGGCTCACAAAAATGTGTTTGCGATTCTGCGAAATAGCACCGCTCGCCGCAAGGGATTACTTCAAAAATTGTAGGCAATTGCCCTTCACAATCCCGAGATCCATGCCCCCGAATCGACGAGTCCCGCTGGACTCCTCCGACACCTCTCCCAACGCCATGGCTGCCCAACTGACCGCCGTCCTTTGCGTTGCGCGCCTGGTGCGTCTGCCAGTTCATCGATCATTTCCGTATTGTTGTGTCATGCGCAACCTCCTCCTGCTCGCGATCCTCGTCCCGGCCTTGGCCGCCGGACAAGGTCCGCTGCGCGTCCCCGCCACGGTCGACACGCTCCCGAACGGCCTGACTCTCATCATTCATGAGGATCACTCCGTCCCTATCGTCACCACGAATGTCTGGTTCCACGTGGGATCGGGAGACGAGAAACCGGGCCGCACCGGATTCGCCCATCTCTTCGAACACCTGATGTTCATGGGTTCGCAGAACGCGCCGTATCCGCAGTTCGATCGCCTCCTCGAGGCGGCTGGCGCCAACAACAACGGTTCGACCACCGAGGATCGCACCAACTACTACGAGGAAGGACCGAGTACCGCGCTGCCCCTGATGATCTGGCTCGAGGCCGATCGCATGGGATGGCTGCTTCCGACGATGGATGCCCCCAAGGTCGATCTCCAGCGCGACGTCGTGAAGAACGAGCGTCGGCAGAGCTACGAGAACCAGCCCTACGGCTTGGTCTACGACTACCTGCCCAAGCTCATGTACCCGGCGGGCCATCCGTACAACTGGCCCGTCATCGGCAGCATGACCGACCTGTCGGCTGCGTCGCTTGAGGACGTGAAGGATTTCTTCCGCCGGTATTACGCACCCAACAACGCGACGCTGGTCGTCGCCGGCGATGTGAAGCCCGACGATGTGCGCGCGCTCGTGCGAAGATATTTCGCCGATATTCCGCGCGGCCCGGCCCTGGAGCGTCCCGCGCCGGCACCGTTCACGGTGAAGGACACGGCCATCACGCTCGAGGATCGTGTGCAGTTGCCGCGCCTTTTCATGAACTGGCACACGGTCAAGGGATGGCATGCAGACGACGCGGCACTCGAGATCGCCTCGTATGTCCTCACCGGATCGCGGACCAGCCGGCTGACCCAGGCGCTGGTGTATGCGGGTGAACTTGCCACCGGCGTCCAGGCCTATCAGGATGGCAAGCGGCTCGACGGGGATTTCATGCTCGTGGCGACGGCGCGTCCCGGCAAGGGTCTCGATACGCTGCGCACCGTCATTGACGCCGAGCTTGCCAAGCTCGCCGCCGAGGGACCAACGGCTCGCGAACTCGAGGAAGCCAAGAACGCCACCGAGGCGTCATTCCTTCGCGGCATCCAGCAGGTGAGCGGCAAGGCGGATCGCCTGAACGCGTACTACTATCAGACCGGCAACCCCGATTCCTTCCAGGCCGATCTCGACCGATACAAGGCGGTGACGGCCGCCGACGTCCAGCGCGTCGTCAAGCAGTATCTCCGGGCAAGCCGCGTGATGGCATCGGTTGTCCCGCAGGGCAAGCTCGACCTCGCGGCCAAGAAGGGAGTGATTCAATGAGACCCGCCGCACTTCTCCTCGCTCTTGCGCCGGTCGCCGCGTTCGGGCAGCAGATCGACCGTACCCAGGTGCCGGCCCTCGAAAAGCCGCCGGCATTGAAACTGCCAACACTTGAGCGCGCCTCGCTGCCCAACGGGGTCACGTTGCAGTTGGTCCAGCAGCACGAGCTTCCGCTCGTGCAGGTGACGCTTGTCATCGCCGGCGGCACCAAGCTCGATGCCAGGCAGCCCGGGCTCGCCTCGTTCACGACGCGCATGCTCACCGAAGGGGCCGGCACGCGCGACGCCAACGCCCTGCAGGGTGAGCTGGCCTTCCTCGGCGCCCAGCTCTTCGCGTCGGCAGCGAGCGATGCGTTCACCATTTCGCTCAATGTGCCCAAGCGCACGCTGGGCGAGGCGCTCGACCTGCTCGGTGACGTCGTCCTGCGCCCGACCTTCCGCGCCGCCGATGTGCGCCGCCAGCGCGATCTTCGCCTGGCCAGCATCCTGCAGCGCCGCGACAATGCCAACGTGCTTGCCAGCTTGGCCTTCAGTCAGGCCGTTTTCCCGGCGGGCCATCCGTATCACCAGCCAACGGACGGCGATTCGGCTTCGACGGCGTCGCTCGATTCCGCGACGGTCCGCGCGTTTTATGCGCAGACCTTCGTTCCGGAGCGCGCGAAGTTCATTATCGTCGGCGATGTCACCGTCCCCGAGATGCGCGGCCTCCTTGCCCGGCGGTTCGAGTCGTGGCCGCGCGGGACGACGGCGCGCACGATGGCGGCGGTCACCGCCAGGCCGGTCGCCAATTCGGCGGTGAAGATCTACCTGGTCGACAAGCCCAACGCCGCGCAGTCGGTCATCTACCTCGGTGCGCCCGGCGCGGAGCGCCTGTCGCCGGATTATCCCGCGCTGATGGTGATGAACACCATTCTCGGTGGTTCGTTCTCGTCGCGGCTGATGTCGAACTTGCGGGAGACGAAAGGCTACACCTACGGCATCACGTCGCGCTTCAGTTGGGCGCCCCTGGCCGGCCCGTTCGTCATCTCCAGCAGCGTGCGCACCGGCGTCACCGACAGCGCGCTCGTCGAAGTCTTCAAGGAAGTGAAGATGCTGCGCGACCTGCCGGTCGATGCCACCGAACTCGAACGCGCCAAAGCCTACGTCGCACTCGGCGTCCCGCAGCGCTTTGAGACGATCGGCCAAATCGCCGCCCAGCTCGTGGACCTCGGCACGTTCAGTCTCCCGTTGGCCTCACTCGGCGACTTTGTCGCCAAGGTCAATCAGGTGACGGCGGCGGATGTGCAGCGCGTCGCGCGGCAGTACCTGCCGGCGGAGACCGCCACGCTGGTCGTCGTGGGCGACATCGCCAAGATCCGCGCCGGCATCGAGGCGCTGAAGCTCGGCTCCATCTCGGTGCTCGACGTCCAGCAGGTCGCGCGCTGAGATGACCGTGCCGTTGCTGCGCGTCGCCTTCCAGGGCGAGCTGGGGGCCTTCTCCGAGGAGGCCATCCATCAGCTGTGGACGAGCGGCGCGGAGCCCATGCCGCATCGCGACTTCAGCGATGTGGTGCAGGCGGTGCAATCGGGCGCCGCCGATCGCGGGGTGCTTCCCATCGAGAACACCATTGTCGGCGGCATTCCCGCCGCCCATGACGTCATCAGCGACGCGCTCGACTTGTTCGTGACGGGTGAGACGGTGGTCCCCGTGCATCATTGCCTGCTCGGGCCACCTGGCACCCGGTTCGAGCAGGTGAAGATGGTGCTCAGTCACCCGGTGGCGCTGGCACAATGCGGGGAATTCTTCGCCAAGCACGCGCGCCTCGAGGTGCACGCCGTCTACGACACCGGCGGTGCCGCACTCGATGTCGCGAATGTCGCCGACCCTGAGATTGCGGCCGTCGCCAGCCGCAATGCCGCGCATCGCTACAAGCTGGCGATCCTGATGCCAGACATCGAGGATCGCCCGGATAACCAGACGCGGTTCCTCGTGATCTCGCGCGTTCGCGAAGTCGTCCCCGAAGGGACGCCCGTCCGCACCTCGGTGATCATCACGCACGAGGATCGCCCCGGCGCGCTGCTGCGCGTGCTCGAACCGCTGGCACGGCACGGCATCGACATCCGTCGCCTGGAGTCACGCCCCACCGGCGAACCCTGGTCGTACTGCTTCTTCCTCGATTTCGACCACACCTGCGGTGATCCGATTGTCGATGTCGTGCTCAGGGAGATGACGGCGTCCGCGCGCGTGCTCCGCATCCTCGGCACCTTCCCCCGCTGGAACCCCGGCCGCCGCGGTTCCATCGGCTGGCACTCAGGCTCCATGCCGTCGGTGCGATAAGAAGCTGGCTTTCTTCACCACGGAGACACGGAGAAGCACGGACGGCCACGGAGAACGGCCAAGAACTGAGGGTAAAGACATCGCGCCACGCAGATCATTGCGTGGCGCGCACAGTTCCCCCAAGAAGTGGCAGTCCTCCGTGGCCCTCCGTGCTCCTCCGTGCTCCTCCGTGCCTTCGTGGTGAAAAAGGCCAGAGGAACTATCGCGCAGCCCCGTACCGCGCCGTGATCACCGACTTGATCCCGCCACGCACGTTGAAGTCGCCGACGACGGTCATCGCCACGGGGGAGCACGCTGCGGACAGGTCGTCGAGAATCCGGTTCACCGCGCGCTCATAGAAGATGCCGTCGTTGCGGAAGCTCCACAGGTAGAGCTTCAGGCTCTTCAATTCAAGGCACGTATCGCCCGGCGTATAGGTGATGTGAATGACACCGAAGTCCGGCGCACCACCCTTTAGAAGCTCCAGTTCCGCGGCGTCCGTCTCCACCCCGCCCAGTGGGCAGAGTGAGGTGAACTCGTCGCAGGTCATGCGGATTTCGTAATCGCGCCCGGGGTACGGGTTCGCGAAGGTCTCAATCAGGTCGGCACGCGGCATGTCAGTCCTGGCGGCGCTGCTTCGACGCATCGTCGAGCAGCTGGCGTTCGTCCGCCGTCAGGCTGTCGAGCCCCGTGGCGGAAATCTTGTCGAGCACCCGATTCAGGCGTGCGGCATCAGTCTCGGCCGGTGACGTCGCGCCAGGCGGACGCTGTCGCGCCGCATGGTGCTGCGCGGTCATCGCCTTGCTGCGCGCCACGGCATCGTCGGCATCCGGCTCGCGCGGCTGCCGATGCGACTTGGGCACCGCATGCGGGAGGTCCTCGTCCGGCACGTCCGGCACGGGCTCCACGTGGCGTCGCACGCCGGCAAGATTCACGCGCGCCGAAGTGCGCAGGTACAGCCATCCGGCCCCGAGACCGCCCAGGTGTGCCAGATAGGCGATCCCGCCGTCCGGCATCGACGCAATGCCGCCCAGCAGGTTCATCAGCACGACCAGCACCATCAGCCAGCGCACCGTCATCGGCACCATGCCGAACAGGTACACGGTCTCGTGCGGCCATAGTGTGGCATAGGCAAGCATCACCCCCATCACCGCCGCCGACGCGCCGATCAGCACCGTGTCGCCGGCCATGAACAGGTGCAGGAACCAGCCGCCGAGGCCGCAGAACAGGTAGTACCGGGTAAACTCGCCCGGTGTCCACACCGCCTCCACGCGTGGGCCAAATAGCCAGAGCGTGTAGACGCTCAGCGCCAGATGCCAGAAACCACCGTGCACGAACATGTACGTGCCGATCGTCCACCACGCCCGGCCAATCGACCCCAGGTCGCGCGAGTGGAAGCCCAGGGCCGCGAACATGTCGCTGGGACTCACCACCGTGACCTGCAGGAAGTACACGGCGATGTTGAGACCGAGCAGCCAAGCCACCGCCACGCCAAATCGGCTGGGGCGTTGCGACGTCAGGCTGGGTGACTCGGCGAGGGGCATGTTCGAAATATCGTCAGCGCAGGCCGGTGGGGGCAGGGAGCCGCAGGGTCAGGCGCGTATCGGCGTGCAACGCAACGGCGTGCTCCAACAACGTAGACCAACGGCGATCCAGGACTGGTGGTTCCCCGGTGAGGAATGGGTGGATCACCACCTGCGTCTCCAGGCTCGTGGCGTGCGCCTGTTCGATCAGGCGCAGGATCTGTGAATCGCTGGTGTCGTCACGGGGGCACAGCACCAGGGCGTGGGCGCATCCGGCGCCCGCTGCCGCGGCCAGCGTCTCGATGGCGCTGGATCGCCCGGCTTCCGGCCCGACGAATTCCACCGTGACCTGCGTCATCGCCAGGCTGGGCGCCAGCATGGCCAACGCCTCGGGACGCTGGCCATCGCTGTCGAGCATCAGCGGCACCGGCATGGGGTGATTGCCGAAGGCCGCCATCAGGAACTCGAGATTTCCCAGGGGATCACGTCCGCCGACGGCGATCGCGTGGATCTTCGTCCGTGCCAGTTGACGGTCAATCTCCTTCAGGAGCGCCGCCGACGTGTACATCGTGGCCGTCTCCGCCTCGCCCGCAAAGCGCACGAAGAGTTGGCGGCGGCCCGACCAGATGCCTTGCGCCTGCACGCCGGCTGGAACGCCCGCCAGGGCGGCGGCCGGCAATCGCGGTGTCGTCATACCGACGTTCCTCCCTTGGCGTGCAGTGCCAACTGCACGATGCGCTCGCACAACTCGTCGAAGGAGACCCCGGCGGCCGCTGCCGCCTGTGGAATGAGGCTCAGCTCGGTCATCCCCGGGAGCGTGTTCGCTTCCAGGCAGTAGAAAGTACCGTCTTCCGTCATCCGGAAGTCAATGCGGGCGTAGCCGTGCAGCTTGAGCGCCCGGAATGCCCGCCGCGCCTGCGCCTGCACCGCCGCCACCTGCGACTTGGTCAGCTTGGCCGGAAACTCCTCGCGGGCCATGCCGGCCGTGTACTTGCATTCGTAGTCGTACAACTCGTGCTTCGGAATGATCTCGCCGACGGGAAGCGACGTGTCACCCAGGATCCCCACGGTCAGTTCGCGCCCCGGGATGAACCGCTCGATCATCACTTCGTCGTCATACAGGAACGCCTCGCGCACCGCGGCGTCCAGCGTTTCGGGGGAGGTCACCTTCGTCAGCCCGACGGTTGATCCCTGCTTCGACGGCTTGACGATCACCGGCCACCCCAGGTGTGCCGCGACGCGTTCGGCGGTCGCAGGCGCCATCAGCCAATCGGCGGTGGTGACTCCCGCACTGCGGAACAGCGTTTTTGACAGGTCCTTGTCCATCGCGAGCGCGCTCGCCAGGTGGCCACTCCCGGTGTAGCACACGTGCGCGGCGTCGAGCATCGCCTGGACGGTGCCATCCTCGCCGTGGCCGCCGTGCAGGGCGAGGAACACCACGTCCGCCCCGCGCACCGCCGGCAGCGATCCCAGCACCGGACTGAGTTCGGCGCTCTCGAAATGCTTCAACTGCTCCAGCGACGGCGGCTCGCGCTTCATCGCGCCCTGCGCCAGTTCCGCGAATTCCCGTTCGCTCAGCATGCCAACCGCTGGATCGATGGGTGTCACCGTGTGCCCGCCGCGGCGCAGCGCCTCCACGATCCGCACCCCCGATGCGAGCGACACATCGCGCTCGGCGGAGGTTCCGCCCATCATCACCGTGATCTTCATGCCATCACCGTGCCATGAGGAAATGCAGCAGGTCCGACCGCGTCAGGATGCCGGCCATCGTGCCATTGCGTCGCACCAGCACCGCCGGATTGTTCTTCGTCACCAGCTTGACCACCTGATCCACGGGCTGGCCGTCCTCCACCACCGGGAACGGGGCGTCCATCACGTCGCCCACGCTCCGGTCGAGCACCTTCGAATCCTCGAGCCCGCGCGAAGCCAGCACGCTCTCGCTCACGGAGCCGATGCAATTGACCCCGTCCAGCACCGGAAGTTGCGACACGTCATGCTGGCTCATCAGGCGAAGCGCCTGTCGCACCGTGGCCCCGGGGGCGATGCTCACCACCGAGGGCGTGTCGCCCGTCTTGGCGCCGAGGAGTTGTCCAATGGCCGCTTTCTCGCTGTCAAGCAGCTGGTTCTCGCGCATCCACTCGTCGTTGTAGAGCTTCGACAGGTAGCGCTCCCCGGTGTCGCAGAGGAACGTCACTACCAGGGCGTTGGGATCGTTGACGCGGCGCGCCACGTTGAGCGCGGCGTGCGTGATGAGCCCCGCCGATCCGCCGACGAAGAGCCCTTCCTCGCGTGTGAGCCGCCGGGCCATCGCGAACGCATCGCGATCGCTGACCGTCTGGTACTCGTCAATCACGCGCATGTCGAGCGTTCCCGGCACCTTGTCCTGTCCGATCCCCTCGACCTTGTATGGCGCACCTTCCGGCGTCGTCGCGCCCTGGCTGCGCCAGACCTCGGCCAGGATCGACCCCTGCGGGTCGCCGCCAATGATCTGCACCTTCGGGTTCTTCGATTTCAGGTAACGCCCCGTCCCCGTCAGCGTGCCGCCCGTCCCTGCCGCGCCCACGAAGTGCGTGATGCGCCCGTTCGTCTGTTCCCACAGCTCAGGTCCCGTGGTCGCGAAATGCGCGTCGGGGTTGGCTTCGTTGTAGAACTGGTTGGCGAGGATCGCATTGGGCGTTTCCTTCGCGATGCGCTTCGCCATGATCACGTAGTTGTCGGGATGATCCGGCGGCACCGCCGTCGGTGTGATGATCACCTCGGCGCCGAAGGCCTTGAGCAGGCGCACTTTCTCCTGCGACATCTTGTCGGGCATCGTGAAGATGCACTTGTAGCCCTTGAGCGCGGCCGCGATCGCGATCCCCACGCCGGTGTTGCCGCTCGTCCCCTCGACGATCGTGCCGCCCGGCTGGAGTGCGCCGGATTTCTCCGCCGCCTCGATGATCGGCAGGCCGATGCGGTCCTTCACCGACCCGCCCGGATTGAAGAACTCCGCCTTGGCGTAGACCGGGGTGACGATCCCCTTCGTCACCCGCGACAGGCGGATCAGCGGCGTCCACCCGATGGTCTCGAGGACATTCTCGTACGGGGCGCGATGGCGTTCGTGTGCGGTCATCTGTCAGGCTCGGGGTATGGGCTCACGCGAGCCCGCGGAAGACTGGTTCAAATCTGTCGACTCTGCATTCATCTGGCTTGCTCCGGTCTCCGAAACCGTACTGGGAGGAGCACGGACACCTCCACCGGCCGACCCGTTTGCATCGCCGGTGAGAAACGCAACTGGGGCGCCCCCGCCAGCGCGGCGCTGTCAAAGGCGACGTGGATGGCGTGCTCCTGCACCGCTGTCGAGTCAGCCACCGGCGTGCCGCTTGTGTCAATCCACAGGCGAAGCAGGACGTCGCCATCTACCCGCGCATCGTACTGGGCTCTGGGATAGACAAACGGCGCGGGGTCGTTGAGCAGGCGGGGCATCACCTCCGGCCGAGTGCCGCTCGGCAGCATCGCGTCGATGGCGCGCTGCGCGCCGGACTGATCAATGCACGCCGCCGCGAGCATCGTTGTGGCCGCCCACCCAAGACGCTTCATGCGCGCTCCGAAGACGACCGGGCATCGACGGCGCGCTTCGCATCCGCAATGATGGTAGCCAACCGCGCCAACGCATCCAGCGGCGTCATCTGGTTCACGTCCATGGTCGCCAGCTGCCGTAGCAGCGGATGCGGTTCCGCAGCGAAGAGCCCCAGCTGCGCCGCCGCTTTGTCCGCCCCTCCCCCCGTCCCCCGCCCCCCTGCCGTCTTCTGTCGTACTCCGTCGTTTTCTGTCGTATTCGCCGTCAACGCCCCCGCCAGATCCTCCCCCTCGAGCAGCCGCAACAATGCCCGCGCCCGCGCGATGACCGGCGCCGGCAGCCCCGCCAGCCGCCCCACCTCGATGCCGTACGACCGATCCGCGCCGCCCGGCTGCAGCCGGTGCAGGAAGAGCACCTCGTCGCCCGCCTCGCGCACCGCGACGTTATAGTTGCGAACTGCTACTAATTCATCGGCCAGTTGGGTCAGTTCGTGGTAATGCGTCGCGAAGACCGTCTTGCACCCCACGCGGTCGTGCAGGTGCTCGCTTACCGCCCACGCAATGCTCACGCCGTCCCACGTCGACGTGCCACGGCCGATCTCGTCCAGCAGCACCAGGCTGCGCGCCGTCGCGGTATGCAGGATCGCGCTGGTCTCCGACATCTCCACCATGAACGTCGACTGCCCGCGCACCAGGTTGTCGCTCGCCCCCACGCGCGTGAAGACGCGGTCCGCAATCCCCACCCGCGCCCGCGTCGCGGGCACCCAGCACCCCATCTGCGCCATGAGCGCGATCAACCCGATCTGCCGCAGGATGGTGCTCTTGCCGGCCATGTTCGGGCCGGTCAGGATGATCATCCGGGCGTCGGCCATCAACGACACGTCGTTCGGAATGAACTGGTCACGCGCTATCATCCGCTCCACGACAGGATGGCGCCCCGCGGTGATCTCGAGGGCGAATTCGTCGCTCACGTCGGGACGCACGTACCCCTCGCGCGCCGCCACGTCGGCCAGCGTGGTCAGCACGTCAAGGCGGGCGAGTGATGCGGCAATCACCTGCAGTCGCCCGATCTCGGCTGCCACCTGGCTCCGCAGCGCCTCAAAGAGCTGTCGTTCGAGTTGTTCGCTGCGTTCGGTCGCATGCAGCACCTTCTCCTCAAATTCCTTCAGCGCCGGCGTGACATACCGCTCGGCGCCGGTCAGCGTCTGCCGGCGCTGATAGTCCGCCGGCACCAGGTCCTTGTTGGCGTTCGTGATTTCGATGTAATACCCGAAGACGCGGTTATACCCGACCTTGAGCGAGCCAATGCCCGTCCGCGCCCGCTCCTGCGCCTGCAATTCCGCGATGGCGTCCTTGCCGCCGGCCATGATGGTCCGCAACTCGTCGAGCGCGGCGTCCACGCCGGGGGCGATCGTCTCCCCGTCGCCAATCGAAAGCGGCGGGCGGGCAACCAGCGTCGATGCAATCGCCGTCATGATGGGCACGGCGTCATCCCACTCATCGCGCAGTGATTGCAGCAGCCCCACCGCCGGCACGCGCTGCAGCGCCGTGTGCACCGAGGGGAGTCGCGCCAGCGAATCCCCCAACGCGCGCAGGTCGCGCGGCGTGGCGCGCCCTGCGGCGGTCTTGCCCGAGAGCCGTTCCACGTCGCGCACGCCGTCCAGCGCCTCGCGCACCGCTGCGCGCGCTGATGCGTCCTGTACGAATGCACCGACCGCGTCGAGGCGGGCGTCAATCGCTACGCGCTCGGTGAGCGGCGCCAGGATCCACTGGCGCAGCGCACGCGCGCCCATTGGCGTCTGCGTCCGGTCGAGCACACTCAGCAGCGTGCCGCTGCTGTCGCCACCGCGCAGCGACTCCACGAGCTCGAGATTGCGCCGCGTCATGTCGTCCAGCGGCATCGTCCCGCCGGGACGCTCGATCACCGGGCGCGCGAGATGCGGCACGCCGCCGGGCTGCAATTCACGCAGGTAGCGCAGCAGGGCGCCTGCTGCCCCCACCGCCACCCGGTCGTTCGCCCCCACGCCAAGCCCTTCGAGCGACTGCACCCGGAAGTGCTGCGCCAGCGCGTCGCTCGCCATGTCGGCGTCGAACTCCCACGCGTCGCGTTCCGTCAGCAACACGTCGAGGCCATGCAGCGCGTCCTGCGATGCGCGATCGCCCGCCACCACCAGCACCTCGCGCGGCGTCAGCCGGCCCAGCATTGCGCCCGCGTCGCCGCGCGCGCCAACCATCAGCACGAACTCGCCCGTCGAGAGATCGGCGGCCGCCATGCCGAGGCGCTCCCCTTCCACGCGCACGGCGCACAGGAAGTTGTTGCGCGCCCCGTCCAGCAGGTCGTCGCTGAACGCGGCGCCGGGCGTGATCGTCTCGATCACTTCACGTTTCACGATCCCCTTGGCGAGCTTGGGATCCTCCACCTGCTCGCAGATCGCCACGCGATACCCTTGCTGCACCAGGCGGCGCACATACTCGTTCACGGCCTTCGCCGGCACGCCGGCCAGCGGCACTTCGGCCGCGCCGCCGTTGTTGCGGCTGGTCAGCGTGAGTCCCAGGACCCGCGATGCCGTTTCGGCGTCTTCGTAGAACGTCTCGAAGAAATCGCCCATCCGGAAGAACAGGATCGCGTGCTGGTGCCGCGCCTTGATCTCCCGGTACTGCTGCATCAGCGGCGTGGCCTGGTCTCGGCTCACCTCCCCTCCGCCTCGACGACAATCGCCTTCGATTTCCTGGTGCTGAACTCACGCGCCGCTTCCGCCGCGTCGGCGCGTGACTTGTAGTGTCCAACCCGTACGCGCCACGGCTTGGTCGGCGTCACGCGCGCATCCACGCCGCGCGCCTTCAGTCGCTTCACCAGGGCCTGCGCCTCACTCTTGCTGCCGTACGCCGCCAGCTGCACGGACCATTTGCCTTTCGTGCCCGTCGAGCGCTTGGCGTCCGCGGTCGCGCGCTTGGTGTCGGTGGTCGCGCGCGTCGAGTCGGCGGCGGTCGAGTCGGCTCGCGCCTTGGCGTCGGCTTCGATCGCGTCGCACGGACGCGCGTAGTAGTCGATCTGGTTGATCAACTCGATGTCGGAGGACGCCGCCAGGCGCTTGCCTTCTCGCAGCGCTGCGCAGGCGTCGGCCGGCTTGCCGTCCTCGAGCAGCACGCGCCCCGCCCAGTAGCGCCCGGCGGCACGGGAGGGCGCCGTCGGATGTTCGCGCGCCAGGCGGTCGAGGTGACGCAAGGCGGTCATGCGGTCACCCCGCGTGAATTCCAGCTGGGCCAGCCGCAGCAGCGCCTCGCTCGCTCGCGGCGACAGCGGAAATTCGATCGCCACGCGCAGCAGGTCGGTGCGCGCCGCGTCCCCTTCCTCGGCCAGCACGCCGCGCCAATAGAGGGCCTCAACGTACGCCGGCGATCCCGTCGGCGCCGCCGCCAGCGCCGAATCCACCAGCGCCCGCCCCGCCTTCCCGTCGCCGTCGTTCACCAGCCGCCGCGCCCGCGCAAAAACGTCCCCCTCCCCCTGCGCCAGAACTGATGAGGCACAGCAGAAAAGAAGCAGAACTGCTCGCAAGACTCTCATGAGGTGGTAGTAACTGTTGTCTCTCTGTTGTCTGTCTGTTGTCTCTCTGTTGTTTCTCTGTCTCATACGCAGAGTGCCAAGACAAGAGTCTCCAGCACCTGCTCTTCCGTGCTCGCCCGTGTGTCCTTCAACGCCAGGTCTGTCGTCAACAACAACTCCAGCGCCCGATCACACCGCGCCGCATCCCAATGCGGCAGCGCCTTCATCCAGTGCTGGATCGCCTCGCTCCACGGCCGCCCCACGAACGCGCCCCCTTCGCGAAGGACATCGAAGTACGCGCGGCTCAGGGTGCCCGGGTTCATCCCGCCGGCGCGCGCGGCCGCGCCCCACGCGAGCGCGAAGGTCTGCGCCGTCAGCGCGATCACCACGGAGACACCCGTGGTCTTCGGTTGCGACATGACGCGAGGCAACATCGCCAGCGCGCCCTTTGCGTCGCGTGTCGCCACGCAATCCAGCAGGTCGGCCAGCGTCTCCCCGTGCCGCACCCCGACCACCGCCTGCACCGCGTCGGCCGTGATCTCCGCGCCGTTGGTGTAGCTCATCAGCTTGTCCAGTTCGCCGCAGAGCTGCGCCAGGTCATTGCCCACGTGGCTCACGAGAAGCGATGCGGCATCGGCGGTGATGCTGCCGCGCAGGGTCTCGTGCAGGTAATGCGTGATCCACTTCATCACGCCGTCTTCACTGAGTGCCTTGCATTCGCACGTGGTGCTGCGCGAGGGCCACTGCTTCGGCGGTTCCTCGCCGGTCGACAGCACGAGCACCAGCACGATGTCGCGCGAGGGCTTCGCCAGATAGCCGTCGAGCACGCCCAGTGGCGCCTTCTTGATCGCCTGCGCCTCACGAACGATGACCACGCGCCGCTCGGCCAGCATCGGCAGCTGTTCGAGGAGGCTTCGCAGGCCGGCCGCGTCAAGTTCCGGCCCACGCCGGACGTCGACATTGAAGTCCCGCATCGACGGGTCCACGGCACGCGCGACCAGCAGGCGCAGGACTTCTTCCTTGATGTACTCCTCGTCGCCAAACAGCACGTACACCGGGTCAAATGACCCGGCGTCAAAGGCGGTCCTGAGGGCGCGGGGAGTGGCGGCCGGCATCGGGGAGAATTATACCCCCGCGCCGCCCCTCTCGCCGACGCTATTGGCCGATGTAGGTGACCGTCTGGAGGCGCACGGATTGCGGACGCGTTTGCGACGCGTCCGTCCGTAGCGGCGCCTGTCCCGGCAGCGCCTCAAACCGGGCCGTTCGAGCATTCTCCGATGCCGTGTTCTTGGGGGCTCGTGATTTCGGAGGCAGAACGGCTGAGGCGGACGCTGCCGGGATCACCGCCACCTGCCGGCTCGCCGCATCGCGCGGGGACGATTTCCCAAGCAGGACGGGAGCCTGTACGATCGTAACGCCGGAGGGATGTGCTCCGCGCGGCTGGGGCGGTGCGGCAATGAGCAGGGCCACCGAGGCCGCGAGGATTGCGACCGTCACACCCCATCGGACGCGCGGCGGGACAGCCGGCGCGTAATGCATCGTATCGTTCGCCAGCCGGTCACACAGCCGCCGGTGAAAATCGGCGGAAGGCTCGATGACCGGGAGTGCCTGCAGGGCGATCAGTGAGCGCCGCACCATTACGTCCTGCCGCCGACAGACGGAGCACTCGTCAAGGTGCGTCTCGCACGCGTGCAGGAGATCACCGGCGAGGAATCCGTCGACGTACTCGACGTGCTGAGCCCGGAACTGGCGGCAGGAAAGCGAAAGGCGGTGAGGCATCGACCTTCGATACCCGCCGCCGTTCACAGGGTTCCGGGCCGTCCAAGCTGGCCTTTTTCACCACGGAGGCACGGAGAAACGCGGAGGGCCACGGAGAACGGCCACAACTGGGGGTAAAGACATCGCGCCACGCAAAGAACCGCGTGGCGCACGTTGTAACCCAAGAAGTTGCCGTCCTCCGTGGCCCTCAGGCAGCTCTCCGTGCCTCCGTGGTGAAAAAGGCCAGCTAGAGCACCGGCCCCACGATCTCGGCGAACGCCGCCCGGGCCCGATTCAGCCGCGACTTCACGGTGCCGAGGTTGCAGTTGGTCATCTCGGCGATCTCTTCGTAGGACCGCCCATCCAGCTCCCGCAGGACAAAGACCTGCCGGTGATGCGCCGGCAACCGGCGCACGGCGGCGTCTACCAGCTCCCGCAGGTGTCGGCGATCGAAGGCATCGTCCGGGCGAGCCGAGGTATCCTCGAACTCGAGCGGCCGATCCTCATCTTCCCACCCCGACGTCATCGTCTGGAAATAGACCAGCGGATTCCGCGCCCGGTTCCGGAGTTCGTTCTTCGCCAGGTTCGACGCGATCGTGTAGATCCACGTCGAGAACTTCTTCGACCGGTCGAAGCGGGCAAGGTGCCGGTGCACGCGGATGAAGACTTCCTGCACCAGGTCCTCGGCGCGTTCCCGGTCACCCACGGTGCGGTACACGAAGTTCAGCAGCCGCGTCTGATAGCGCTCGACCAGCACGTCGAAGGCAAAGCTGACACCGTCCAAGTATGAGGTGACCAGCTGATTGTCATCGAGCGTTTGCAGATCCGCTTTCCTGAACGGAACAACAGGCTGAACCTTGAGGGCCGTCTGTCGCATCTGCTCCTCCTGAGGGGCGAGACCATCTTCTGCCTCCTCAGTAGTGCAGGGTCCGTACCACCTCAGATGACGGCCTATAAGAATGGCAAGTCATTGAAATACAATGACTTGCCAATATGCATCTTAGTAAATTCTGTCTGTTTTGTTAGAAGTCAGCGTCCCATTTAGAGGACACTGGCGAAGTCTCCCGTTCCTGCACTCGTCCCTCGTCCCTTGGCCTCTACCCCCTCCCCGTTCCTACCCCCCGCAGTAGAACCCCGCCACATACAGTATCCCCATCCCCGTCTTCAAATCCTCAATCTCCCCCTTCCGTACCATCTCCAGCGCCTTCGACATCGTCACCGGAAACGCCTCCACATACTCGTCGGCATCGAACTTCGTCTCATGGCGCGTGATGCCATGCGCGACAAACAGGTGCAGTTTCTCGTCGGTGAAGCCCGGCGTCGTATACCCCGACAGCAACGGCTCCAGGTGCTCGGCCACGCACCCCGTCTCCTCGCGCAGCTCACGCGCCGCGCATTCGGCGGGAGTTTCGCCCGGATTCGGGCGCCCAGCCGGCAGTTCGTACAGGTAGCCGTTGCTCGCGTAACGATACTGCCGCACCAGGAGCAGCTGCGGATCTGCGCCGTGCGGATCACTCAGGAACGGCACCACGACGCTCGCCCCCGTGTGCCGGATGATCTCCTGTTCACCCACGCGGCCATCGGGGAAGCGCACCTGGTCGACGTTCAGCGTCACTACGCGTCCCGTGAAGATGTTCCGGCTGCTCACCGTTCCGGTCTGCTCCGTCATCCGTCCTCTCCTTCGTCAGCCGCAGTCACTGACGGTGTCCCCAGGTGCAAGGCAGCCAGCGGTTCAGTGATCGCGTCGGCATTGCCGACGGCGAGTATCTGCATCGATTCAGGGTGCAGGTGTGCGCGCGCCACGCGCAGCACGTCGTCGCGCGTGACCGCGGTGATGCGGTCACGATAGGTGCTGAAGTAGTCATCCGGCAGGCCGTAGACCGTCGACAGGGCCAGCGCCGACGCGACGGCACCGGTCGTTTCGTAGCGAATCGGGAAGACGCCCGCAAGATATTTCGTCGCCAGGTCGAGTTCGTCGGTGCTCACCGGCGCTTCGCGAATGCGGTCGATCTCCAGCAGGATCTCGCGCACGGCGGCATCGGTCACCTCGGTCTTCACCGCCGTCCCCACCACGAACGGTCCCGCCGCGCGGCGCCAGTCGAACCCGGAGTGTGCGCCGTATGTGTACGCGTGCCGCTCGCGCAGGTTCAGGTTGATGCGCGACGAGAAGAGCCCGCCCAGCACCGCGTTCATGACGACCGTCGGGAAATAGTCGTGATGTGTGCGCGGCAGCCCCACATGTCCCACGCGCAATTCCGACTGCGGCGCATCGGCTTTCGACACCACGTGGACGTCCCGCGTGCGTGCGCGGCCGGTGGCCTGTACCTCAGCCGTCGCCTGCAGCGGTCGCGACCACGTGCCCAGGTATCGCTCGACGATCGGTCGAACCCGCTCGGGCGTCACGTCGCCAACGACGATCAGCGTGGTGGTCGCCCCGCTGAAACGCGCCGCATAGAAGTCCTGCACCTGCTCCACGGTCAGCGCGCGCACCGACGCCGGTGTGCCGCCCGACGGATGCGCATACCGCGAATTCGGCGCATACACCACCCGCGCAAATCGTTCGTCAGCGAGGCCGCGGGGCTCGACGCGCTGCTGCAACAGTTCGGCCAGCCGCTCTGCCCTGAGCCGGTTGACGTCCCCTTCCGCAAAGCGCGGCGCCGTCAGCACTTCGGCCAGCAGCGCCGTCGCGTCCTCGAGCCGCGATGGCGTCACCGTTAACTGAACCGACGCCTCGTCCCAATCGGCACCGCTTTCGATGGTCGTTCCGAGCCGCTCGAGCGCTTCGACGAGCGACGGTCCGTCGCGATCCACCGTCCCTTCCGACAACGCAGACGCGGTGAGCATCGCCAGCCCTTCGTGTCCAGCGACATCGCCGGACGCGCCGGCATCAACCACCGCGATGACGGACACCAGCGGCAGTCGATTCATTGGCGCGACGATGACGCGCAGGCCATTGGCCAGCGTGAACTTCGTTGACTGCGGAAACTCATAGGGACCCGGAATGCCGGGCCGGGGGCGCGGCGCGTTCATGGGGTCTCCTCCGCACCGGCGCGTGGCACATACACCAGAGACACTCGATTGTCCTCGCCGAGATATTCGCGCGCGAAGGCAGTCACATCCTCGGCGCTCACGGCGCGGTACTTCTCCAGTTGCGTGTTCACGAGCGACGCATCGCCCAGCAGCGTCGCGAATTTCGAGATTGCATCGGCCCGGTCGCCGGCCGTCTGCATCGCCGACACGAAGTCTGTCTCAAGCAGCGCCTTGGCCCGCTCGATCTCGTCCGCGCGAACACCTTCCGCGCGCAGCCGGTCCACTTCGGCAACCACGGCCGCTTCGAGCGTCGCCGCATCGGTGCCTGGACGGGCCGTGGCATCCGCCACGAAGAGGTCGGCTCCCTTCGCCAGGTCCCACGTGAATGCGCTCACGTCGCTCGCGACTTCCTGCTCGCGCACCAGGGCCCGGTAGAGCCGGCTTCCGCGCCGCTGGCCCAGCACAGCGGCACACAGGCTCCCCGCGAAGTACGCGGGGGTGCCAAAGACCGGCGCGCGGAAGGCGAGGAAAAGACGCGGCAACATCACATCATCTTCCACCACCTCGCGCGACCATCCGCCGAACGTCCGCGGCACATCCATCGGCGGCAGCGCCGGCCGCCCCGTTCCGCGAGGAATAGGCCCGAAGTGTTTCTCGACCAGTGCCTTCGCCTGCGCACCGTCAAAGTCGCCGGCGATCGTCAGCACCGCGTTGTCGGGCGTGTAATACGTCCGGAAGAACTCGGCGATGTCGTCGAGGCTTGCGGCGCTCAGGTCTTCCATCGAGCCGATGAGCGAGTGATGGAACGGATGCTCCGGCGGAAAGCACAACGCCGGCAGCCGCTCCCACCACGTGCCATACGGCTGATTGTCCACCGACCAGCGCCGCTCGTTCTTCACCACGTCGCGCTGCGTGTCCAGCTTCTCCTGTGTCATCGCCGGGAGCAGTGCCCCCATCCGATCCGCTTCGAGCCAGAGCGCGAGTTCGAGATGATGCGACGGCACCGTCTCGAAGTAGTTCGTGCGCTCCAGCCAGGTCGATCCATTCAGCGTCCCGCCAGCGCGCTGGATTAGCTCGAAGTGCTCGTTGGCCCCCACGTTCGCCGAGCCCTGAAAGAGCATGTGCTCGAACAGGTGGGCAAATCCCGTACGCCCCGGACGCTCGTTGGCCGAGCCCACGTGGTACCAGAGGTTCACCGCCACCACCGGCGCGGAATGATCCTCCGACAGCGTCACCAGCAGTCCGTTGGGGAGACGATACGACTCAAGCGGCAGTTGCATGCCGCTGAATTTGGGCCCGGCACGCTGGCACAGGTACCCCATTGCTAGCCTTTTTCACCACGGAGACCCGGAGGAGCACGGAGGGCCACGGAGAACTGCTACAACTGGGGTAACGACATCGCGCCACGCAGATCTATGCGTGGCGCGCGCAGTTCCCCCAAGAAGTTGCAGTTGCAGCCTCCGTGGCCCTCAAGCAGTTCTCCGTGCCTCCGTGGTGAAAAAGCCCAGCCGAAAGCGCACAAGAACTCAGCCGAGCGAGATATGCTCCCCCATCACAGGCGCGTGTACCCGATACCCGCCCGCCCGCAGCTGTTCGGCGAACGCGTCCTGCGCCTCTGGTTCGCCGTGGACCAGGAATACGTCCTTGAGCCGCGGTGACGTCGCCCGCACGCCCTTCAGCCACGCCGCCAACTCGGTGCGGTCGGCGTGCGCGCTGTACCCGTTGAGCACCGCGACCTGCGCCTTCAGCGGCACCTCTTCGCCAAAGGTCTTGATCACCTCGCGCCGCTCCACGATGCGCCGTCCCAAGGTGTGTTCCGCCTGGAACCCGACGATCAGGATCGTATTGCGCGGATTGCTCGCCCCCTGATGCAGGTGGTGCACGATCCGCCCCGACTCGCACATCCCAGACGCCGAGATGATCACCATTGGCCCCGCTGATTGCGAGAGCTTCTTCGAGTCCTCGGCCTCCGGCGTATACCGCAGCAGCGGAAACTGGAACAGCGACTTCCCGTTGTGGCTGCGCACGAACCGCTCCGACTGGTCGAACACATCGGTGTTCTTCTCGAACACCGCCGTCGCCTTCGTCGCCAGCGGGCTGTCGATGTAGATCGGGAGTTTCGGGATCTCCCCCGCCTCGGCCAGTTGATGCAGGTCGTATACCAGTTCCTGTGTGCGTCCCACCGCAAAGGCTGGCACCAGCACGCGCCCCCCGCGCGCGGCGGTTTCGCGCACCACCTGCGCCAGCTTCGCGCGGGCGTCTTCCACCGTGCCGTGATCGCGATTGCCGTACGTCGACTCCATCAGCACCCAATCCGCCCCTTCCGGCGGTTGCGGGTCGCGAATGATCGGCAGTCCTGACCGGCCAATGTCGCCCGAGAAGACCAGCCGCCGCGTCTGTGTGCCTTCCGTGAACTCAACGGTGATCGACGCCGAACCCAGGATGTGCCCCGCCTCGGAGAAGACCACGAAGATCCCCGGCGCCACTTCGAACCGTTCGCCGTAATCGTGCGACACCATCAGTTCGGCGGTGCGCTGCGCGTCGCGAATGCCGTACAGCGGCTCGAAATACTCGCGCTTGTGCTTGGCCAGGAACTCCGCGTCCTTCTCCTGGATGTGGGCCGAGTCCATGAGCATCGGCTCGCACAGGTCGGCGGTCGCGTGCGTGGCGTGGATCGCCTTCTTGTAGCCGTTGCGCGCCAGCAGCGGCAGCCGCCCCGAGTGATCGATGTGCGCATGCGACAGCACCACCGCGTCGATCTGCTCTATGGGCACCGGCAGGGTCAGGTTCTTTCGCTGCACCTCGCTGCGGCGCCCCTGGAACATGCCGCAGTCGAGCAGGATCGTCTTGCCGTGCACCTGCACCACATGGCACGACCCGGTGACTTCGCGGGCCGCCCCCTGCACCGTCAGTTGCATGGCGCGATCTCCGGGTTACTTGGTGTCGTTCGTCGCCTGTCGCTGGAAGATCACCGTGATGCGCTGGTTGTCCTGCGACATCATTGCGGGCTCCCAGCCGCCGCGGCTGCGCTCGTTCAGCAGGTCGGTCAGCGCGTCTTCATCGTCGCGCACGCGGTCGGCGACGCGGAGGATTACGGCTTGGTATTCTTTCATGCCCGCGAAGATACTAGCTTTGCGCCGGATGGTCACCACCTCGAGCCCTCTCCGCCCATGGCGCTCACCGTCATTGAACACCCGCTGATCCAGCACAAGCTGTCGATCCTGCGCGACAAGTCCACGCCCACCAAGCTCTTCAAGGAGTTGGTTGACGAAATCGCCATGTTGATGGCCTTCGAGGCGACGCGGCACCTACCGCTCGAGCCGGTGACCATCGAGACTCCGTTGGAGACCATGCAGGCTCAGCGCCTCAAGGGGTACGAGCCGGTGCTGGTCCCCATCCTGCGCGCCGGACTGGGAATGGTGGACGGCATCAGGGCGCTGATGCCGTCGGCCCGCGTGGGTCATATCGGTCTCTACCGCGACCACGAGACGCTCGAGCCCATTGAGTACTACTTCAAGGTCCCGCCCGACCTCGGCCAGCGCGATGTCTTCGTGCTCGACCCCATGCTCGCCACCGGCGGGTCCGCCGTGGACGCCATCGCCAATCTCAAGGCGGCCGGCGCACGTCGCATTCGCTTCATGTGCCTCGTCGCCGCCCCCGAGGGCGCCGAAAAGCTCGTCACCGCTCACCCTGACGTCCCCGTCTTCGCTGCGTCGCTCGACCGCGAGCTCAATGAGAACGGCTACATCCTCCCAGGCCTTGGCGACGCGGGCGATCGGCTCTTCGGCACAAAGTAGCCGCCGTCGGTGTGCTCGCGATGCCCTTGAAGATGTGACCTCCGTTCCCTTCTGGGCGTCTCTGGTTTGGTAACCCGTGCCCTTGTTCGCACTCACGTGCGGTCCTATCTTGCCGAACGTCGCGAAGTTTCTCGAAGATCGCTGACCGCGACGCGCCGCTACCCCAGACGATGCTCATCAATCTCGTCCCGGACTTCTTGACGGTCCTGCAAAGCACCGATCCGGTGGCAGCCTACCAGCGCTACTTCGAAACGCATCGCCCGCTGCTCGAGGCGTACTGGCACAATTACGTGCTCGATCCAAGCGGTCCGCATTTCCAGGATGTCGTGCGTGAGGCGGTGTACGCTGACCGTGACGACCTGCGCGCGATGCTCGACCGCGTGGACATTGCAGTGCTGGCGCGCTCTGCCGAGGAGCAGTGCGCAGCGCTCTTTGAGTTGGACTCACGAGTGGACGTCGTTCTCATGGTCGGCGTGGGCGGCGCCAACGCCGGCGAATTGGTCGTTGGCGGCAAGGGGCTTGCCTTTGCCTGTCTCGAGCATTTTACGGGCGTCGCGAACACGTCAACCCGTGGACTCGGACTCGAGCCTGAATTGCTCCCGATGTGGCTATCGCATGAGCTCGCACACGCAGTGCGATACACGTCGCCGAAGAGCCGCAGCGCCATGAAACAGTTCATCGGTGAGCAGGGCGGCTACTATTCTTACTGGGAAACCGGCCGGCACGTAGCCCTGCGTGAGCATCTGGTGAACGAAGGCCTCGCCGTGCAGGCCGCGCGCCTGCTTAGCCCTGGTCATGCGCCGTGGGAATATTTTGGCTTCCAGCGTCGCCAGTACGTGCGCACGCGCGAGATGGAGCCGATTCTGTTCCGCTCCGTGGCTGAAGAGCTGGACCACGCCGCCCTTGGCCTGCGCCTGCGCTGGCTTTCTGGTGGAATGAGCGACGATGCGCGTACTATCGATCGGTATGTGATCCCGGAACGGGCCGGATATTTTCTGGGCGCGCGGCTCGTTGAGGACGCCATTACCGAACACGGGATCGCCAGATGTCTCCGAATGTCGGCACAGGAGCTGCTCGGGATGGCACCGGAAGAGATGGTGGCCAGAACGGCGTAACTACCGCGCTCCGGCTTCGCGGTCAGGATCCATCGCTCACGAAGGATCCCTTACTTCCCGACACAGAACGTCCGAAAGACCCGTTCCAGTACGTCATCCACGTCGACCGCCCCGATCAGTGACTCGAGCGCGGTAACTGCGGCCCGCAGATGCGTCGCCGCCACTGGTGCGGGCAGTGTTTCGGCCTCCCAAGCCCATCGAAACGCGCGCAATTCCTCCGTCGCCCGCTTCAGCGCTGCTTCATGCCGCGCCCGCGTGATGAGGGGGATCTCGTCCGTTGGCGGTGCAACCTGATCGGTGAGCGCCTTTCGGATCGCCGCGCGGAGCACATCCAGCCCCTCACCCGTTACGGAACTGACCGCCGTCTCGTCGACAGAATTCCCGCCTCCGGACGGAACGCTGTGCGCCGGCCTCCGTGACGAGGAGGCTCGAAGGTCGCGCTTCGTCGTCACGGGAATCACCACCCCGACGGTCAGGTGCCTCACCGCCTCCACGGTCGCCGCGAGCGCCTCCGGTGTCTCCGCACACGCCAGCACCACGTGCGCTTGCGCGAGATATCGCTCGCTGACTTCGATGCCCATGCGCTCCAGCACATCGCCGCTTGCGCGGAGTCCCGCTGTGTCCACAAGGCGCAGGGGATATGGCGAGTCGTCCACCAGGACCTCGACGGCATCGCGCGTCGTCCCTGGCACTTCGCTGACGATCACGCGCGCCTCGCCCACCAGCGCGTTGAGCAGGGCGCTCTTGCCGGCATTCGGCGGTCCGGCCAGCACCACCAGCGCGCCATCCCGGCCGAGTGCCGCTGCCGGCAATGTCGCCAGGAGCCGCTCCACCTGTGCGATGACCTCATCGCACGCGGCGACGACGCGCGTGCGGCTCAGCGGCCCGTGATCCTCCGACGGAAAGTCGATGTCATACGCAATCAGGGCGTCCACCTGCAATAGGGCATCACGCAAGGCGCCAAGGCGCCCGGAAAACGCACCATCCAGTTGGCGGACCGCCGCACGGTGAGCCGCGCGGGTCCGGGCATCAATCAGGTCCGCCACCGCCTCGGCTTGCACGAGATCCAGCTTCCCGTGCAGCACCGCGCGCTCGGTGAATTCGCCAGGGAGCGCGGGCCGAGCCCCGGCCGATACGCAGGCCTCGACTACCAGCGCGCTGACCAGCGATCCGCCGTGTACGGCGAACTCCACCACATCCTCGCCGGTGTATGAATGCGGCGCCTGAAACCAGGTCACCAGCCCGTGGTCGATCAGTTGCGCGGGTGTGTCGGGCGCGTGCAGCGATGAAAGCACCACCGCGCGGGCCCCCATCGGCACCGGCACCGCCACGCGCCGGGTGATGGCCAGCGCGTCGCGCCCACTGAGCCGCACGACCGCGATCGCTCCGCGCCCCGCAGCGGTGGCGCACGCCACAATGGTGTCATCGGCCCTGAGCGGCATGCGTCAATTTACCTCGGCCATGGTGGCCAGGGAGCGCACTGCGCGCGCTGTAGTCTCAAAGAACACGGCGCGCCACGCAGAACCCTGCGCGGCGCGCCGTCGTTACTCAAGTATTTGCAGCCTCCGTGCAACTCCGCGCGCTCCGGTCTCCGTGATGAAAGAGCCCGTGGAATATCACCCCGTCTTTGTCTTCTTCAGTCTCTCGCTTGCGATCATCCACTGCTGCGGCAGCGCCGCCAGGTTTTGCACCGTGTAGTACAGGTTCAGCCCCGACGCGAAGTTGATCAGGAAGAACGTCATCATCGCCGGCATGAGGTACGCCATCATCTTCGCCTGCGGGTTCGGCGGTGCATTGCGGATGCCGATCCAGCTCAGCACGTACATCGACGCGCCCATGAGCAACGGGAGGACGTAGAGCGGATCCTTGAGCGAGATATCCGGAAGCCACATGAACGACACGCCGCGGAATTCGATGGTGTTCTGGAAGACGAAGAACAGCGCGAACAAGATCGGCATCGGCAGCAGCATCGGCAGGCAGCCGAGCAGCGGGCTGAGCGGGCTCATCCCGTGCTCGGAATACAGCTTCATGATCTCCTGCTGCTGCTTCTGCGGGTCGCTCTTGTATTTCGCCTGCAGCGCCTGCAGCTCCGGCTGCAGCACCTGCAGCTTGAGGCTCGCGCGCATCGCCTTCTGGTTGAGCGGCCACATCAGCAATCGGATGACCACGCCAAAGATGATCAGCACCCAGCCGTAGTTCATCTGCGTGGTGCGCTTCATCCAGAGCAGCGCGCGCATCACGATGGTCGCGAACGGCTGCACCACCCCCTGCAGGAAGCCGCCGTACGGGTTCGCGTTCTCGAAGTCGCGGCCGAGCGCGCGCATGCGCTCCCATTCCTGCGGCCCCACATAGAGATCGAACGTTGTCGTCCCGTCGGCCGCGAGCGGCAGCACCGCCGTCGCCTGTCCACGCGTCGCCAGCTTCTGCGTGCGCGTGCCGCCCGTGAAGTTCACCTCGGCAATGGTCGGCGCCTTCTCCTGCGCCAGCATCCCGACGAGGAAGTACTTGTTCTTCGCGATCGCCCAGTACATCGGCCCCGCCTCGAGCCGCTGTTCGCCGGGATCAAGTTTCCGGAACGGAATCCCCTTCGCGCTTCCCTTCTGCGGCTTTACCGCGTACGCCAGCGAGTTGATATCGCCCAGCGTGTCCCCTTCCTGCGACACGAACCCAGTCGGCAGGTCGGCCAGCAGGAAGGCCGGCGGCGCGGCGCCGTGTACCGTCGCCCGCACCGTGGTCAGGAAATTCTGCGGGGCAATTGAGTAGTGCAGCGTTACATCGACGGCGCCGCTCACCGCATGGAGCGTCAACTCCTGCGCGCCGTTCGCCTGCGTGCTGCGCGTCGGCGTGAAGAGCACCTTCGAAAGATCGATCGTGTCGCGTCCGGTGAGCAGACGATAGCGCAGCAGTGGCTCATTGCGCTGATGGATCGAAACCGGGCCCTTCTTCGCCCCCAGGCTCGTGAACCCTGGCAGTTCCACCTCAATTGGCGCCGCACCGAGCGTCGAGAAGTGGATGTGGTTCACGGCGGTGTTGACGGTCACCGTTTCGGCGGCTGCCATCGCAGGAGCGGAGGCTACCGTCGGGCCCGTGCCTGTGCCCGTGCCCGCGGTTAGTTGTTGTGCCGCCCCGATCGCCCCGCTTGACGCGCCGGGCGCTGGGGCTGTCGCCGGTGCGACCGTGGCGGCGCCCTGTGTCGCGGCCGCGCTGTCAGCGACAACGGCAGCCGCCGCCGGCGGCGCAACCTTGGGACGCGGAAACAGGTAGGGCGTGGCGACGATCACCAGCCCCGAAAGCGTAAACGCGAGAAAGAGCTTCTTATCCATCGGCGGTGTGCGTGCTCGTCAGGGCACCGGGTCGTAGCCGCCCGGCCGGAACGGATGACAGCGCGCTATGCGCTTCAGCGCGAGCCACCCACCACGCAAAGCGCCATGCTTCTCCAGCGCTTCGATGGCATAGTGAGAACAGGTTGGATAATAGCGACACGCCGCCGGCAGCAGCGGCGACAACGCCACCTGGTAACCACGAACGAGGAGGATCAGCAGGAGTTTCACTCGGCCCCCTCCGGACCGCCTGGTGGCAGCTTCTTCAGCACCTGCCGAAGCGTTGTGCGCAGTTCGTCGAAGCTCGCCGCGTACGCCGTCGGGTTCGCGCGAATGACGACATCAAGAGCCCCGAGGGCTGGCAGCAGTTCCGTTCGCGCCAACTCCCGCAACCGCCGTTTCACCGTGTTTCGATCCACCGCCGAATGGCCGAAGCGGGGCACAACCACTCCGATGCGAGGGCCATGCAGAGGGGAAGCGATGTGTCGCACCTCGAGCTGCGCGGTGCGAATTCGCTTCCCCTGAACACGTACGGCCTCGAGCTCTCGTTCGCGGGTCAGTCGCGACGCGCGAGTGAGGCGAAGGCGATTAGGCGCCGGCGTACTTCGACGGGAGCTTCACAGTGAGGCTCTTCCGCCCCTTCTTGCGGCGGCGGCTGAGCACCTCGCGCCCCCACTTGGTTTCCATCCGGGCACGGAATCCGTGCGTCTTGATGCGGCGCTTGTTCCGTGGACGGTAGGTCGGCTTGCCCATATAAACTCCAAAATGCGTGGCTTCACTTCGTAGACAGAACGCTAAACGTAGTCGCGAGATGGAGATAGGTCAAGTCAGCCAATCTGGTTTGGACTCACGAGCGTTGACTTTTCCACATCGGGCTCATAACCTCGGCTCCCTCGTGGGTCCGCGGCTTTTTTCACCACGGAGACACGGAGGTTCATAGAGGGCCACGGAGAACTGCGACTTCTTGGGGGAACTGCGCTTGCCACTCCAATTTCTGCTCGGCGCGCTGTCGTTACCCCCAGTTTCTTGTAGTCCTCCGTGGCCCTCATCAGTCCTCCGTGCCTCCGTGGTGAAAAAGTCCAGCTAGCCACACCGAAGCCAGCCAGATCAGTCTCTGCTCTATCCTCTTGTTGTAGAACGATGAGTCTTTCCCCCAGCGACGCCTGGGCTCGCCTGCTCGATCGCGCGCGCGACCATATCCCCGCCCATACCATCGACCAGTGGCTCGCGCCGCTGGCTGCGCTCGAATTCGACGACCAACGGCTGACGCTCGCCGCCCCCGACCAATTTGCGGTCGATTGGGTTTCGTCCAAACACTCGCAGTACCTCGAAGGCCTCGCTCCAATCTGCCTCGGCCATCCCGTTCAGCTCGTCCTGAAAGTCCAGGATGAGCGCCGGACGCGCTCGCAAATGGACCTGTTTGTTCCACAGAATGGAGCCAGCATAGAGCCAGTATCGGTAGATAATACCGTTGTATTGAGCCAGTTGAACGAACGGTACACGTTCGACCACTTTGTCATCGGCAAGTCCAACGAACTTGCGGCGGCCGCTGCTGCCGCGGTCGGCGAAGCCCCGGCCACCTCCTACAACCCGCTCTTCATCTACGGCGCCACCGGGCTGGGCAAGACTCACCTCATGCAGGCCATCGCGCACCGCATCATCCAGCGCGACCCGGGCGTGCGGGTCACCTACATCACCGCTGAGCAATTCCTCAACGACGTCATCAACTCCATCGAGACCCGCTCGATGAACGAGTTCAAGCGTCGTTACCGGCAGTCCGATCTCTTGCTGGTCGACGACGTGCACGTGCTCGCCGGCAAGCAGCAGACGCAGGAAGAGTTCTTTCACACCTTCAACGCGCTCTACGAGGCGGGACGCCAGATCGTCCTGACTTCTGATCGTCCTCCCTCGGAGATTCCGCGACTCGAGGACCGCCTCAAGAGCCGCTTCGAGTGGGGAATGGTCGCCGACGTCTCGGCCCCTGACCTCGAGCACCGCATCGCCATCCTGCGCCGCAAGGCGCTGATGGATCACCTCGAGCACACCATCCCCGACGAGGTCCTGCATTTCATCGCCGATCACGTCCAGGCCAACGTGCGCGAGCTTGAGGGGTCCATCATCAAACTCCTCGCCTATTCGTCGCTCCGGCATCGCGTGGTGACCGTTGACCTCGCCCGTGAGGCGCTGCGCGACAAGATCCGCTCCGCCGAGGCCGCCGCCCCGCCCCGCACCACCCGCCAGGACAAGGTGCATCAGGTCCAGCAAGCCGTGGCCGCCGAGTGGGGGGTAACGGTGGATGGACTGACCTCCAAGACGCGAACCAAGGTCCTGACCGTTCCGCGCCAGGTTGCCATGTACCTCACGCGCGAAATCCACGGCCTCCAACTCGTCGAGATCGGCGCCGCTTTTGGCGGCCGTGACCATTCGACGGTCATCCACTCGTTGGAGCGCGTAGCGGACATGGCCAAGGAAGACGCCGTGTTCCGGGGGCGTGTGGAAAAGGTGAGGGAAACTGTGCGTCATACTCATTGGTGAACATCGGCCAGCGGACAGCCCCTATGTGACATATGTTCCACCCATTAGACCCGCACGAATCCACAGCCATTCAACGAGACCGGAAGGCAGGAAAGTGCAAGTAAATGAACCACTTGTATTGCTTTTCCACTTTCCACACGCTACTACTACTACCGCCACGTTTTTCAAATTCCTATGGATTGGTTAAGGAGTTCGTGCCAATCCCCACGTGACCCTCAGCACACCCACTAGGTATGCGGTTCACGATCTCTCGCGAGAAGCTGCAGGAAGGGTTGAACGCCGTGGCTTCGTCGGTTCCTACAAAGACGACGCTGCCGGTGCTGGCCAACCTGCTTGTCCAAACCACGGACAAGGGAATTCGCATTTCGGGCACCGATCTCGATATCGCGGTGTCAACGGAAGTGACGGCCGACGTGGAATCAGCCGGCGCGATCACGATCCCCGCCAAGAAGCTTTCTGAAATCGCGCGCGAGCTGCCCGCGGCGCCGGTGCGCATTTCGTCGTCGGGGGATCAGCGCATCTCACTCGAGTGTGGTCGCTCGAAGTTCAAGTTGCTTGGACTCCCGAAGTCCGAGTTCCCGTCGTTCCCCGCGGTGAACTTCGACAAGAGCATCCGGATTCCGTCAGGTGAGTTGCAGAAGCTCATCGCGCACACCGCCTTTGCCGCCTCCACCGAAGAAAGCCGGCCCATTCTCAACGGCGTTCTTTGGGAACTGCGTGCTGACGTGATGCGGATGGTCGCCACCAACGGCCATCGCCTGGCGAAGATGGAAGTCCCCGTGCGCGGCACGGGCGATCATGCGGACCTCATCATCCCACCGAAGGCGCTCGAGCAGATTCGCCGGCTCTTCCCGGCCGAAGAAGAGCTCGAAGTCGCGCAGGGCGAGAACCACCTTGGTTTCCGCTCGCCGTTCACCGCCGTCTTCACGCGCCTCATTGAAGGGCCGTATCCCAGCTACGATCAGGTCATCCCCAAGGACAACGATAAGATCGTCACCATCGACAAGGCCGCGTTCATCAGCGCGCTGAAGCGCATGTCGGTGGTTGCCTCCGACCAGACGCACCGCATTCGTCTGTCGTTCAACGCCGGGATGCTGAAGTTCAACGTCTCCACCCCCGATCTTGGCGAAGCCCAGGACGAGATGGCGATCCGTTACAACGGCGACCCCCTCGAGATCGGTTTCAACGCGGCGTACTTGCTCGAGATCCTGCGCTTCCTCCCCACCGACGAAGTGAAGGTCAGCTTCAAGGCTCCCGAGCGCGCAGCGACCATCGAACCGGAGGGCTGGAACGACCCGGCCAAGTATCTCTGCCTGCTGATGCCGTTGCGGCTCGTCGACTAGGCTTTTTCACCACGGAGGCACGGAGGAAAGGCTGAGGGCCACGGAGGACTGCAACTTCTTGGGGTTACAGCGCGCGCCACGCAATAGTCTGCGTGGCGCGATGTCGTTACCCCAGTTGCAGCAGTCCTCCGTGGCCCTCCGTGCTCTTCCGTGTCTCCGTGGTGAAAAAGGCATTGTGCCACACCAAACCAAGTTCACCACGTGAGCGTAAGCACCGAGCTCTGCCGCACGCTCTGAGAACGCCGGCTGCTTCTGAGGGAGAACGACAGCGAAGAGCTGCCTGACGCGCGGACGAAGTGACCGGCCGCTGGATCAAAGAGGTACGTGATGCTCCCGCTCGACTCGCCGGCGATCGTCACCTTCTCGCCGAACTGGTCGCCTTCGCCAGTCAGCCGACCGCGCGCCGAGCGTTCAACGACGACAAGCACCCGCTGCCCGTTCTCGACTTCCGCGCGCCGCACCACGAACCGGCGCACGCTCGTGCCGCGCAGCGGGACCCGATCGCGGCACGACAGGGTGTGTACCGTGTCGGTCCACTGCTGACCGACTGACAGCGTCGTCGGCACGACCGCCCACGCATCCTGCAGGCCCTGCACGGAGCTCAGCGCCGGGTCGGTGCACGCGGAGGCCTCCGTGGGGAGCGTGAAGCCAAGCGCGCTTGAAGTCGGCGTAGCCGTCGCCGAGAACGGACGTGCAAGCCGCAATCCCGCCGGCGTAGCAGGAACGGACGCACCCACCGCGACACGATAATCCGTCAGCTGGCCATCGACCTTCCGTGGCGCTCGTGCGGTCCAGGTGTACGACGCGGCAAGCGTGGCTTTCACCGTATCGGTGCGCACCACCGTGTCGCCCGAGATCACCACGGTTGCATCGGTGGTGATGATCACTTTCTCTGATCGCGCCGGAACGCCGACCGTCCACGGCCCGCTCGTGTTCAGCACAACCCCCGCCGCCGTCGTCACCGGCGTCGTCGGCACCGCTCGCCCTCCGCCCCCCGAAACGCACGCCGAGAGCGCAACCGCCAGCACGAGTACGAGGCTACGAGGTTGTGTCATATCCAGAAGATGATCTCCGCGGGTTTGGATAACTACCCCACAAGCGCGGGGTTTCTTCACCACGGAGGCACGGAGGAAAGGCTGAGGGCCACGGAGAACTATTACAACTTGGGGTAACAACAGCGCGCCAAACATGCTCTGGCGTGGCGAGCGCAGTTCCCCCAAGAAGGTGCAGTTTCTCCGTGGCCCTCCGCTTTTCCTCCGTGCCTCCGTGGTGAAAGAGCCCAGCGTGGCGCACAAAGAGAAATCCCTGCTGAGGCACGAAGCCAACAGCAGGGATGGAAATCGGCCGGCCTATAAGCCGGGTTCTGTCGGAACCGAAGTCCCGGACGGTCATTTCTCTGGGCGTACGGTCGCCCGCACGCTCTAGCAGCCAACCCGCGGCGTCTTGATCGCAGAGGACTGCTGCTCGCCGCCTATTTGGCCTTGCTCCCGCTGGGGTTTGCCTTGCCACGCATGTTGCCACGCGCGCGGTGGGCTCTTACCCCACCATTTCACCCTTACCTCCGCTTGCGCAAAGGCGGTGTCTTTTCTGTTGCACTGTCCGTCACATCTTACGATGTGCCCAGGCGTTACCTGGCAGCGTGTCCATGGAGCCCGGACTTTCCTCGGCGCGTTTTCACGCGACGCGACCGTCCGGCCGACCGACCTCCAGTCGAAAGATAGCAGTTTCAAGGCTCGAAAGCGGGTTTTGGGATATCGGTTCAGGTGACGTTCCGGCCTCCTGGCCCACCGCAGCGGTGACAGATGGACCGGAAACGCCGCCAGGCGATGACGCTGCGATGACGGCGCAACAAATCGTGCAGGCAGACCTCAACCTCGGAGGCTGCCATGACCGCTCGCTTCGCGCCGTCGCTTGCTCCCGCCGTGCTCACGTGGGTCGAGCCCAACGATCGTCCCCGTGTCGACGCGGCGGGCAGCGGCGTCTATCGTGCCGTGCACCACGACTCCGTAGATGCGCTTCGTCACGAAGTACGCCGCATCGCCCCTGCTGCTGTCTTCATGTCGGTCGGACGACCCCTGACGGACCACGCGCCGGGCGTGGCCCGACTGGTGCGCGAGTTTCCGCGGGTTCCGATGGTGGCCCTCCTCTCGCGCGTCGACCAGAGCACGCCACACGCCGTGCTGAATCTGGGCAACTGCGGCATCCGCAACCTGGTGGACGTGCGCGACGCCACCGGATGGCATCGCCTGCGCGACTTTGTTGCGCGCGAAGCCGTCGGTGAAATCGACCGTCTCGCGCTGGCGATGTTGCGCGAGGAACTCGAAGGAGCGCCGGACGACTGCTGGAGGTTCTTCGAGGCGCTCTTTCACGGACGTCAGCCAGTGACGACGGTCCGCACCCTGGCGCGTGCGCTGCAGGTGCTGCCCAGCACGCTGATGAGCCGGTTCTTCCGCGCCGGCCTTCCGGCGCCGAAGCGGTATCTCGCCTGGGCGCGCCTAGTGCGCGCCGCGCGCCTGCTCGAGAACCCGGGCCTCAGCATCGCCGATGCGTCAAACCAGCTCGAGTACTCGTCGGCCCAGAGTTTTGGCCGGCACGTCAAGACCGTGCTGGGCATTACCGCGGGCGAGTTTCGCCGAGCGCACGACGGCCAGGCCATGCTCAACCGGTTCCGTGACGAACTCTTGCGTCCGCACCGCGACAAGTTGCTCGACCTGCGCCCGCTTTCCGGCCGCCCCCTTGGCCGGCCGCGTCAATCGGCGGCATAGCTGGGCTTTTTCACCACGCTGGACTTCTTCACCACGGAGGCACGGAGAACTACTTGAGAGCCACGGAGAACTACTACGGCTAGGGTAACGACATCGCGCCACGCATGACTTTGCGCGGTGCACGTGGTTCCTCCAAGAAGTTGTAGTCCTCCGTGGCCCTCAGGCAGTTCTCCGTGCCTCCGTGGTGAAAGAGCTATCGTCCAACCACTGAGACCTCAATGCCATCGCCGGACCTGAAGCTCGAACCAGACGTGCTCACCGAACGAGTAATTGGCGCGGCCATTGAGGTGCATCGGCACCTTGGGCCCGGGCTGCTTGAATCGGTGTACGCCACGGCAATGGAGCAGGAACTAGTCGCCCGAAATATCGACTTCGCCAGCGAGGTGATGCTTCCCGTCTCGTACAAAGGCGCCACGTTGGACGGTCTGTTGCGAATCGACTTGGTGGTCGACCGGGATCTCGTGGTGGAGCTGAAAGCCGTCGATACTGTGCTTCCCGTGCACTGCGCCCAACTGCTGACGTATTTGCGTCTTGGCGGCTTCAGCAGGGGCCTGTTGATCAACTTCAACGTGATCAAGCTGGCGCACGGCGTCCGACGCTTCGTCAACTAGCTTTGCGTGGCACAACTCGTGCCTTTTTCACCACGGAGGCACGGAGAACTGCCTGAGGACCACAGAGGAATAACAACTTCTTGGAGGAACTGCGCGCGCCACGCAATGCTCTGCGTGGCGCGCTGTCGTTACCCTAGTGTTTGCAGTACTCCGTGGCCCTCCGGCATTTCTCCGTGCCTCCGTGGTGAAAAAACCGAGCGTCGCGCGTGGTGAAGAAGGCCAGAGTGCTACACTAAACCATCGCGGAAACGATCTCCCGGGCCCCCGCGAGCGACTCCACGGCGTACCCGGCCGCCTCGATCGCTTCCCGTCCCCCTTCCTCACGGTCGACCACGGCAAGCACGCCGACAATCACGCCGCCGGCCGTCTTGATTGCTTCGATCGCCTTCAGCGCGGAACCGCCGGTCGTGATCACATCTTCGATCACCACCACCTTGTCGCCCGCCTGAAACGGTCCTTCAATCAGCTTGCCGGTTCCGTGCGTCTTCGCTTCTTTCCTGACCGTGAACGCGCGGACCGGCGTCTTGGCGAGAGCGCTCGCATGCGCAATCGCATATGATACAGGGTCCGCGCCCAAGGTCAGCCCACCGACGGAATCGGGCGCCCAACCCCGCGCGCGAAATCGCGCGAGGGCCAGCGGACCGATGGCCGCCAGGCCGTCGGGGCTCATGGTGGTGAGCCGGGCGTCGATGTAAAGGTCGGATTGGCGTCCGGAGGCAAGCGTGAAATTGCCGCGGCGCGCGGAGCGCTGGGCAAGCATCTGAACGAGCGTGGCGTGGGGATCCATGAGGGCTGAGGTTATCCGAGCGTGATCGAGCGGTCAATGCCGGCACGGCGTCCGGGGCGGCGCCTGTCGCTGCTGGCGCTCGCCTTGGTCGTGGTGTGCGTGACAGCGGGACTGATCGTCGGCGATCATCTGGCCCGCCACGCCCTCGACGTCGGAGGGGCCGGCACGTCCGCGGCGGAGATCTGGCGCGATCGCATCGTCCTCTGGGTCTGTGCCCTTGGGGCGCTCGCGGCGCTCATCATCGCGCTGGTGCACGAACGCTCGCAGGCGCGACGCATCGCCGATCGCTCCGACGAACTCGAGCGCCTGTCTGCAGAACTGCTGCGCGCCAATCGGGCCAAGAGCGAGTTCCTGGCCAACGTTTCGCACGAGCTGCGTACGCCGCTCGCCGCCGTCGTTGGCTTCATCGACCTGCTCCGCGACGGCGCATATGGCGAACTCTCCGCACGGCAGGCAGGCCCGGTGGAGCGCATTGAAACCTCCGCCAACCACCTACGCGAGCTCGTGGACCAGATTCTCGACCTGTCCAAGCTTGCCGCCGGCCGTCTCGAGGTGTCCACCGAATCGCTCAGCCTGCGCGCGTTTGTCATCGACGTGGCGAGCGAGGTAGAGTCGCTGCTCAACGAGAAGGGGCTCGCCTTCAGCATCGCGGTGCCGGCGACGCTGCCCAAGGTGGACACCGATCCCACTCATCTGCGGCAAATCCTCGTGAACCTTCTCGGCAATGCCATCAAGTTCACGGAGCAGGGTACCATCACCGTGCGCGCGCTGCGTGTGCCGGATGGTGAGGTGGCGCAGATGGCCGGGCGTTCACGCCGCCGGCCGCTGCTGGCGGAAGGCGGGGCGTTCATTGCGCTGCAGGTGTGCGACACGGGAACGGGCATCGCCGAGCGTGACCAGGAAAGGATCTTCGAGGAGTTCGAACAGGTGAATGCCGGTCCGCGCGGCGATTCCATTCGGCGCGGCACCGGCCTTGGGCTCTCCATCTCCCGCCGGCTCGCGCGCCTGCTCGGTGGGGACATCACCGTGGAAAGCGATCTCGGTTCCGGCGCGACGTTCACCGTCTGGCTGCCGCTCGATCTCGTCGAGCCGCATCCAGCCATATCGAGATAGGGCGCGGGGCTTTTTCACCACGGAGGCACGGAGAACTGCCAGAGGGCCACGGAGGAACTACAACTTCTTGGGGGGAACTGCGAGCGCCACGCATTGATCTGCGTGGCGCGATGTCGTTACCCCTAGTTGTGCAGTTCTCCGTGGCCCTCAGGTCGTTCTCCGTGTCTCCGTGGTGAAAAAGTCCAGCGTGGCGACCGTGGTGAAAAAACGCACCCGAAAGCACCCTAGTCTCGCTTAAAGAGCCCCTTCATCTTCCCGAAGAATCCGCCGCTTTCCCCTGCACCTATTGCATCAGGGGCGAGCAACGCGGAGTGCAGCGCGCCGGAGAAGGTCATCACGTCGGAATACCGCGACTGGGGCGCACGTTCGAGCGCTTTCATCACCGTTTGCTCGACGGTCGCCGAGTACATCACGCCCTGCTTGGCCTTGTTCAACGCAAGTGGCGGTTGCGAAAGCAGTTGCGTGAACATCTCACGTGGCGTTCGCGCGGTGTACGGCAGCGCGCCGGTCAGCAACAGATACGCGATGGTGGCCAGGCTGTACTGGTCGGCGGCGGGCGTGACGATCTCTCCAGACAGAGCCTCGGGTGCCACATACATCAGCGTGCCCACAAAAAACCCGGCCCGCGTCAGCCGCTCATCCGGCGACACATCGGTCGCGGTCGCAATCCCGAAATCGAGCAGTTTCACGCTTCGCGTCGCCGGATCGTACATCAGGTTCTCCGGCTTCAGGTCGCGATGCACGATTCCTGCGGCATGCGCGGCGTTCACGGCTTCGGCGATCTGCTGGATGATGGTGGCAACCTCATCAGGCGGCAGCGGCGCGTTTCGCTTGGCGTACCCCTCGAGGATCTCACCCGGCGCCCATTCGATGGCGAGGTAATGGAGCCCATCGGGCGACTGGCCAGTTTCGATGGTGCGCACCACCTTGGGATGGATCACCCGTGTGCCGAACGTCGCCTCACGCACGAAGCGGGTGACCGCCGTCCGGTCCTGGCGCAAACGTTCGCGCAGTACCTTTACGGCGACGGAACCGTGTTCGGGGTGCTCGGCCTTGTAGACGGTGGCAGTGCCACCTTCTCCAACGCGGTCGAGCAAGAGATATCCGGCAATAGTCGTGCCGACGAGGGGGTCGCGAGCCACGCGGCGAACCTAACGGCGTGACACGGCGCTGGCAAGGAACGCAGGTGCTCTGAGAACCAATTTCCGGGGTACTGGATACATTATGCCGATGCTCCCTCGACCAATGAACGCCCGATTTCTGCCGCGCGTGACCCGAGGCGCCCTCCTCGGCGCGTGCCTTGTGCTGGCGGCCTGTGGTGGCCGCTCCAATCCGCCCGGCGGAGCACCAGCCCCGCGCCAGCCCGGCCTGGCGAACCGGCCCACCAGCGCGGGGCCGGAGTTCGACGCATCGCGCCTGTACACGCAGATGGGGTTCCTCGCCGCCGGCAACCCGCTGCCGTTCGTTGGCGCGGTCTCGTATCTCGCGACGACGAATTCGGACTCCACCGACGTCACCCTCGGGCTCTCTCTCTCGAACGCCTCCCTCGCGTTCGCGCGCGACGCCGACCGGTTCGTCGCCGGATACAGCGTGACCATCACGCTCCGGCAGGGCGGCACCGTCGTCCGTGACATCAGCGCGCATGAAGTGGTGCGCGTCGCGTCGTACAAGGAGACCACCCGACTCGACGAAAGCGTCGTCTTCCAGCAGGGGGTTGTCCTCGCCCCAGGCCAGTACGCGCTCGCGGTATCGGTGCGCGATGATGCGACCGCACGCGCGGCCTCGCAGGAGATGCTCATCGTCGTTCCGCGTCTTGGGTCGAACGGAACGCTCTCGACTCCGGCGCCATACCTGCAGGTCGTGCCACGCCGGTCACGCGCGACCGTGGCGGACCTGGTGGTGAATCCGCGGGCCACGGTGATTTTCGGGCGAGACACCACGATCGGCCTCTACGTGGAAGGTTACGGCGACGGCGCACGCATGCCACTCTCCGTGGAGGCGCGCAACGATGCCGGGCGGCTCATCTGGCGCGACACCCTCTCGCTGCCGCGCCGGGGAGACATTTTCAGCGGCGTGGCATACATCCCTGTGCCGAAGATCGGCATTGGGGTCTCTGTTGTGTCGATCTGGCCCACCGGACGGCCCGATACGACGCGCGCGCCCGTCTTCGTCACGTTTGGCGAAGGTCTCCCGGTCGCGAAGTTCGAGGACATGCTGGTCTACCTGCGCTGGTTCACCTCCCAATACCGCGTGAAGATGCTGCGCGACGCGGAGCCGGAGGCGCGTCCGGAGGCGTGGACCAATTTCGTGAAGGCCACCGACTCGAGTCCGCTGACCCCGGTCAACGAGGACCTGGTCGATTATTTCACGCGCCTGATGGAAGTGGCCTCGCGCTACCGTGAAGAAGGCACGCCGGGCTGGATGACTGACCGCGGCAAGGTCTTCCTCGGGCTAGGTGAGCCTGACCAGATCTATGACCAGGGACTCGCCGGCATGGGAACGCGCGGCCGCTCGCAAGTCTGGGAATACCGCCGGCTCAATGTCCAGTTGGTCTTCTACGATCAGACCGGCTTTGATCGCTGGCGCCTGACCAACTCCAGCGAGATGGAGTTCCAGACCCTCTGGCAGCGCCGCGTCAATCGATAAGCTCGGCGTGGCGCCTTGGCCTCTTTCACCACGGATACGCGGAGGAAAAGCCGAGGGCCACGGAGGACCACTACAACTCGGGGTAACGACATCGCGCCACGCAGATCATTGCGTGGCGCGCGCAGTTCCCCCAAGAAGTAGCAGTTCCTCCGTGGCCCTCAGCGTTTCTCCGTGTCTCCGTGGTGAAAAAGTCCAGCAATTCCACACAGAAAGCTTGCTTGACACCCGATACCGGCAGTCGTAAGACAATTGGGCGGGCCGGCTGCCCTGCCGGCTGACGCGAGGGATCACCGGGCGCAGGAGGCAGAAATGAAGGGGAAGGTGAAGTGGTTCAATGATGCCAAGGGCTATGGGTTCATCGAACAGGACGGCGGCGAGGATGTGTTCGTGCATTTCTCCGCCATCCAGATGGACGGGTTCAAGACCCTCGTCGAGGGCCAGGCCGTCGAGTTCGAGGTGAAGACCGGCGACAAAGGTCTCGCAGCCTCGACTGTCATGACCGTCTGACGGCGACCAGCCGAACGAACCACGCACTGCGCCACGGCCGCCTTCCCCTTGGGGACAGGCGGCCGCGATCGTTTTGGCTGGTATTCCCCCGACCCCCCGTCCAACTTTGAGCCATGTCGCAACCACCGGCGCCACGACTCTTCCTCGTTGACGGCTATGCGCTCATCTACCGGGCCTTCTTTGCGCTCGGCCAGCAGCCCCTGCGCAGCAGCCGCGGTGAGAACACCTCGATCGCGCGCGGCACCAACGACTTCATCGCGCGCCTCATCGAGAAGCACAAACCGGATTACCTCGGCTGGGTGCACGACAAGGGCCTCTCGTTCCGGCACGAACTGTATCCGGAGTACAAGGCAACCCGCGAACGCCTCGAACCGGAACAGCAGGTGGATTTCGACGAGGGGGTGGCCCGGGTCGAAGAACTTCTGGCCGGGTACAAGATCCCCATCCTGTCACTCGAGGGTTACGAAGCCGACGACGTGATCGGCACGCTGGCACGCCAGGCCGTGGGCGCCGGCGTCAACGCGGTGATCGTCTCGGGCGACAAGGACTTCGCGCAGCTCGTGCGCCCCGGCGTCTGGATCCTCAATCCGTGGCACGGCCGTCCGGGCGCCACCACGGAGAAGTGGTACGACACGGAGAATGTGGTCGAACGCCTCGGCGTTCCCGCCGAGCGAGTAATTGATTTTCTCGCGCTCAAGGGCGACTCGTCCGACAATGTCCCTGGCGTGAAAGGAATCGGCGACAAGGGCGCGACGGAGCTCATCGCGAAATGGGGTCCGCTCGAGAACATACTGTCCCACGTGGACGAGATCGAGCCAACCCGTGCCCGCAACGCCCTGCGCGAGTACGGGGCAAACGGGGTCCTGTCAAAGGAATTAGTAACAATTCGAGACGATTTGCCGGTCGCGCTCGACCTTGCCGCGCTCACGCTTGAGACGCCCGACTGGGCGCATCTGCGCGACCTGTTTGTGCACCTGGAGTTCACCACCGCGGCACGCAAGGCGGGAGTGCAGGCGGCCGCCGCGGGAAACACGACGCCGATGGCCGCGCCCGGTGACGCCGTCACTGGCGACACCCGTGAACAGGATGAGAGCGCCGCGACCCCAGTGTCCGAGGTGCGTTACACGACCGTGGATACGGTCGCCGCGATGAAGCGGCTCGTCGCGCGCTGCCGCGAAGTAGGGAGCATCGCCTTCGACACCGAGACGGTGCTCGATCCCGGCGCGCCGCCCATCGTCACGCCGTTGCGCGCGAATCTCGTGTCGATCTCCATCGCCGTCGCGCCGGGCGAAGCGTATTACCTGCCGTTCGCACACCGCGGCCTGCGGGCCGGACAGGGTGATCTCGACCTCGGCGACGCACCGCCGCCGCCGGTCGCCGCCGGGATCAAGAACCTCCCGCCGCTCCTCGGCGACGAAATGGCGCCGCTGCGCGCGATGCTAGAAGACCCGGCGGTCAAGAAAACCGCCCACAACGCCAAGTATGACCTGCTCGTGTTGCGGCGGGCCGGTGTGACGCTGCGCGGCCTGGATTTCGATTCGATGCTCGCCAGCTACGTTCACGATCCGGGCCGCCGGTCGCACGCCATCGATGCCCTCGCGCTCGAGTTCCTCGGCCGGTCCATGACCGACTACGGCGACCTCTGCGGCAAGGGAAAGAGTGCTATCGGGTTCGACGAAGTCCCGGTGGATGCGGCCCGCGACTATTCGTGCGCCGACAGCGACATGGCGCTGCAGCTTCGCGCCCGGTTTACCCCGCGTCTCGCCGAGCACGAACTGACCGCGCTGCTCCACGACGTTGAACTGCCGTTGGTGGAGGTGCTCGCCGACATGGAGTGGGCGGGAATCACCATTGACCTGCGGTGGTTTGCGTCGCTCAAGGAACGGTTTGCGCGCGAACGCGGCGCGGTGGAGCAGCAGATCTATGCCGCGGCGGGCGAGGAGTTCAACATCAACTCCAATCCCAAGCTGCGCGAAATTCTGTTCGGCAAACTGGGCCTGCCCATCAAGAAGAAGACGGCCACGGGCCCGTCCACCGATGCGTCGGTGCTGCAGGAGCTTGCGGACGAAGGGCACGCGTTGCCGTCGCTGCTGATGGAGTACCGCGAGCTCTCGAAGCTCGAGAACACCTATCTCGACACGCTCCCCGCCCTGGTGAATCCGCGCACCGGGCGCTTGCACACGTCGTTCAATCAGACCGTGGCGAGCACGGGCCGGCTCTCCTCCTCCGATCCGAACCTGCAGAACATCCCCATCCGCCGCGAACTCGGCCGGGCCATCCGCCAGGGGTTCGTGCCGCGCACGGGATGGAAGTTGCTCGCCGCCGACTACTCGCAGATCGAGCTGCGCCTGCTCGCGCATCTGTCGCACGACCCCGCATTTGTCACCGCATTCAAGGCGGGCGGCGATATTCACCGGCAGACGGCCTCGGTGATCTTTGGCGTTCCGCTCGCGGCCGTCACTTCCGAGATGCGCGCGCGCGCGAAGACGATCAACTTCGCGACCATCTACGGACAGGGTGCACACTCGCTGTCGCGACAGCTCAAGATCGAGCATGCGGAGGCGCGGGAATTCATCGACACGTACTTCGAGCGATTTGCAGGGGTTCGAACGTTCCTCGATAGCACGGTGGCGCAGGCCAAGCAGCGCGGCTACGTGGAGACAATCTTCCGTCGTCGCCGGTACATCCCGGAGTTGCAGGACCGCAACTTCAACATTCGGGCTTTCGGCGAGCGCACCGCGCAGAACTCCCCTATCCAGGGGTCAGCCGCCGACCTCATCAAGGTGGCGATGATCCATATTCACCGGGCCCTCACGACCTCGGGACTTCAGGCCACGATGTTGCTCCAGGTGCACGACGAACTCGTTTTCGAGGCGCCGGTGGATGAGCTCGATGCGCTGCGCATACTGGTCGAACACGAGATGACCACGGCCGTCGCACTCGACGTGCCGCTGGTGGTCGATATCGGCGTCGGTGACAACTGGCTGGACTGCAAGGCCTAGGGACAAATTGTCGCAGCTTGCGAGGATTTTGGCGAAACGAGCGATAGAAGGGGATGGTGGTTCAGGGTTCCCTTGAACGCCAACGCGTTGTAACATATACGCTTAGGGAAAGGAACTCGGCATGGCCCCAGCGTTGCGTTCTAAGGGCACAGCCAGTCCTTTGGCACGAGGATAGGGCCCCGTTGTTCCTGTGACCTACGACACAACCAGATCCCGGACGCCGAGCCAATCGATCATGACAGCACATCGCCGCGGATTCACCCTGATCGAACTGCTCATCGTCGTTGTGATCATTGGCATACTTGCCGCGATCGCAATCCCCAAGTTCCAGAGCACGAAGGGAAAGGCGAACGCCGCTTCGCTGAAATCGGACCTGCGCAACCTCGCCACCGCGCAGGAGGCGTACTTCTACGACAATTCAGCGTACGCCTCTGATGTAGCAGTGCTTCCCTTCAGCAAGTCGCCCGGTGTGGTGCTGACCATCACGACCGCCACCGGCTCTGGCTGGGCCGCGATCGCGACGCACCCGGCATCGTATCCGCTGACCTGCGCCTTGTATCAAGGCAACGTCTCTGCGCAAACCCCGGCAACTGTCGAAGGGTTGATCGGCTGTCAGTAGGAATCCCCGAACCCCGCTGGCCGGCCGTTCCCCCGTGGCGTGAGTTCGAACGCCGCCGCGACGGAATGATGTACGCCATGTCAGGCGGACTGTGGCTGCACCGGCACATCTGGCAGGGGCGTGCGATGGCGCACCTCGTGTCCGTCGATCGCGAGCGCCTGATTGACGTGGCGCTCGCCATTCGTCTCCCCGTCGAGCGACTCCAGTTCAAGCCGCTCAAGGATCCCGCGACCGGCCTGCGTCGCGACGCCTGGCATTTCGACCTCGGCGGGCCTTTTCTTCCGCCGTAGGGCTGGGTTCGGCGTGGCGACTTGGCCTTCTTCACCACGAAGGCAAGCTAGCTTTCTTCACCACGGAGGCACGGAGAACTACCTGAGGGCCACGGAGGAACTGCAACTTCTTGGGGTAACAGCGCGCGCCACGCATAGCGCTGCGTGGCGCGATGTAGTTAACCCCAGTTGTGGCAGTTCTCCGTGGCCCTCAGCTTTTCCTCCGTGCCTCCGTGGTGAAAAAGTCCGCGCGATCGCTTCTAATCCGTCAGGGCGACGCCGAGCGATGCCGGCGCGGCGGCGCGACGCGGGGTGCCGGCAAGCACCAGCAGCGTGAGCACATATGGCAGGGCCAGGAACAACTGGTATGGCACCGGCCATCCGAGTGACTGGAAGACGTACTGCAGTTGGCTTGCGGCACCGAACAGGAGCGCGGCGCCGGCCACTCCAACCGCGGACCAGCGGCCCAGCACGACGATGGCGATGGCGATGAAACCCCGCCCAGCCGACATTCCCTCGCTGAAGGTGCCAACCTGTGCGAGCACGAGCACGCCGCCAGCGAGGCCACCCATCGCACCCCCGAACATCAGCGCCAGCGCGCGGACGCGCCGTGGGGAAATGCCGGCGGCCATGGCCGCCTCCGGCCGCTCTCCTGTGGCGCGCAGTGCAAGGCCAGCCTGCGTGCGGCCCATCCACCACCACAGGGCCACCGCGAGCGCGTAGAGCACGTAGGTGATGACCGGTTGCTCGAAGAACGCGCGCCCAAGCAGCGGGATCTGCGACACGCCAGGCACAGCCACCGGTCCGATCGTCGGAACCGACAGCGCCGCTCCGGCCGTGCCGTACAACGCACGATACAAGGTGCCGGTCAGCCCCAGTGCGAGCATTGTCACCGCCGTGCCGGCAATCACAGCATCGGCGCGCAACCAGAGGACAACCAGCACCATGAGCATCGCGGTGGCGCACCCGGCAACGGCCGCCGCCGCAAAGCCGCCGCCAACTCCCCCGATGCCGGCGCCAACCAGTGCGCCGAAGGCGCCGGCGATCATCGCCCCCTCGAGGCCGAGATTGATGACCCCGGCGCGTTCGGTGATCAGTTCGCCGTACGCCGCCAGCGCGAGCGGCGTCGCGGTGCGCACCGATGCCTGGAGGAACTCCGCGGTGTCGATGCTCACAACCGCCGTCCTCCTTCGCGAGCGCGCTCAAAGGCCAGCACGCCAAGAATGATCATCGCCTCAACGACCGCGGCAAGGACCGACGGGACGTTGGCATCGCGCTGCATGGCGGCAGCACCCGCCTCCAGCGCGCCAAACAGCAAGGCCGAGGCAATGATGGCCAGTGGGTGAAGCCGCGCGAGCAGGGCAACGGCTATGGCGCTGTAGCCATAACCGGGCGACAACCCCTCGTACAACGCGAATGTCACGCCGGTTGCCTCGCTGGCGCCGGCCAGTCCCGCCAATGCGCCGCTGGCGAGAAAGACTACCGCGAGCGTGCGGGTGGGCCGAATGCCGCCGGCGCTCTGCGCGGCACTGAGGCTGGCGCCCACGGCACGCACGCGAAACCCCGCTGCGGTCTGCGTCAGGATCCACCACGTAGCCACCGCCAGCGCAACGGCAAGGACCAATCCGAGGTGCACACGATGGCCGTCGATCAGCGCCGGTAACCGCACGGCCGCAGAGAGTTCCACCGTCTGCGGATAGATGCGTGTCGGTTCCTGCAGCGGACCGCGGACCAGCCACGACACGCCATACGCGGCGACGAAGTTGAGCATCAGCGTGCTGATGACCTCCAGCACGCCAAACCGGAGCTTGAGCCACCCCGCCACTCCCGCCCAGGCCGCCCCCGCGACGACACCAGCTCCCAAGGTGAGCGGCAGCGCCACGACTCGCGGCCAATCGCCCACCGAAAGACCGACGGCGACGGCCGCCGCGGCGCCGGCGAGCAGTTGTCCTTCGGCACCGATGTTCAGCACACCGGCGCGAAACGCGATTCCCACCGCCAGGCCTACGAACAGCAAGGGCGTGGCACGAACCAGCGTTGCGGAAAGCACGGCGTACGGCGTGCCGAACGCACCGTTCCAGAGCGCGGCGAGCGCCTGCGCGATGTCATACCCGCCGGTCCAGAGCATGCCCAGGACCGCGACAATAGTCGCTGCCACCGTCGCCGCGGCGATCACGCGTGGGGTCATGGGGCGGCCGGTCACGCGGCACCCACCAGGGCCGCGGCCACCGCGGCGCGCTCCACCGGTAATTCGCGAACCTGTCCGGCGAAGACAACCAGCATCCGGTCGACGATGGGCAGGAGCTCGTCGATATCGGCGGAGTAGATGACCACCGAACTGCCAGCGGCCGCACTCGCCGCGCATTCGCGCAGGACATGGCTGGTGGCCCGAATGTCGAGGCCACGAACCGGGTTCTCGGCGACAATCAACGACGGATGCTCGTCGAGTTCTCGACCCACCACGAACTTCTGCTGATTGCCGCCCGAGAGCGCGGCGAGAGGGCTGGCGGGAGATGGCGCGCGCACGTCGTGCCGCATCATCACCCCGGCCGTCTGTGCAGCGATGGCGGACCACAGCAACCGGCCTCGACGCGCCCCAGCGCCGCGCAACGCCAGGTTCTCGGCGAGTGTGAACGCCTCGATCACTGCGTCACGCAGTCGATCCTCGGGGATGAACCCGATGACCGATGGCAGCGTGGCCGAGCCACCACTGGGCGTCAGGCGACCCGCGAGCAATCGCAACAGCTCGTGAACGCCCGATCCCTCCACCCCGACGACCCCGATCATTTCGCCGGCATGGCACTGCACCGTCGCGTCGTGGAGACGCAGCACGCCACGGGAATCGCGAACACTCGCTGCCTCGAGCCGGGCAACACAGGCGCCGGGTGCACTGGCGCGCGTGCGCGGCGCGAGCTCAAGGTCCTCCGTATCGTCGCCGGTCATTGCCCGGATGAGCGAGGGAACATCAAGGTCGGCCGCCGGCACCGTGGCCACATTGCGTCCATGGCGCAATACCGTGACATCGTCCGCGATCGCCAACGCCTCCTGCAACTTGTGCGTCACCAGCACCGCCGTTCCGCCGTCCGCCACGAAGCGTCGCAGCCAGGAAAGGAGTTCATCGCTTTCCCGGGGAGTGAGCACGGCCGTCGGTTCGTCGAGAATCAGGGTCCTCGCGTTTCCGTACAGTGCCTTGAGAATCTCCACGCGTTGCTGCGCACCGACGCTCAGGGAATCCACGCGGGCACCGGGGTCAATCGACAGCCCGGTCCGCTCGGCGAGCTGCCGGACGCGAGTCGCCACATCCCGCTCGCGCAACAGGCCGCTTCCACCGAGCGCGATGTTCTCGGCGACCGTCATCGCCGGCACCAGGGTGAAGTGCTGATGCACCATGCCCAGGCCAAGCGCGATGGCATCCCTGCTCGACGAGAGCGTGATCGGCGTGCCGTTCAGGGAAACGTTTCCCGCGTCGGGACGCACCATGCCGAAGGCGACACGCATCAGCGTGGTCTTGCCGGCCCCGTTCTCGCCGAGCACCGCGTGCAGGGTGCCGCGACCCACGCTCAGCGAGGTCGAGGTCAGCGCCCGCACGGCGCCGTAGCGCTTGTCTATCGCGTGCAGCGCGAGCGCGAAGTCGCTCACAACCCGGTTGGAGCCGGCACAAACGACCACGGGACGCCAGCCTGCTCCGCCATCCAGGCGGCGAGCGCCTGTACGCCAAGCGTCTCCGTGGCATAGTGCCCTGCATAGATGATCACGAGCCCCTTCTCATCGGCGTCCACCGCACTCCAGTGCGGCCCTTCGCCCGTGATGATCGTGTCAAGGCCAAGCTCCGTGGCTTCCCGCATCGTCTCGGCGTTTACTCCCGCGCCAGTCACCACGCCCCAACGATGCGTCCGTCGCCCCGCGTCGTGCGGCGACGCCATTGCGTGCCCGCCGTGCGTGCGAGCGAAGCGGTCGCACGCGGCAATCAGGTCATCGGTGGCGAGCGCGGCCTGGCCGTGCACGCCACAGAAGATCGTCTGATAGCGGGCGAACCCTCCCTCCGGTTCCAGTCCCAGAGTGCGCGCCAGCAGAACAGAGTTGCCCATCGTCTCGTGCGCATCGAGCGGGAGGTGCGCCGCATACAACGCCATGTCGTGCTCGAGCAATGCGCGCACGCGCTCCAGGTGCGGGCCGGTCAGCGGCTGGAGGCCGCCCCAGAAGAGACCGTGATGAACCACCAGTAGGTTGGCGCCGGCCTCCACAGCCCCTCGGATAGTGCGTCGCGAGCAGTCGACCGCGGCAGCGATACGCCGAACCGGAGTGCGGTTGTCCACCTGCAGCCCGTTGAGGGCGGGGGTGTAGTCGGGGGTCTCGCGGCAGCGCAACAGTTCGTTGGCGCGCTGCGCCAGCTCAGCGGCCGCGTTCATGGCATCCTCGGAATTCGCGGCGGTACGACCGGCTTGAACGTTCCATCCCGCATATGCTGCTCGATGGAATCCACCATCTGAAGCGCCCGCGCGGGAACGACGGTTTTCATCGTCGGGTTGAACACCCATTTCATGACACCGCTTTGCGTGTCAAGAACGTGCACGCGAGGCGTGAACGCGCCGCTCTTCACTTCGCGGGCAATGGACATGAACGCCACGGGCAGATCGATGACCACGGAGCCCAACGTGACATTCGGGGCGATGGCATTCTGGTCGGCATTGGACCCGATGACGTAGACGCCCTTCGTTTCCTTGGCGGCCTGGAAGATGCCAAGGCCGGCGGCGTCGGCGTTCTGGTAGATGACATCCACACCCCGGGCGATCTGCGCCAGTGCCTGTTCCTTGCCGGCGCCGGCGTCTTCCCAGTTGCCGATGTAAGCCGTCACCACGGTCGCCTTCGGATTGACCGCGCGCACACCCTGAACGAACGACGCAAAGCCTGACTTCACCGGCGGGAGTTCGGTTCCGCCGATGCAGCCGATCAGCCCTGACTTGCTCACGCTGGCGGCGACAATCCCGGCAAGATACGAAGGCTGCTCAAAAGCAAACGACATCGCCGCCACGTTACGGCTCGTGCGCGTTCCACCGGTTGTGACAAAGACCGTCTTCGGAAAGGCCGGTGCGACCCGCGCGGCAGCATCTTGGAACTCAAAGCCATGTCCGAAGACCAGCGAATATCCCTTGGCGCCGTACTGACGGAAGTTCTCCTCGAATTCCGCCGGCGTCTTGGTCTGGATGTGACTGATGTGCGCGCCCAGCGAATCGCGAATGCGCTGCAACCCCTCATACGCTCCCGCATTCCACGACTGGTCGGAGATCGGACCCGGCGTGAGAAGCGCTACCGAGAAAGGAGCACTATCCACCGCCTTGCTGGAATCCCGCGGTGCCGAACACGCCACAGAAATGCCAACAAGAATGTTGAAAACAAGAAACGTTCTGCCGAATCGTCTCACTTTATGTGTTTGTAATATATTGTAGGACAAGTAATTAGCGCCATTTTGAAAACAGATGATTGCGAAAGAAGCGTGGTGTGGAAAACCGTATAATACCCAACACGCCCATTCGCCGTGCTAGCTGACGGTGTGCACCATACGCACCGGCATCGCATCGTCTTCCGTCCGTCGTCCATCCTGCATTCTCACCGACCCGTTGATACGTGCGCCTTCGAGGACAACGATCGACTTCGTGTCGATGTCCCCGTTGACCACTGCCGAGCTTTGCAGCTCCAGGCGTTCGTCGGCGACAATCGCTCCGTCCACCAGGCCACCCACCACAACCTCACCGGCGTGGACGTTGCCGTGAATTGCGCCGTTGCGCCCGAGCATCATTTGTCGCGCACCGACGACCGAGCCCTCAATGCGCCCGTCGATCTTGATCGTGCCGTTGGTGTCGATGTCGCCGGTGATACGCATCCCGGCCGAGATGATGGAGAGTGCAGCTTCGGGGGAGCTGCTGCGCATCTCATTCTTGTCGCCGTCTTTCTTGAGGAGTGCCATGGGAGGGTCCTTCGTCTGGTCAGTGTGCGGCGGGAGATCCGGAAGGGGCGGGCGTGTTTGCCGGAGCGGGACGTTTGGTGTTTTGTGCGGGCGCTGACGGCGCGGGGGCGCTCTTGGACGGTGCGGGCGCTGTCTTGGCCGGCGCGGCTGACGAGTCTCGAGATATTGCCGGCTTCGCGTTGACCGCAGGGTTGCCGGCCGGGGGTGCTGGCTTTTCCTTCGCTGGTCCTGGTGAGGCGGTGGACGATGAAGCCGATGCGGCCGACGGCGCAACTCGCGCCGACGCACTCAGCATCTGTTGCACCTGCGTATACCGGCGCTGAAGTTGCTCCAGCGTCGCCTGCAACGTGTCGATCTTGGCGGCGTCCTCTTCAAGATGCGTGATGCGCCTGGTCAGGAACGGAACGCGCGCTGTCTGCACTGCAAAGTAGGCCCAGCTGAGCAGGGCGACGGCAAGAACCGCAGCGAACCAGCGCGAGACCACAAGCCGCAACGCCTGCACCTGCCAGGGACGAAGCACAAGCGTGCGATGCGCGAGGCCGCTTTCGCGCTGAACATGAATGAACATGTTCCCCCAGCCGCGACCAAACACGTTGCCGTGTTCGTCCGTGCCGGAACCCCGCCCCGGCGTGGTCACGCGATGCCCCGCTCTGCTCCGGCGAGCAGCAGATCGAGCAGGCGCGTGAGATCATCGTTGTTGTAGAACGACAGGCTGATCTGACCCTGCGCTGCACCCGTGAGCGTGAGCTTCACGTCCGTCTGGTATTTGCGGCGAAGCTGCTCCTCGATGTGGCGCGCCTCCGCCGGTCGCGAATCACCGGCCGTCGGCGCGCCTTTCTTGCGACTGGCGCCGCGCCCTCCGGCCTCGCGAACTCGCTGCTCGACCTCGCGGACACTCAGCCCTTCAGCCACCACGATCTTTGCGAGGTCGGCAATGCGAATGTCATCGCCGAGTGAGAGCAGGGCGCGGGCGTGACCCAGGGTGAGGGCGCCTTCGCGAACCTGGCGACGCACCGACGCAGGCAGTGTGAGCAGGCGCAGCATATTCGCGACGGTCGAGCGATCCTTGCCGACGATATCCGCTGTTTCCTGTTGCGTGAGCGAGAAAGACGACATGAGCTGCTGATACCCTTCCGCTTCTTCGATCGGATTGAGATCGGTGCGCTGCAGGTTCTCGACCAGCGCCAGTGTGAGCAACTCCTTGTCGCCGATCTCACGCACGATCGCCGGAATCTCGGTCCAGTTCAATCGTTGCGCGGCGCGGAAGCGACGCTCGCCCGTGATCAGCTCATAACCAGCACCACTCGGCGCCGGACGAACGGTCACCGGCTGAATGAGGCCGTTCACGCGAAGGCTCGCCTCGAGATCCGCGAGATCTTCTTCGCGGAATTCCTTGCGTGGCTGCATAGGGTTTGGCCGAATCTGCGTCACAGGAATGCGACGCACACCATCGCGTTCGCCCGTCGAGCGAACATTCTCATTTCGAGATGTCGGGCGACTTGAGAGAAGGGCCTCAAGGCCTCTACCCAAACGTGGTTTATCGGCCATATGTCGTTATAGTAATGTGAAAATGTCGCTATTGTGTCGCTAAAATTCGACTATATCAGCTTACTTAGCTGAAGACTCGACGGTCGTGCGTTCAATCAGTTCCTTGGCGACTCCCATATAGGCCTTCGCTCCGACCGACGCCAAGTCGTACACGATGATCGGTTTTCCAAAACTGGGGGCTTCAGCGAGGCGCACGTTTCGAGGAACAACGTTCTTGAAGACCTTCGCCCCAAAGTACTCACGAGCGTCGGCCGCAACCTGACGTGACAGGTTGAGGCGCGAGTCGTACATCGTCAGCACCACGCCATCAATGCCAAGCCCAGGATTCACGCTCTGCTGCACCAAGTTCACGGTATTCAGCAACTGGCTTAGTCCTTCGAGTGCGTAGTACTCGCACTGCAATGGAATCAAGACCGCATCAGCCGCGGCCAGCATATTGAGCGTGATCAGCCCCAGGGAAGGCGGGCAATCAATCAAGATGAAGTCGAAGCCATCGGTCACACGCTCCAGCGCACGGCGCATCGAGAGCTCCCGGTCCTGCTTCTCGACGAGCTCCACTTCGGCGCCAGCCAGATCTGGAGTAGCCGGCAGAACGCTCAGGTAGCGGAACTGCACCTCAGCAATCACGGCTTCATTGACGGCCTGTGGATCAAGCAGGACGTCGTACGTCGTCAGTCGAATATCATCTCGGCTGAGGCCAATGCCACTCGTTGCATTACCCTGCGGATCCCCGTCCACCAGCAGCACGCGCTGCTCCGCTGCGGCTAGGCTAGCGGCGAGATTCACAGCAGTGGTCGTCTTGCCAACCCCACCCTTCTGGTTGGCGATGGCGATGATTCGAGCCAAGGTCGGGGCTACTCCATCCTAAGATGCGACAGAAAATCGAACGGGAGGCCGAATATTGGCCTCCCGTCGTCACAAACGCCAGCGTAAATGTTCCACGTGGAACAATCTAGGCCATGGAGAGCCTCGTTTACTGCTTTATCACCCAGCGCACAGTAACCGTCTCCACGATCTTCAACTCCCCCGGGCTTACGGGTGTTGGCGCCGGGCTCGCCGCCATTCTCGCCATTCCGCCCGCCATATCCATGTTCATCAAAATGGGTCCATCGGACGCGCCGCCGCTGGCGATCTCGATGAGCGCGCCAAGCTGAACTCCAGCGGCATACGCCATGGCTTCCGCGTCCTGTCGTGCAGCGGTCACTGCCTTCGCTAGCGCTTCACGTCGAGCTTCGGCCGATCGAGAAGAATAGAACTGAAGACCCATGACTGTGGTCGCGCCCCGTGTGAGCGCCGCATCCACCAGAGCCCCAGTTTGCTCCAGCTTCTCGACCTCGACTCGCACAGAATTTCTCGCCACGTAGCCGGCGATCCTTGGCGGCTGACCCTGGCCGGGGTAGACCATCTCCGGCGTAACCTGAAGGTTCGCAGTCTGGATCTTCGCGGCGGCGATCCCCATCCGTCTCAGCGTATCGAGAACCGCCTGCTGCCGTCGGCTGTTATCGGCACCAGCTGCAGCGGCAGTGGACGCCCGCGTTTCGACGCCAAACTCCAATCGGGCGCGATCGGGCTTCACCTCGACCTCACCACGTCCGACAACGACGACGTGCGGCACCTGCACCAAGGCCTGTTGCGCGGTCAGTGGGACCGCAAGAAACCCGGCCAAGGCGAGGGTAATGAACGATGGAACGATCAGCCGATAAGGACGCACTAGAGATTCCCCCAAGTCATTCTGCCGATTATTTAGTAACAAAGTGCTACTAAAAAATACCCTACGGACGGACCAGTGACGCCCGGAAACCACCCGACGCCGGGTTGGCGACGCCGATACTGACGTTCCTTCAGGTACTGGTCCGCACCGGGCGAGGTTCCCCCGCTCGGACGCTCCAGACCCTTCAAATGTGAACGTTCTCGCCCGTCGCTGCACGGAGCCGACGGATCCTCACGGGAGCGCGCGCCACACCGCCAGTAAGGAGTCGCGCTGCAGTGGCACGAAGACCAGCGGTGCGTCCACCCGCGTCCCAGCTCGCCTGAGCAAATAGACCGGGCGATCAGGATACTGCATGAGAAGCAGCGAGTCGCGAGCATGCAGGTCGCGCGCGTAGACGTTTCCGCCGGTCGTAACCAGCCGCAGCGGCGCGAGGTGCATGAAACCCGCCCGGTCGTCCTCGATACGTTGCAGGCACATCGGTGAATAACGCGCGTCGGGGCGCACGCGCTCCGTGGGGTCCGGCGTCAGGGTGCTTTTCACGACATGTGCCGAATCCTGACCGAGCAGTGCGACGAGACGGTGTTCCGCGGCGGAACCACGCACCTGCTCGCGCTCGAGCGCGGTGATCTCCTGGTCGAGATGGCATGTGTCGGTGCCGCGGTAGATCGATTCCGTCAGCGGCCGCGAAACGCCCAGCGCCCACAGCCGCGCCACCAACTGCGCGCCCCAGCTCTCTCGAACGAAGACAAGCGCATCGTGCACGCGCTGACGTTCCGCGACCTGCGCGTAGTCCACTCGCATTGAGGTCAACCCGGCGCGATACGTCGCGATCCGCACAGGGAGGTTGAACACGACCGCGCCAGCAGCGCCAAACACGAGCGCAGCGGCCACGGCTCGGCGCGCATGCAGTGAAGCAATCCGCTCGCGGACGACCAGTGGTACGCGGGCCGTCCAGAGTACCAGCGCCGGCAGCAGTGGCAAGACAAAGCGCGGGCCGAGGTAGAAGCCGTCATGCCAGTACAGCCAGTAGAACACGATGATCAGCGCGCTGGAGCCCAGCAAATAGCGATCGAACGCCGTCACACGCCGCCACAAGAGAAGCGACATCACCGGGAGCACGAGCGACGGAAACGGCGTTTCGAACAGATAGGTCTGCAAGCGCCACTGGTAGAGCGACGCGAGCGCGAGCCCGCGCAAGGGCGTGTGCGGCTCCCCCCACGGCGCCGCATGGAACCCGAGGCCGTGCGTGGAGCCCCAGAGCACTTCGTAGCCGAACCGCAGCGGATGCCCGGTGGTCTGCAGGTTCACGTACATCATTGCGGCAAACGGGATGGCGACCCCGATCCCGGCAACCACATTCTCCGCCCAGCGGCGGGAGGAACGTCCGGCGCGAACCACGAGCCAGATGGCAGCCGGGAGCGCAAAGGCAAACGCATCCAACGGGCGGATCGTCGCAGCCGCGCCCAGTCCGAGGCCGAGGATCAGGGCTGTAAGCAGCGCGGGAGATGTTGGCTGCTCGCGGTCACGCGTCAGCACCGTCAACGCCACGAGCGAGACGAGGATCCAGAGCAGCGACGTGACGTGGTTCATGTAGGAGCCGAACATGAACACGCCAAACGGCGTGAGCGCGAAGAGCAGCGCTGCGCCCGTCACCCATCGCGCGCTGGCGGACGGTTCGGCGACCCGGGCAAGGCGGGCGAACAGCCAGACGCTCAGCGCGCCGCACACAGGCCCAAACATCCACGGGACACCAAGCAGGACGCCAAGCCAGAGCATGAACGGTCCGCCCGGCGGGAATTGCGCGTAGACGCGATCTCCCGTGTCCACGAGATGCAGGAACGAGAAGAACTCGCGGTGCGCCGGCGCCGGAAGCCACAGGTGCCCGTCGGCGTAGCGCTGGGCTTGCCAGAGCTGGGCCACTTCGTCAATCAGCAGCGGCCGTCGTGAAAAGATCACGGTCGCGACCACGGCGTACAGTATTAATGATCCAAGTGCTACTAAATAGACCTTCCGCGGGAGCGCCGTGCCGGCCGCATCGTCCGTTGCGCCGCTCCCCCAGCGACCGACCGCCTCGGGCCAGTGTCCGCGCCGCGAGGACAACCACGCGAGCGCCGCAATCCCGGCGGTGAGCAAGGAACCCGTCAGCCAGTCGCGAAGTTGCTCCGCAAGCCCGGGCATCTCGAGGCCCACCCGCAGCAGCGCGGCCCAGGGAATGAATCCCAGCGCCACGAGTACGATGGCCGCTGCTTGCGCCGGCCATCGGGGCGCCTGCGCCGCGGAGCGACGGATCATGCGCCCCTCATACCACACCCGGTAACGCGCTCTCGGAAGCCGGGCCGCGACGGCGTCGTCGCTCCACCTCGAGCACCAGATTCTGCAGGTCCGCCGGACTGACGCCGGGGATTCGCGCCGCCATCGCGAGCGACGACGGCCGGCGATGGCGGAGCTTCTGTCGCGCCTCGGTGGAGAGAGATTTCATCTCTTCGTACGGAAGGTCGGTCGACAACACGAAGTCTCCCATGCGACGCATCCGCTCGGCGGCCTCGCGCTCGCGCGCGAAATAGCCGGTGTACTTGAGCTCCAGTTCCGCGGTCACCACCGCCTCGCCGCCGGGAGCGTCTTCGACACCAGCGGCGTCGAAGAGCGCCCCGAGCGAAATCTCCTGCCGCCGGGCCAGTTCCGCGATCTTCACGCTGTGCGGAATGGGAGACGACCCGATGCGCTCGAGCAACGCGGCAACCTGTTCCGGGCGCACGCTCACGGTCGCCGCAAGTTCCGCGGCGCGATCCTCGGCACCGAGCCGCGCATCGATGAAACGCTGCTCCTCATCGGTGTACAGACCCAATGCCCGTCCGATGGGCGCGAGGCGTCGCAACGCATTGTCCTGTCGGACCGTGAGCCGGAACTCGGACCGCGACGTGAACAGCCGGTACGGTTCATCCACCCCGCGGGCCACGATGTCATCGACGAGCACGGCGACATATGAAGTGTCGCGGCCCAGGACCAGCGGGGCGCGGCCGGTGACGGCCAGGGCTGCGTTCAGTCCGGCCATCAGCCCCTGCCCTGCGGCTTCTTCATAGCCCGTGGTCCCATTGATCTGGCCGGCGAGATACAGGCCGGGCAGTTGCCGCACGGCAAGCGTCAGTTCGAGTTGCGTCGGCGGGTAGTAGTCGTACTCGATGGCGTATCCCGCGCGTGTCATCTGGACCTGCTCGAGACCAGGCACCGCGCGCAGCATGCGCAGTTGCACGTCGGCGGGGAGCGAGGTCGACAGCCCGTTGACGTACAGTTCGTGCGTGTCGAGGCCTTCGGGTTCGAGGAAGATCTGGTGGCGCTCCGCATCAGGAAAACGCACCACCTTGTCCTCGATGCTCGGGCAGTAGCGCGGCCCCCGCGAGCCAATGGCACCGCCGTACATGGCGGACAGCTCGATGGAGTCGCCGACGAGCGCCTTCACCTCGGCGCCCGCAAAGGTGATGTAACACGGCACCTGCGGCAGTGACGCTGCGCCAGCCGCGCCCTGCCGCCCACCATCCGCCATCCGCCATCCGCCATCCGCCATCCCAAAATGCGACCACCGATAACTGAAGTCCGCGAGCTCGCTGAGTTGCGGTTCGCACTTGGAGTAGTCGACGCTGCGGCCGTCGATGCGTGGCGGTGTGCCGGTCTTGAACCGCTGCACCTCGAGGCCGACCTCGGCGAGCTGTTCGGCCAGATGCGTCGTCGCGGCTTCCCCGGCGCGCCCACCGGCAAGCTGTGTGGTCGTGCCGATGTGGATCTTCCCGCGCCCGAAGGTTCCGGTGGTGACGACGACGGCTCGCGCGCCGAAGCGCCGGTTATCGAGCGTCTCCACCCCGGTCACGCGGCCCTGCGCAATGAGCAGCTGAGCGACCGTCCCTTGGATCAGCGTCACATTGGCATGTCGCTCGACCAGCGCGCGCACCGCCCGGCGATACAGGCCGCGATCGGCCTGCGCCCGTGGCGCCCACACCGCCGGTCCCTTGCCGCGGTTGAGCATCCGGAACTGAATGGTGGCGTCATCGGTCGCGCGCCCCATCACGCCACCCAGCGCGTCCACTTCTCGCACGACCGTTCCCTTCGCCACGCCGCCAATGGCGGGGTTGCACGACATCTGCCCGATGGTCTCGAGCACGCTGGTCACAAGGGCGACGCGACAGCCGAGGCGTGCCGCCGCCACTGCCGCTTCCGCACCGGCGTGGCCGCCGCCAATGACCAGGACGTCGAAGGAGGATTCAGTCCGCATGAGCGTATGGACAGTATAGCACGGCGAGAGCCCGGGCCAAGTTGCCCTCAGAGCGGAAAGACGCTATCAAGTATCTTCTGTGCTGCGTTGCTGTCCTTCCCGCGTTCCCATTGCTCGATTTTCGCTCTTCATCATGCCGCTCAAGCTCCCACACGACGCCCCCACGCTGCTCATTCGCAAGCGCGCCTTCGAGCAGTACGCCTTGGCGCGCGCCGACTTCGACACGGCGCTGCACCTGACGGATGAGGAGTTCCGCGTCGAGGGAGACCTGATCGCCGTGGGACCCGTATACGATGCGGAGGGACTGGCGCGGGTGATCGCATCGCTTGAGGCACGCGGCCTGGCCTATTTCGACGACTTCTTCGACCTCTCCGGCAACTGGCCCGAATGGCTGCAAGTCTACGCGATGGCCCACCGCGAGCGATTCACAGACGGTCCCGCGGGGTGACGCCGGCTCTCTTCGCCACGCATGCTTCTTTCACCACGGAGGCACGGAGAACTGCCTAAGGGCCACGGAGGAACGACAACCTCCTGGGGTAACAGCGCGCGCCACGCAAATCTCTGCGTGGCACGATGTCGTTACTCCAAGGTTTTGCAGTCCTCCGTGGCCTCAGTCCTTCCTCCGTGCCTCCGTGGTGAAAAAGGCCCGCGTGGTGAAGAAGACTAGAGTGCCTATTTGAGATGCTGCCGGAAGAACGCGATAGTCTGCGGCCAGGCCTGCTTGGCGGCTTCGAGGTTCGCCGGCTGATCCTGCGCGCGCAGGAATCCGTGGCCAGCCCCGTCGAAGATGCTGTAGGTGTAGCTCTTGTTGAGCGCCTTCATGGTGGTGTCCGACCATCCAATGGTCGCATTGACGCGCGCATCGTTGCCGCCGTACAGACCGAGCACCGGAACCTGAATCTTGGGCATCGAATCGCGCGCAGCAGAGGTACCGTAGTACACCACCGCCGCGCCAAGACCCTTGTTGTTGAAGACCGCGTGGTTGAATGAGGCCGATCCGCCCCAGCAATACCCGACGACACCGTACTTCTTGCTGGCGGCTGGAAGCGACATGCCGTAGTTGGCGACCGCGGCTACGCCCTTGTTCATCTCGGCGACGTTGACACCGCGAATGAGCTTCGTGGCGCTGTCGCTGCGCAGTTCGTCGGCCGACGGGCCACCGCGCACGCGCGAGAGCAGGTCCGGCGCGATGGCGATGTATCCGTCGGCGGCCAACTGATCGGCCACCCCACGCACCCAGGTCGACAGTCCGAAGATCTCGTGGATGACGACGACGACCGGCGCCTTCTTCCTGGTCTCGGGATAGACAACCCAGGCCATGAGCGAATCAACGGATCCTGGCTCCCACGCCACCTTCACCCACTCACCGTGACGGGTCGACGCGGCCAGACGCGCCGCGGCATCGGCCGCGCCGGCCGGAATGCCCGGGGTGCCCTGCTGCGTGGCCATCGGGTCGGCGACGGCCGCGCCCGACATTTCCATCGCATGCCCAGTGTGTGGATCAACCACTGCGGCTTGTTGACGCGCCGGCTGGTCAGCGCAGGCCGACGCCAGAACGGCAAGCGCGAAGAACGCTCGTGAACGCATGGGGGGCTCCTCGATTTCGTGGTGCGGATCGAACGCCGACGGAGGACGAAATGTTGCACCGAGTGGCAGTATCACGCCAATCTAATGAACATCGGCTCCGTTCCGAGATTCCTGCTGGCCACCCGAACACAGGGTCTGACTATGCGAGCGCTGATTGTCACGCTGCTCCTGACTGCCTCTCTGCAGGCTCAAACACCGAAGGTCGAATACACCAGGCTCGATATCCCTGCCGGCAACGACTCGGCGACCTGGGTCCCGGTGGCGACTATTCACGGTGCGCGCCCGGGAAAGACGATGGCCATCCTGAGCGGGGCGCACGGCACGGAGTACGCGAGTATTCTTGCGGCCCAGCAGCTGGTTCCGCGCATTGATCCCGATCAGTTGCGCGGCACCGTCATCGTGGTGCCGCTGATCAACCGGGCGAGTTTCGAACGCATGCGCGTGCACCTGAATCCGGTGGACGAGAAGTCGATGAACGGGAACTACCCCGGGAATGCCAAGGGATCGCAGACCGAGAGGGTGCTGGACGTCATCGCACGGGATGTGATCGCCAAGGCCGATGTCGTGATCGACCTACACAACGGCGATATCGACGAGAACCTGCGTCCCTACTCGTACTGGACCAGAACCGGGAACGTCGTTCAGGACAGCACGTCACTGGCCCTGTGCAAGGCGATGGGGCTCGACCACATCATCGTCCGGGATCTGGATGTCTCCAACCCAGCCAGCATCCGAAGCGCGAGCAGCTACTCACTGTCGTTGGGAAAGGTGGCCGTTGTGGCGGAAGCTGGCCGCTGGGCGCGCACCGATACCGAAGATGTTCAGGCGCTGGTGAACGGAATGCTGGGGGTGATGGGAGAACTCGGAATGCTTCCCCCGTCAAAGCGCAATCCACTGAAGTTCACCTGGCTTGGCGAGGATGCGAGGGTTCGAGCTGAGCGCGACCTGATGTGGACCGCAACCGTAGACCGAGGTGCCCAAGTGAAAACAGGGCAGATTGTTGGCTTTACTTCGGACTACTGGGGTCGCAAGGTGGACGACATAAAGGCGCCGAAAGCAGGATTGGTCACTTTCATACGGAGTGTCCCAAGCGCCTGGGCCGGATCGACCTTGCTGACGGTTGCCGAGGTGCTACCAGCGCCACATCCATGGAAGAAGCCGTAGACTGGAAATAATCTCACGAACGAGATATTATTGACAGCCAAATAATATTACTCACTGTTGAGCCATTCGATGACTCGCTCTTCCATAAAGTACCGCGGAGACCATGGCGGGCCTTCGATCCAGCCAACATGACCACCAGACTTCGTGAACTCTGCATGGAGAAAGTCGTTTTCTGGCAACAGTTTACGAACTCTATTCAACACCGCTGGTGGCAGGAACGGGTCATCTTCCGCGTTCAGCAGCAGAGTTGGTCGCCGGATGGACCGGAGAACGTGAATCGACGAAGACCTCGAGTAGTAGTCGAGCGCATCGGCAAAGCCGTGAACGGGACCGGTGACATAGTTGTCGAACTCCCAGAAAGTCTTCGCGGCAGAGAGCTGCTCCCAGTCGCATAGGTCAGGGTAACGGGAGCGTTTGGCCAGCGTCTTTGCCTTCAGGGTCGCCATGAAGTGGTCTACGTACTTCTGGCCGAGGCCCTGTTCCAGATGTCGGCTCCCGGCCGCAAGGTCACAAGGCGCAGAAACAGCTGCAGCCCGCGCCACATTCGAGACGACCAAGTCACCCTGCTCACCCAGCCATTTCAGCAGGACATTACCACCGAGGGAGACCCCAACGAGGCGAAGGCTTATGTCAGGATGCCTCGTGACGAGCGTCTGAACGACAAAGTCGAGATCGGAGGTCTCGCCCGAATGGTACATGCGACGTGCGGCGTTCACCTCGCCATCGCAACTGCGGAACAACATCAGGTCGGCTGACCAGCCAATCGAATGTGCCTTGGCGAGGAGACCCTGGGCGTAATTCGAGTTGATCGTTCCCTCCAATCCGTGCAGCACCAGCAGATGTGGCCGGCCGGGGGAAACAGAACCCGCCCGAGCGATCGAGAGGTGGTCGTTGTCAGGGGTGGTCCAGCGCTCAAGGCGTTCATGGGCGTGGATCTGCTTGCGGACCTTCTTGCCCCAAACGGTTGGCAGATGAGGGCCAGGGAGCCACCACGCGGGGCGGAAGGAAGACTTGAGTTCGGGCATGGACCGTTCTGGAGATTGACGTGAACGGAGAGTATGCGCACCCCGGGTGTCACACAACTATTATAGACACTGGTTTCGACTCCGAGTCCGCGCGCCCTGGCGTGCCCATTCCCTCGCGGCCATGGAAGTTCAGATCTTCGGCACGGCCAAATCGAAGGACACACGATCCGCACAGCGATTCTTCGCCGAACGGCGCGTGAAGGTGCATTTCGTGGATCTCAGGGAACGGGCCGCCAGCAAGGGTGAGCTCCAGCGGTGGGTGCAGCGATTCGGCGTCACCGCGCTGATCGACAAGTCGAGCAGGCGCTATGCCGAGCTGGGGCTTGGGGTTGCGCGCCTCGACGACGCACGGTGGATTGAGAAGCTGATCGCGGAACCCTTGCTGTTGATGATGCCGCTGGTGCGGTGGCAGCAGAAGGTGACGATCGGCGAAGCGACCGTTGAATGGACGCAGTGGATCAACGCCGAGAAGAAGACGTGAGCCACGAGAGCACCCACGGCGAACCGGAGCGCCGCTCATGATCTGGGCGTGGATTGGTTTTCTGGCCTTTGTCGGCATCCTCCTGGCGCTTGATCTTGGCGTCTTCAACAAGAAGGCACACGCGCCGAGCATGAAGGAAGCGCTGCTGTTCACCAGCGGCGTTGTCGTGCTGGCGCTCTGCTTCACGGGTTTCGTCTGGGTCGCCTACCACAACCACTGGCTTGGGCTCGGCAGTCATTTGGATGCGGTGGATCGGCAGGTCAACGACGGCCGTCTGGCGGCGGTGAAATTTCTCACCGGCTACGTGATCGAGTTGTCGCTGAGCATGGACAATGTCTTCGTGATCGCGCTGATCTTCCAGCACCTGCGCATCGCGACGCACCTGCAGCACCGCGTGCTCTTCTGGGGCATTCTGGGCGCCCTCGCCATGCGCGGCGCGATGATCGGTGTGGGTGCGGCGCTGGTGGCGCGCTACCACTGGATCCTGTACCTGTTCGGCGCGTTCCTGGTGTACACCGGAATTCGCATGCTCTTCACGACCGACGAAGAGGACGCGCCGGGCGAAACGTGGGTCATGCGTCAGGTGCGACGGTACTTCCCGATCACCGAGGAGTTCCACGGCCAGCGTTTCACCGTGATGCTGAACGGCCGCCTGTGGCTGACCCCGCTCGCGGTCGCGCTGGTCCTCGTGGAAACGACCGATCTGATTTTCGCCGTGGACAGCATACCCGCGATCTTCGCCATCACCGCCGATCCGTTTCTCGTCTTCACATCGAACGTCTTCGCGATTCTCTGCCTGCGGTCCCTCTACTTCGGTCTCGCGGGTTTGATCGAGCGCTTCAAGTACCTGAAGGTGTCGCTCTCGATCATTCTCGCCCTGGTCGGCGTCAAGATGCTGGCGTCGAAGTGGCTGGTGCAGTGGGTGGGCGAGAACCTGAACTTCTGGATGCTCGGACTCGTGGCGGGAATTCTGCTGATCGGGGCGCTGGCGAGCGGGCGCGGAGAAAGCAGCCGCGCCGCGTAGCGGTGTTGCATCCGCAGGTTCTTGGTGGGATGGGCTTCTTCACCACGGAGACACGGGGAAACGGAGCGTCACCAGCAGCGGCCGATGATCGGATGCTTGCGAATCGAGCACGCGAGCATCAAGCACGCGAAAGGCACTCGACACCAACGCGTAGTCGATGCGACGAACGGGATTCACGGCGGGGTACGTAAAGCCGGCGCCAAGTGAATCCGGCCAGGCATCGCGCAGACGGCTGAACAGCGGCTGCAGTTCGGGAGCCGACGGCGGGGCGTTAAGGTCGCCGAACATCAGGACGGGCATCTCCGCAGTGCCGATGACGGCCAGTGTCTCGATCACCTGCTGCCGTCGCACGGACGGATTGCCGCGATAATCGAGATGCGTATTGAAGACGCGTATTCGGACTCCGCGCACCTCGACAGCGGCTTCGAGGAATCCGGGCATCCGGCTTGGCGGCGCTCCCGCTGACTGTGTGGACAGTCGTGTGAGCGCGTGATTGGTGAACTCCACCACCGGATAACGACTCAGCACGGCGACGCCGTACTCGCGCGCCGGCACGCCGGGCTCGCTGGCGGAAAGCACATAGATCGGCGCGAAGCGTGCGGTCATGCCGAGCCGGGCTGCAAGTTCAGCCGCCTGATCCGCAAAGCCGCTGCGGGCGTGCCAGTGCACGTCAACTTCCTGCAAGGCGACGAGATCGGCATTGGCTGCGCGAATGACGTTGGCAATGTTCTCGAGACTGCCACCGCCCGCCTGAATGTTGTAGGTCATGACCCGCAACACCAGATCCGGATGTGGTGCGCGCGAGTGCCGGGCGCACGACAGCACCAGTCCCACGCAACAAGTCAGCCAGAGAAGGCGCAGTCCACGGACGCGATCCATGGTGATCAAACTACTTCACCGGTGGACGAACAGCACATATTACACGGGAAAACTCGCCTCAGGTGTTCCATGAATCCGCGCACGGCAACGCTCATCCGCACCACGGATCGCACGCACCTCGACGCCATCTGCGCATCGGGGCTGGACTGGCTCATGCTGGACGGCGAACACGCGAGCGTTGGACTGGCCGAAATGGCCACGATGCTGCGGGAGATCGGCGGCCGGCTGCCCTGCTACGCCCGCGTGCCCACGCTCGACGGGGAGCACATCAAGCATGCGCTCGCGCACGGGGCCTATGGTGTCATCGTGCCAAACGTCGACACGGTCGCGCAGGCCGAGACGTCGGTGCGGTTGGTGCGCACCTCGCAGTGGCCAGCCGCCAAGGTGGTGGTGCAAGCGGAGAGCGCGGAGGCCGTGCGCAACATCGACGGCATTGTTGCCGTTCCCGGCATCGAATGGGTGCTCATCGGGCCCTACGACCTGACGAGAAGTCTCGGGATACCCGAGCAGTTCGAGCTTCCCGCGTTCGACGCGGCGGTGCGAACCATCGAAGCGGCGTGCGTCCATGCCGGCGTGCCTGTGGGCATCTTCGGGATGACTCCTGAGCGCGTGGCGCCGTATCTGGCACGCGGCCACCAGTGGGTGGTGGTGGGGATCGATCGGGCGGCCTGAGGGGTAGACATCGGATGACCTGCAGGCTTCCCCTCGACTTTCACGGAGGATCCATGCGGAGATTCACGCTGATGCTCGCCTCACTGCTCGTGCTGGGCGCCGTTCCGGCGTACGCACAGACCGGACTGTTCGTCGGTGCGCAGGTGACCGGTGCCTCGCTCAACTACAAGGACGCGGCGCAGAATCTGGACTTTGGGTCCGGCTATGGCGTTCATGCCGGATTGACGCTGGGCAGCTCGCTCGGCGTGCTCGTGAACTACGACAAGAACACGCTGGGTTCGTCGGGAGGTAACACCGACCTCGGACAGTGGGACCTGCTCGGACGGCTGCGGTTCATTGGCGCCGGCCCGCTGAAGACCTACCTGACGGCCGGCATTACGGGACGCACCGCCGCTTCGAAGATCTACAACGGCACCACGGGCGATTTCGACTTCAGCGGGACCAACCCGACCGCCGGACTTACCGCGCAGTTCATGGTGACGCCCAAGCTGGCGATCGACGGCGGCCTGCTCTGGACGTTCGGCAAGTTCAATGACACCGGCGGTTACTCGGCGTCCCGCGTGGAAGCGACTGGCTCGCGTGTCTCGGTCGGGGCCAGCTTCTACCTCTTCGGCGGCAACTGATTTCGCTGCCCAAAGCGGGGCTTTCTCACCACGGAGGCACGGAGAGGAACCTGAGGGCCACGGAGAAACTGCAACTTCCTGGGGTTACGACGCGCGCCACGCACTATCCTGCGTGGCGCGTGGTCGTTACCCCAGTTGCGGTAGTTCCTCCGTGGCGCTCGGGCAGCTCTCCGTGCCTCCGCGGTGAAAAAGTCCCGCCTTGCGTCCAGATCCATCTCGCCAGACTGCCGTGGAATTAGGAGCCACGCCCAGGGGCGGCTAGATTTCACCATGACCAAGAAGACGACGAGCAGCACCTCCGATGCGGGCTTTGCCTCGCTCGGCCTTGATCCACGGCTGCTCGACGCGCTGACGGCGCTGGGCTATGAAGAGCCAACGCCAGTGCAACGCGCCACGATTCCCGTCCTGCTGCAAGGCCGCGACGTGCTGGCGATGGCCGCAACCGGGACGGGCAAGACCGCGGCCTTTGCCCTGCCGCTCCTGCACCGGATCACGACCGACGCTCCGCCCCGCGCGCGGCTTGCCGCGCTGGTGCTCGTGCCGACCCGTGAACTTGCCATGCAAGTGGCGGAGGCGATTCATCGGTACGGCAAACCGTTTGGCGCCGCCGTGATTTCATTGTACGGTGGCGCGCCCATGGAACAGCAGGTGCGTTCACTCAAGCGCGGTGTTGACGTGGTCATCGCGACCCCGGGACGCGCCCTCGATCACATTCGCCGCAAGACACTGCACCTGGATCATGTGCGGTGTGTCGTGCTGGATGAAGCCGATGAAATGCTCGACATGGGGTTTGCCGAGGATCTCGAGGCGATCTTGAGCGAGTTGCCGGCGGAGCGGCAAACGGCACTGTTCAGCGCGACGCTGCCGGCGCGCATCTCGGCCATCGCCAAGGCGCACTTGCGTGACCCGGAGATCATCCGGATCGAGCGGCCCGCGACGGCCCCGGGAGAGGTAGCGAAGGTTCGCCAGGTCGCCTATCTGGTGCCGCGCGCGCACAAGATGGCGGCGCTGGCCCGGGTGCTCGATGTGGAGGCGCCCGAGAGCGCCATGGTGTTCTGCCGGACGCGCACCGAGGTAGATCAACTCACCGAGACCCTGGTGGCGCATGGATATCGCGCCGAGGCCCTGCACGGCGGCCTCAGTCAGGATCAGCGCGATCGCGTGATGAAGCGGTTCCGGGCGAGGGGAAGCGACCTGTTGATCGCCACGGATGTCGCCGCCCGCGGCCTCGACGTGAAGCACGTGACCCACGTGGTCAACTACGACGTGCCGTGGGAGTCGGAGAGCTACGTGCATCGCATCGGACGCACCGGGCGTGCGGGGCGCGAAGGGGTGGCCATCACGCTGGCCGAGCCGCGCGAGCACCGGATGCTGCGCAACATCGAGGGTGCCACGGGACAGAAGATCGACATCGGGACCGTGCCTTCGGTGGCCGACTTGCGCACCCGGAAGCTCGAGCAGTTGCGGGATCAGGTGGTGGCGATCCTCACCAACGAGGATGTTGATCGCTACCGGCCGATCGTCGAGCAGCTGGCTGAAGAGCATGACGTGATGGACATTGCCGCGGCGGCCATTCGCATGGTCGCGCGCAAGAGTGAAAGCGACCAGGAACCGGTGGAAATTCCGAGCGTCGTTCCGCGCGGGGGAGACCGTGACGCGCACATGCCGCGTCCGGCACGCCAGTCACGGCGTGATCATGCCGGCAAGGTGGGCGGCGGGGCGGTGGCCAAGCTGTACATCGGCGCCGGTCGCAAGCTGAAGATCCGCCCCGGCGACATCGTCGGCGCGATTGCCGGCGAGGCCAACATCCCGATCGCCCAGATCGGCGCCGTGCAGATCGGCGACCGGCATTCGATAGTTGAAGTGCCCGAGGAGAAAGCGAGCTACATCATCGCCAAGCTCTCGGCGAGCACCATCAAGGGAAAGAAGGTGCGGGTACGCCGCGATCAGGCGTAGTGCGTCACCACGCTGCGGAAAAGCGGTCGAGGCGCCAGACCGGCGATATGTCCGGAGCGAACCGTTAGCGCCGCCGTTTGCGCGCTGCCTCCGCCGCGGCGCGCACGTCACAGCCATGCAGATGGTCGTTCACCAGACCCATCGCCTGCATGAACGCGTACATGGTGGTGGGGCCAACGAAGGTCCATCGACGCTGCTTGAGCGCCTTGGAGAGCGCCACCGATTCCGGCGTTGTCGCCATGGTGCTGAGCACCTCCCAGGTCAATTTGCGGGGCCGCGACTTCGGATCAGGCTCAAAACGCCAGACGAATTGCGCCAGGCTTCCGTCGGCATCAATGAGATCAGCGCACCGCCGTGCGTTGTTGATGGTGCTCTCAATCTTGCCGCGATGCCGCACGATGCCGGCGTCCTGGAGCAGACGCTCGACTTTTCGTGGCGTATAGCGCGCCACCTTCTCGATGTCGAAGTGATCAAACGCCGCACGAAAGTTCTCCCGCTTGCGCAGGATGGTCAGCCAACTGAGGCCGCTCTGGAAGCCCTCGAGCGTGATCTTCTCGAACAACCGACGGTCATCGTGGACGGGGAATCCCCATTCCGTGTCGTGATAGCGCACGTAAAGTGGATCGGCGGCGCACCAGAAGCAGCGTGTGAGCCCATCGGGGCTGGCGACATGTCCAGGGCGAGTTGTCATGGCCAGAAAGTAACATTTCGGGCCACCGTGTCACATGATCGCTGTCCTGCTGGTGTCGCTGGACGGATTCCGTGGGGACTGCATCAATCGGCCAACGGCCGTCCGCCGGCGCGCGCCGTGCTTCGCACCGATCGCTGATCGACGGACGAGAAAAGCCAACGGGGTGTCGGTTGATCAGGCCGGCACCCCGTACGCTTCACTACGTGTGCGTCAGTTGTCTCATGCAACCACAACCGGCTCAGGAAACCAGAGAGCTGCTTCTCGGGCCAAGGCTGGGATCATGCCTGATGCTGCCGCGAGGGCATCGAGCAGGTGCTCCAACAGGAACGGAGCAGCGATCTGCTCGATGGCGTACCGGACCTCGTTATCCCTCCAATACGCATAGCCGATGCGTAAACGGTTCGCGTTGACTTCGTTGAGCCACGCGCAGAGATCCTCGCTGAACGGCACATCAGCGACCACGGTCCCAAGGACCCTTACAACGGGCGGCTCCTCTTCCACCTGAACTGCCAGGGGAACGCCATCCACACCAACCACGATCATTCCCGAATCGTCGACCTGAAGTGTGCCCTCCGGCACATAGGGCGCGAGGCCAGCGAGGACTCGCGTGATGAGGCGTTGTCGAACCGAACCGGAATGACGATGCGTTGCTGGCTCGGACGTCGTAGAAGACCGCTTGGCTCGGGCCGGTCTCCTGCGCACTGACGGCATTGGAACCACCTCCCCGTAGTGGGCGCAGATCCAGCATGCAGTGGACGCCGGGAAAAAGAAATAGGCGCCCGTCCTACAGGGTGTGAGGCAAAGGCGTGGGAAGAAACCCTGCACGCATCGAGCCCTGCAACAAGCGCGCCGCCGGCACACGTGCGCGGCACCCGCGGGCGCCGTTACATCGCCGGCGACGTCTTCCGCACGGGCATGCCGCGCGAGAGATTCTTCGGATTCCCTCGCTTCGGAGCCCGTGATGACATCCCGCCGCGATTTCTTCAGTCTCTCCGCTACGGCGGCCGCCACGACGGTACTCGCAAGCTCGCGGGCGGAGGCGATGGCCGCACCGCTCACCGATGATCCGCCAGCGATCGCGGCGCTGAAGTCGATGCGCGGCCAAGCCTCACCCATCACCGTCGCGGAACGGCAACAGCGCCTGGAACGCGCCCGGCAGCTGATGCGCGCCAACAAGCTCGACGCCGTGATGCTGACCGGCGGTACCTCGATGGACTACTTCACGGGCATGCGCTGGGGAATCTCCGAGCGCCTGCTCGCGGTGATCATTCCGGTGCAGGGGAATGCCTTTCTCGTCACGCCGAAATTCGAAGAGGAACGGGCGCTCGAGCAGGCGCGTACGGGGCCGCTCGGTTCCAGCACCGAGGTGCTGGCGTGGGAGGAAGACGAATCTCCGTACGCGCTGGTGGCGAAAGGGCTTCGCGCCCGCGGGATCGCCACGGGCGTGCTCGGTGTGGAAGAAACGGTTCGCTGGCAGTTCTCCGACGGTGCCGCGCACGCACTGCCGCAAATGTCTCTTGTCAGTGCCACGCCAGTGTCGGCTGGCTGCCGTTCGGTCAAGGACGCACACGAGATCGCACTGATGCGTCTGGCGGCGCAGGTGACCCTGACCGCCTATGCCGCTGCCTGGAAATCGCTGCGTGAGGGAATGACACAGGGGGAGTTCGCGGCCCTGGTTGCCCGCGCCCACACCAAGCTTGGGTTCGACGGCGGGGCGGGCGTTCAAGTGGGCCAATACTCGGCATTGCCGCACGGCTCAGCGACACCCCAGGTGATTCGCGAGGGTTCAATCCTGCTGATAGACGGCGGCTGCAAGGTCGAAGGCTACAGCTCCGATCTCAGCCGAACCTTCGTACTCGGCAAGCCGACACAGAAGATGAAGGACGTTTTCGAGATCGTGCATCGCGCCCAGACAACGGCCGTGAAGACGGCGCGTCCGGGGCTGGCCTGCGGAGACGTGGATGCCGCCGCCCGCCAGGTGATCGTCGATGCAGGATACGGTCCGGGGTACAAGTACTTCAGTCATCGCGTGGGGCACGGACTTGGCATGGACGGGCATGAATGGCCGTACCTCGTCAAGGGGAACTCACTGCCGCTGGTGCCGCACATGACGTTCAGTGATGAACCCGGGATCTACATTCCCGGCGAGTTCGGGGTGCGCCTCGAGGACGACATGCATATCCTCGACGAGGGCGCGGAACTCTTCACACCACAGAGCACGAGCCTCGAAACGCCGTTCTAAGCAGCCATCGACCCTCCTTCCCAGACACTCGTGACGCACCGCCCCGACTACGAAGCGCTGGCCCGGCAACTCGACATGTCCGGCGAGTTCAAGGTGCTGCGTCGCTTCATGCCATGCGCGTCATACGGAGCGCTCGAGGAAGGCGACGAGGCGCGAACGGCGCTCTTCGTGGATGTGGAGACGACCGGCATGCAGTGGGTGAACGACCGCATCATCGAATTTGCGGGCGTCCCGTTCACCTTCGGCACGAAGAGCGGGCGCATCAGCAGCGTGGGAACGCCGTTCGTGTCGCTCGAGGATCCCGGACGGCCGATTCCCCCCGAAATCGTGCGCCTGACGCGCATCACCGACCAGATGGTGGCTGGCGCGCGGATTGATGCCGGCGCGGTGCAGGCGCTCGCCGATCAGGCCCAGCTGGTCATTGCCCACAACGCCCGGTTCGACCGGCCGTTCCTCGAGGCGCGGTTCCCGTTCTTCGCGGACAAACCATGGGCCTGCTCCATCAATGACGTGCCGTGGGAAACGCACGGCCTTGGCTCGGTGAAGCTGGGATGGCTCCTTATGGAGCACGCCGGCCTGTACTTCCGCGCGCACCGTGCGGAAGATGACTGCCTGGCGGCCATCCACGTGCTCGCGACGCCATTTGCCGATGATGGATCGCTGCCGATGCGTCACCTGATTGAATCAAGCCGCCGGCATACGATTCTGGTGCGTGCGGTCAACTCGCCGTTCGAGACCAAGGATCTCCTGAAGGGACGCGGGTACCAGTGGGACAACGGCACACCGGAGCGAGCCAAGGCCTGGCAGAAAGAACTGGCCGAGCAACAGTTGGAACCGGAATTGGGCTGGCTGCGGGATACCGTCTACAAGGGTCGCGGCGGCCCGGAAACGAAGAAGTTGACGGCGCGGTCGCGATATTCAGCGACGCGCTGACGCGGCGCCTCAGGGGATGCCTGTTCGATGAGTTTCGCCCTCGCAGCCCTCGCGGCCATGGTGATTCAGGGGCCGCCGCCGGCATCGGTGCGTGATACGGCAACGTACGAATCGGCGAAGCTGCAGGCGATCATCGCCGAGGCCGTGCGCGCCAACCGGCACGTGCCGCCAACCCTGGGCTCCTACACGGCGCAGGTCGAGAGTGAGATCGCCATCGGCAGCAAGCGGCCGGACAAGGGTGAGCTGTCGTTCTCGGTCGAGCAGGTTGCCAGTGAACTCATCTGGGATCGCACGGGCGCGTTCGAGCAACACGTGATTGGCTACCGCTCGCAGTCGGTGGGAGTCCAATTTGCCGGCATCGGGTTCCTTCGCAACGCGTGGGCGGTGCCGTCGCTCTATGGCAACCGGCTGGCCTTGCTCTTCGGACGCGACAGCACGTCCCGCCGTCCGCGCGTCGGCCGCCGGAACACGGAACGCTCGACGGTCCTTGCCGTGCATCCGCTGGCCGAGGATCATGCGCGCGTGTATCGCTATCGCGGCGGCGACACCGTGATGGTGCTGCGGTTCAACGAGCGCGAGATTCCGATCGTGCGGGTCGAGGTCGAGCCGCGCGCGGATGTTTCCGAGGAAACCGTGATCTTCACCGGGGAACTCGACCTCGACGCCGGACGCAAGCACATCGTGCGGATGCGCGGCTACTTTGCCCGCGTCGGTGCATCGATGCCGCGCGCCGGACTGCTGCGGGCATCCCGCCTGCAGGGCATCGCGTTCGTCGAGTTGGTGAACAGCGAAATAGACCAGAATTACTGGCTGCCGTCGTACCAGCGGTTCGAGGCGCAGGCGGCGGCGCCCTTCATCGGTGATGCCCGCGCCATCTTCCGCATCGTGTCGCGTTTTCGGAACTACGAAATCGCGGCGCCGGATAGTACGGTCGCGACGCGCCGCCGCGTTGGATCAGCCGATACCTTGGGCATTCGGGAGCATCGGCTGACCTTTGCCCCCGCCGACTCCATGCAGGCCTTCAACGGGTGGCGGGATGAAATCGGCGAGGCCAGCTCCGCCGTCGCCGCCACGGATTTCGACGACGTCGCGCCCGATCTCTGGCGGGCGACGGGACCGCCGCGGACCACCGTGCGTCCGGAACGCGTGCATGATGTGGTCCATGTCAACCGCATCGAGGGGATCTGGACGGGTCTTGGCATCACCCGGCAGTTTCGCGAACAAGCGCCAGGGCTGACCGTCCGTGCCATTGCGGGCTACGCATGGAGTGAGCGAACGGCGCGCGGACGGGCGATTCTGGAATACAGCCGAGCCAGGATGCGATACGGCGTGCGTGCCGGGCGCTCGCTCGACATCACGAATGACTTTCGCGTGGCATTCGATTCCGGCAACGCGACCAACGCCATCTTCGGCTACGACAACTACGATTACGTCGATCGCCGTTCCGTCATGCTCTCGGCGGCGCGGCTATTCCGCGACAAGTTCGGGAGTCTGGCGCGGATCGACGCCGGCGTGGTGGATGATCGCACGGCCCGCATGACGATGCATCGGGCGCTCCTCGGACGGCATCCGTTCCGGGAGAACCGTGCCGTGCTCGAGGGGCGCTATGCGCGCACCGCCTTCACCATCGACTGGCGTCCCGACGTGAACGGCGAACTGATGCGCATGGGTTATGGTGCCCGCGCGTACTACGAGCGCGGCGACGGCGACCTTGACTACCAACGCGTCGAACTGCGTGGCGCGATGCGCTGGAATAGCGGGCGCGTGACCGTGGCCGCGCGCGCGGAGGCCGGACAGCTCTTCGGTCGCGTGATGCCGCCGCAGCAGCTGTTCGAGCTAGGGAGTTCGGAGGCCTTGCCGGGTTACGGATTCAAGGAGTTTGCCGGCGACCGAGCCGCCCTGCTTCGCGGGGTCGTCATGTATCGCCTGAACGTGATGAGTGTCCCGCTGCGCCTCACGCGCCGGTTGTGGCTGCCGAGTCCGTCCCCGGCGCTTACGGCCGGCATTCAAGCGGGGTGGGTGGAGATCACGACCGCAGCCGCGCAAATCGCGGTGAATGAACTCGGGGTGATCGATCCCACGAAACTCGTACTCTGGCGGCCGGTCTCACAGGCAAGCGACGGGATCCGCGCCACGCTGACCGGAGGCATTCGGTTCTTCGGCGGCGCCGTCGGCCTGCTGGTGGCGCGACCCGTGGACCACAGCGAGAAATGGCGGTTTCTCGTCACGCTTGGCGGGCATCTCTAATACGGGCTTGGCGCGCAGGGTTTTTTCACCACGCTGAACCCAGCCCGGCACCGAACAACGCTGGTCAGAACTCCCCGACGAAACCGATTTCCGGCTCCAGCTGCTGGCCGAATTTTGCGGCCACCGCCGCCTGGGCATGCGCGATGAGGGCGCGCACATCGGCCGCGGTCGCGCCGCCGGTGTTGACCAGAAAATTGGCGTGAAGCGGGGAGATCTGCGCCGCGCCGATCGAGAATCCCTTCAGGCCACACTGGTCGATCAGCCGCCCGGCGCCGACGCCCTCGATCTTCTTGAAGACACTGCCAGCGCTCGGGTAGACGTCGAGACGCGGATGACGAGCACCCCGCCAGGCGAGATTCTCCTCCATCACCTGCCGCATCATCGCGGGGTCGGCCGGCGCCAACTGGAAGGTGGCGGAGAGCGCCACGTGTCCTGGTTGGTGCAGGAGGCTGACGTCGTAGCCGAACCCCATGGCATCGCGGGGGACTGTCTGGCGCGCACCAGACGGATCGAGAAGATCAACCTCCCGCAGCACTTCAGCGATGAACACCGTGCGTTCCCGCGCCGGAGCCGGCGACAGGAAATGCAGGTTCTGCCAAACCGCACCGCCGACGGTGCTTGGAATGCCCGCGTAGTGCTCCAGACCCGACAGGCCGCATTCTACCGCGGCGGCAATGAGGTCAGCGACCACCGTTCCGGACTCGGCCAGCACCACGCCATCCGCGCGGAACTCCACATGCCGCGCGACGTTGCGAATGACGAGTCCGCGGAATCCCCGGTCGCCGACGAGGATGTTGGCGCCCAGGCCGAGGACAAACCACGGAATGCCGGCTGCCCGTGCCGCGGCCACGGCAGTAGCGAGCGCGCCCGCCGACGTGGCATCGTACAAGACGTCCGCTGGACCACCGATGCGAAACGTGGTGTACGGAGCAAGCGGAACGGAGAGGCGAAGGGCCTCGCGCCCCAGGGTGGACGCGAGTTGATCGGCGAGCACGCCGGGGGCAGGCAAGCTTTTCTCGGGCATAAAGATGCGATCACGAATCATACGGCGGTTCACGCGAGCCGCCAGCGGAATACGACTTCTTGCGCTGGCCGTCACGCTGACGCTTGCGACGGCTCCAACCGTCCTCGCGCAGCGCGCCGATCTCGAGAAGATCATTCGGCGCACAGTGCTTCCGAATGGCCTGGAGGTGGTGGTCGTGGAGAATCAGGGCGTCCCCCTGGTCACCCTCGAGCTCGTGGTCCGCAACGGGGCCTTCACGCAGACGCCGGAATTTGCCGGACTGGCGCACCTCTACGAGCACATGTTCTTCAAGGCGAACGACCGATATCCGGATCCCGATGAGACGATCAATCGGGCCTCCGAGATGGGGGCGGTGTTCAATGCCTCCACGCGCGAAGAACTGGTGAACTACTACCTCACGGTCTCTGCAGACTCCCTGGCGGCCGGCATGGATTTTCTGGCCGCTGCGGTGCTGACACCCAAGTTCCTGCCGGATGAACTGACGCGAGAGCGCGAAGTGGTCATCGGCGAGTACGACCAGCAGGAGTCCACCCCGTTCTTCCGGTTCGATCAGGAGATGGGCAAGCGACTCTGGACGACGCAGTTCAGCCGAAAGAACACCATCGGCGACCGTGACGTCATTCGCGCGACGACGCCGGCGAAGATGCGGGCCATCAAGGACCTGTACTACATCCCCAACAACTCCCTGCTCATCATCGCCGGTGATGTGGATGCCGCTGCGGTGTTTGCGCAGGCGGAGCGGATCTTCGGCGGCTGGAAGCGCGGCCCGGACCCCTTTGTGGCCGCGCCTATTCCGCCCATCCCGCCGCTCCAGCGAAACGTCGGCTTGGTGCACGAGGACGCCGTCAATGCGGCGACGGTGCAGATCCAGTGGCATGGCCCCAGTGTACGCAAGGACGAAGACGCGACGTTCGTCGCGGACGTCTTCAGCGATCTACTGAATGCCCCGGGGTCTCGTTTCCAGAAACGGCTGGTGGACAGCGGACTGTGGGAAGGCGTGATCGTGAACTACTACACGCTGAACAACGTCGGCCCCATCACGGTGAGCGGGCAGACGAGCCCCGACCGGTTGCGCACCGCGCTCAAGACGCTCGATGCCGAACTGCGAGAGGTGCTGAAGCCGGGCTACTTCAGCACGGAAGAAATGGACGCGGCGAAGGCGCAACGCGCCGTGTCCAGCGCCTTCGAACGGGAGAAGGCCTCGGCCTTTGCCCACACCATCGGCTTCTGGTGGAGCGTATCCGGACTCGAGTACTACATGAAATACGTGGACGAGATGGCGCGGCGCTCGCCTTCGCAGCTGCAGGACTATGCCCGCAAGTACATCATCGACCGCCCGCATATTGTGGGCGTGCTGATCTCGCCTGAGGGGCGCGCGCAGCTGAAGCTGACGGAGGACGAACTGGCGCGATGGGGCACCACACCGCCGCGGGCGGTTCCTGCCGGCGCTGCCAAACGGCCGTCAACACCGGAAGGGGGCCGCTGATGCGCACCGCCGTGCTGCTTCTCGCCTGCTGGACCATGCCAGCGCTCGCCCAGCGCATCAACCCGACGCTGCCATCGGCCTCGCGTCATGCGCCCGTGGTGCCGGCGCATATCGACACCTCGACGACGAGCTACACCATCGACGGCATCCCGGTGATCCACCGAGCCGGCGCGGCGAACCTGGTCGTGGTGAACCTCTACCTGCTGGGAGGCGTGCGAAACGCCACGCCCGAGACGGCCGGACTCGAGCCGATGTACCTGGCAATCAGCGAACAGGGCACCGAGCGCTACCCCAAGGATGTGCTGCGCCGCGCCATGGCGCGCACGGGAAGCGCCATTGCCCTCGACGCGAGCGATGACTGGACGTTGTTCGGCATGCGCACCACGACGGAAGAACTCGACTCGGTCTGGACCATCTTCACCGACCGCCTCCTCCATCCGCGCCTCGAACCCGCGGAAATCGATTTCGTGCGCAACCAGATGCTCAGCGCGCTGCGTCAGCTGAACGAAAGTCCCGACGCCCTCCTCGCACGTGTGGCGGACAGCGTCGCGTTCCGCGGCCATCCGTACGCGCTGGCGCCCGCCGGTAGTGCCGCGACCATGACGGCCATCACGCGCGAGGCGCTGCTGCGCTGGCGGCAGCAGGGACTCGTGAAGTCGCGGTTCCTGCTGGTGGTCGTCGGCAATGTGCCGCGGGCCCAGGTTGAGCGCATGGTGTCGAGTTCCCTCGGCAAGCTGCCGGCAGGACACTACGCGTGGACGCTGCCCGACACGCTGCCGGAGCGGCCGTCATCGCTGACCGTGGTGCCGCGCGCGCTTCCCACGAACTACGTGAGCGGCATCTATCGCGGGCCACCGGCCAACGACCGGGACGCGGCCGCCCTTCGCGTGGCATCGGCGGTGCTGTCGGGCCAGTTCTTCAGCGAGATCCGCTCCCGGAACAACCTTACCTATACGGCGGCGGCCGATTTCCGCGACCGGGCGCTCATTTCGGGGAAGCTGTTCGTCACCACCACGCTGCCGGATTCCGCGCTCAAGATCATGCGCAGCCAGATTCGCCTGCTGCAGGACGTGAGGATTCCCACACAATCACTGGCCCCGCTGATCCAGCAGTTCCTCACCGAGTTCTTCCTCGACAACGAGACCAGCAGCGCGCAGGCGGATTTCCTCGCGCGCGCCCAACTCTACAATGGTGACTGGCGCGCCGCCGGCCGCTTCATGGCTGACTTGCGCGCCGTCACGGGCGATGATGTGCGCCGGGTAGCGCGCCGCTACCTGCGGAACATCCAGTGGGTGTACGTCGGCGATCCGGCGCGCATCACGCGCCAATTGGCCGAGTCGTTCTAGCGGCGCGCCGCCAACGCGGCGCGCACGTCGTCGAGTCCGACCCCAACCGCCCGCAGCGCGACCAGGGTGTGGTAGAACAGGTCCGCCGCCTCCTCGGTGGCGCGTCCCGGCTCACCATCCGCGCACGCGGTCACGAATTCCGCCGCCTCTTCGCCGATCTTCTTGAGGCGGAGATTCCGGTCGGCCAGCAGTCGCTGCGTATAGGTGGGCCTCTCGCCGCCATCGGCCCGCGACATCGCACGCGACTGGATCGTGGCATCCACGGCGGCCACGACATCACCCGCAGTCCCGGTGGATGCAAAGCATGAGACGGTGCCGTTGTGGCACGACGGCCCGGCCGGCGTGACTCGCGCAAGCACCGCGTCCGCGTCGCAATCTGGCTCAAGCGAAACCACCCGCTGGACGTTCCCGCTCGTTGCGCCCTTGTGCCACAGGCCCCGCGACCGCGAGCGGTAGTGCATTTCGCCGGTGGCCTCCGTGCGCTCGATCGCCTCGCGATCGGCCTGCGCAACCATCAGGACGGCACCCGTCACGGCGTCCTGTGCGACGACCGTGACGACGCCGCCGTTCTTGGTGAAGTCGAGCTGATCAGCGAGGGGCATTCGTGCTCCAAAGTAGGGCGCGGGCAGACTCGGCCAACGCGCCATTCGTGGCAATCGCATCACCGGCAAACGCATCACGCTGGCCATTCCAACCCGTGAAGACGCCGCCGGCTTCCTCGATGATCGGCAGGAACGGCGGGGCGTCCCACGGATTGAGAACCGGATCCACCATCACGTCGGCCCGGCCCGTGGCGACCAGCAGGTACCCGTAGCAGTCACCCCAACCGCGGCTTACCGCGGCCTGGTTCGACAGCAGTTCCCAGCCGGCCCGCCGATCCGCGGAGGGGAAATTGCGCGCGTCGGTCACGAGCACCGTGGCCGCCGCGAGGTCATCGACGGTGCTCACGCGGCAACGGGCGCCATTGTGCCAGCACCCTTCGCCCGGCGCCGCGGCGATGTGCTCCTCGACCGCCGCATAGGCGGCGGCGCCGGCCAGCACGTCATTGCCTTCGCACACCGCAACGCACGTTCCCCAAAACGGGACCCCCCGCACGAAGCTCTTGGTGCCGTCAATCGGGTCGAGCACCCAGCGGCGGCCGCTGGCCCCCGGCGTTTCCCCAAATTCCTCTCCCAGCACGCCATCGGCGGGAAAGCGCGCGTGAATCCACTCGCGCGCCAGCTGTTCCGCGGCGCGATCGGCCAGCGTCACGGGCGACCCATCCCCCTTGGCTTCGACGACGAGGTCCTGCTTATAGTACCGAAGTGCTACTAATGAGGCGAGGCGCGCAACCTCGAGCGCGGCCTCCATGAGCACGGCCGGTGACGGCCTCATGCCGCCTCCCGCACGGCCAGGCCGGCGGCACGCATCGCGTGCTTGAGGGCGGTCACCGTGACCTGGCCGTCGTGGAGGATGCCGGCCACGAGCGCGGCGTCGGCACGCCCGCGGATGAGGGCGTCGCAGACGTGCGCCGCAGACCCTGCCCCGCCGCTGGCGATCACCGGGACGGTCACGGCGTCGGCCACCGCGCGAGTGAGCTCGAGGTGATAGCCATCGCGCGACCCGTCACGATCAATGGACGTCAGCAGGATTTCCCCGGCGCCGCGATCGGCGCACTCGACGGCCCACGCCACCGCTTCGCGGTCGGTTGGCGTGCGGCCCCCGTGCGTGTAGACGCGAAACCGGCCGTCTTCCCATTGGGCGTCAATGCTCGCGACGATGCACTGCGCGCCAAAGCGGCTTGCCCCTTCGCTCAGCACCTCCGGACGACGAACGGCGGCCGAGTTGAGACCGACCTTGTCCGCGCCGGCGCGCAGGGCAGCGGCGATGTCGTCGACGGTGCGAATGCCGCCGCCGATGGTCAGCGGAATAAAGAGGCGCTCGGCCGTACGGCGGGCGAGGTCGAGCAGGGTCGTGCGCTCTTCGGCGCTGGCCGCGATGTCGAGGTAGACGATCTCGTCCGCTCCCTCCGCCTCGTAGCGCGTGGCAAGTGCCACGGGATCGCCCACGTCACGCAGCCCCACAAACTGCATGCCCTTCACCACGCGCCCCGACCGGACATCGAGACAGGCGATCACGCGACGCGTCAGCATCAGGCCCCCTCGAGCGAGACGGCGCCCTTGGTGCTGAAGACCACGCCGGTGTCGACGAGCGCCTGACGGAGTGCAAACCCGAGCGCCTTGAACGCCGCCTCGACAACGTGGTGGCGGTCGCGACCGCGCAGCACGCGAAGGTGCAGGGTCACCTTGGCCGCGTCGCAAAAGGAGCGCATCCAGTGTTCGTACAGCGAACTGGGAATGGGGCCGCGATAGTACGGCCGTCCGCCGGCATCGAGCACGGCCTGCACGAGCGCCTCATCCATCGGGACCGTTCGCTCGCCGTAGCGCGCGCATGTCGCCGGCAGGACGCGGCGCAGCGCCTCGCCCACCGTCAGGGCGACGTCCTCGATGAGGTGGTGCCGGAGATCGCCCGTCGCGTCAATGGTCAGGTCGAGTCCGGAGTACCGCGCGAGCGCCGTCATCATATGGTCGAGAAACGGCACACCGGTACGCACGCTCGCACGACCGGTGCCGATGGCCATCTCGACCCGAATCGTCGTTTCCGACGTCTTGCGTTCCACGGCGATCATTGCGCGAACTCCTCCGCGACAAGGCGCGGGTCGATTGCTCCGGTATACAGCGCCATGCCGATGACCGCCGCGGCCACCCCGCGGTCTTCGAGCGCGCGCAGGTCGGACAGGGTGCCGATGCCGCCCGAGGCGAAGACCGGAAATGGCGAGGCGTCCACGACGTCTTCCATCAAGGGGAGATCGGTGCCCTGCATCAACCCCTCCCGATGCACCGCGGTCACGAGCAATCCGGCGAGCGGAAGCGAAGCCACGTCGTCCACCACGGACAGCACGTCACGCGCCAGCGTCCGCGACCAGCCACGGGTGACCACCTTGCGATCGCGCACGTCCGCCGCGAGCAGGCACCGGCCGGGGTTGGCCGTCGCCATGCGTTCCAGCCAGTCCGGATCCTCAATGGCTCGCGTGCCAAGCACCACCGCGGCCGCGCCGGCGTCGAGGAGCGATCGCACATCCGCCTCCGTGCGCACACCGCCACCAACCTGGCAGGCGGCGGCGTCCTCGGCGAGCACCTGCGTGATCAGGTCGCGGTTGGCGCCACGCCCGGTGGCGGCGTCGAGATCCACCAGGTGCAGGCGCGTGAAGCCGGCGAGCGCCCACTGCCGGGCGATGCGCACCGGATCGTCGAGCCGAACCTCCTCGCGATCGTACTCGCCGCCCACGAGCTGCACCACGTGGCCTTCACGAAGATCGATGGCAGGAATGGCGAGCATGGATGTCAGCCTGGAAGGACGTCGGAAATGAACTGCCGGACAAACGAAACCCCGGCGGTCGAACTCTTCTCCGGATGAAACTGCACCCCCAGCGTACGCGCCGCGCGCACCGCCGCGGGGAAACGATCGCCCTCGTGCGTACTCCACGCCACGACGCACGACCGGTCCACTGGCCGGCATACGAAGGAGTTGGCGTAATACGCAGTGTGAAGCGACGCCCGGACGAATGCCCCATCGGTCACGTCATCCAGGGTGTTCCATCCAATCTGTGGAACTCGCGCGGCGGTGAGGCGCGTCACCTGCCCCGCAAAGAGGCCGATGCCAGCCCCGGGCCCCTCTTCGCTGGCGTCGAACAGCAACTGCATGCCGAGGCAGATACCGAGGCATGGCAAGCCGGCGCGCAGCGCGTCACGCAGCGGTTGCCGTGCCGCGGCAAGCCCAGCCGCGGCGGCGGGAAAGGCGCCCACGCCCGGCAGCACCAGGAGATCCGTGGTGATGGCGCGCGTGATGTCCGTCTGGAGTTCCACCGGGTGCCCGCTTCCGGACAGCACTTTCACCAGGGAGTGCAGGTTGCCCGCGCCATAGTCGAAGACCGTGATCGTCATGCCAACGCCCCGCGCAGGGCATCAAGAAACTGCTCCATGATGGGCAGGGGACCCATCCCGACACGGATCGCGTCACCAAAGACCGGGAGTGCCGTGAATGCGCGCACCGCCACACCACGATCCGCGAGCCGCGCCGCCAGCGCACGCGCGTCGCGCACCGGCACGCAGACGAAATTGCCGCGTGAGTCCAGTGGCGACAGCCCCATGGCCTGCAGCGCTTGCGTTACCTGTTCGCGCACGGCCACCGCATCGGAGGCCCGTGCTCGCATCCAGTCCGCGTCCTCGGTCAGCGCGAGCGTTGCGGCCCGTTCGGCCAGGGCATTCACCTTATAGGGCCCGGTCGATTTGCGCACCGCGGCAACGAGGCCGGCACTACCCACCGCGTACCCCACCCGCAGGCCGGCCAGTCCCCACGCCTTGGAGAAGGTACGCAGGACGAGCAAACGGCCGAGCGACGGCGCCTCCTGGAGGAAATCCTCGAACTCAGGAGCAAACTCCGCATACGCGCCGTCGAGTATCACGATGGCGTCGCTTTCATGCACGATTCGCCGAACCACCGCTGCCGGCGTCACCGTCCCGGTCGGGTTGTTCGGTGAGCAGAGGTAGATGACGCGAGCCCGGGTGGCGAGCATTGCGTCGGCGTCCGCGGCACCATCGCGTGTCAGCGGCACCGCCACCGGTTGCAGGCTGTTGAGGCGCGCGAAGATGGGCACCATCGAAAACGACGGCGCCGGATGCGCGAGAATCGCCCCCGGCTCGGCAACGGCGCGAAAGACGGCGTCAATGAGATCATCCGAGCCACAGCCGGCGGCGATCTCGGTGGGCTGTACCCCGATGCGCGCAGCGATCACGCCGGTGAGTGAACCAGCGGCGACGGACGGATACAAACTGAGCGTCGCGGCATCAACGGTGCGAATGGCGGCCAGCGCACGCGGCGGCGCTCCCCAGAGGTTCGCGTTGTCGCGCAGGTCGATGGCGCAGGTGGTGGCGTCGGGGGCGTACACCGGCACGCCCTCGAGCGACTGCCGGCCCACAGCATTTGCGTTCATCGAGCGATCTCCTGCCATTGGCGCGCCGACGCGGCGTGTGCCGGCAATCCCTCGGCATCGGCGAACGCGCCAACGTCGGCGGCCAGGCGCGCCGCCGTCGCACGGTCAATGCGCTGCCAGGTAGTCCACCGATAGAAATCGATGGTCGACAAGCCCGAGTAGGCGCGGCTCAGTCCACCCGTCGGCAGGACGTGATTGGCGCCACTCATGTAATCGCCGAACGCCACCGACGCCGTCTCGCCCACGAAGACGGTTCCCGCATTGCGCACGGAGCCCAGCAATGCCTCGGCGTCTTGCGTCGCGATCAGCAAGTGCTCCGGCGCCCAGCGATTGGCGAAGGCGACCGCTTCGTCAATCGATGCCGCCAGCAGGAGGGCGCCGCGTGACGCCAGGGCCGCCGAAATGACGGCCGAACGCGGTTCGCGCGAAGTCCACCCGGAGAGCAGGCGCTCGACGGCGTCGAGTAGCGCGTCGGACGTCGACACCAGCGCGACGGCGGCCATGGGGTCGTGCTCCGCCTGCGCCAGGAGTTCTCGCGTCACCACCTCGGGTGACGCCGAGGCATCGGCGATTACGAGCAGTTCGCTGGGGCCCGCCGGCGAATCGATGGCGGTGACGCTTGCCACCTGCGCCTTGGCTTCGGCCACGTACGCATTGCCGGGCCCCACGATGCGATCGACGCAGGGAATGGACGCCGTGCCGTACGCCATGGCAGCAATGGCGCCGGCCCCGCCCACAGCGAACAGACGGTCAGCCCCGGCGAGTTCGGCCGCGGCCATCACCACCTGGCTCGGCAAACCGTTGGCGCCCGGCGGTGAACAGACGAGGACCTCACCCACCCCGGCAACGCGCGCCGGGACGACGCCCATGAGCAGGGAACTTGGATACGCCGCGCGACCGCCAGGGGCATACACGCCGACACGCGCCAGCGGATCGGGGCGCCGGCCGATGACGGCGCCATCGGCCGTGACCGTCTCACTCGCCACGGGACGAAAGGCATCGTGCACCTGCCGGATATTCTCGGCGGCGTGCTCCAGCGAACGACGCAGGTCCGGCGCCAGCGCGCGGAGGGCTTGGCGCCATGCGGCACGCGGGACTTCAAGTGTCTCGAGTGTCGCGCCATCGAACTCGCTGGCCAGCTGCCGCAACGCGGCATCGCCCTCGGCGCGCACGCGTTCGATGATGCGGCGCGTGCGCTCGCGCACCATCGGATCGCCGGCGCTGGTGCGATCGAACAGGACGGCCCGCGCCTCGGCGTCGAGTGCGGCGATGGTACCTCGAACGGCGATGGACGGAGCGGTCATGCCATGAGCCTCTCGATGCGGGTCACGAGAATCCCCTCGCCACCCACCGCCTTGAGCTGATTGATGGTGCGATAGATGCTGGCGGCGGGCGCTACCGCGTGCACGGCAACCATCGATCCGCCATTCATCACGTCGATGACCGTCGGTCCGCTGATGCCGGGGAGAATGCGCTTCACCTCTTCGAGCCGCGCCCGCGGCACATTGGCCATCACATATCGCCGGTCGCGGGCCGCGAGCACCGACGCGAGGGAGGCCGTCAGCTCGTCGAGCGCCTGGCTGCGAGCGGGATCGCGCGGCGTACGGGCGACGACAAGGCGCGCGGTCGACTCGAGCACCGTGACGACTTCACGCAGGTTGTTGACACGAAGCGTCGATCCGGTGGAAGTGAGGTCGACGATGATGTCGGCGATGCCAAGGTGGGGCGAGATCTCCACCGCTCCCGAAACCGGAACCAGATCCACCCGTTTCCCGGCACGCGACATGAACTCCTGTGTCAGGCGTGGAAAGACGGTGGCGATCCGCGTGCCGTCGGCGATGTCATCCACCGACCTGATGGGAGACTCGTCGCGTACCGCGAGGACCAGGCGACAGCGGCCGAACTCGAGGTCAAGTCGCGAATCGAGCGCTCGCCCCGACTCCGATGTCAGATCCCAGCCGGTAATTCCGGCGTCGGCCGCGCCGTCGGCCACGAACTCGGGAATGTCCTGGGCGCGCACGAAGATGGCCTCGAACTCCCCGCCGAGGGACGCAACCAGGGCGCGCTCGGAAGACGAGCGCACCTCCAGTCCGGCGTCGGCAAGCAGCGAGCGGGCGTCGAGGTTCAACCGGCCTTTGTTGGGAATGGCTATTCGCAGCATAGTGGGGTCACGGGCAGGGGCACGGTGTGGTGCACGGGAGGGGATAAACGAAAGAGCCCGTCGGTATTCCGACGGGCTCGGGGATTCTGGCGAATCGGCGGCGTGGTTACGCCATCCAGATGCTCAGCCGCACGTGCACGTGCGCCCCCGGCCCGTCTGGCCGTGGTGGTGCACGTGGTGGTGGCGGCGCATCATCATGAGGTCGAATCCTAGTCGGTCGTGTAACCGGAGTCAAATTCACCGGTTCTGTGCACTCCAAACGGTCCGGCCGGCCACGGCAATGCGTCGGGTAGGGAACTCCGTCCCACGGCCGTGTGTTAGATGAGGCGCTGCGGAGGGCTTGAACCCTTCAATTGCCCCCCGCAATTCCCTAGATTTCCAAGGCTAGGGGATGCCCCCTTATTGACCTAACATCCTGCAAGATTTTCGGAGGCACGACATGCGGTTCATCGGTTCGGCGCTCGTGGCGAGTGCCATTGTTCTTGGCGCGTGCGGCGGCGGTGAGAAGGCTCCGGCGACGGACGCGGCGACCCCCGCGGCCGCCCCGGCTGTGGCAGCCACCGGCACGGCCGCCGCGATCACGGGCACGACGCACGAAGTGAAGATGTTCGGTGACGAGAAGGGTTATCGCTTTGAGCCCAAGGACATCACCGTCAAGGCTGGCGACGGCATCAAGTTCACGTTCGTCTCGGGTGGCCCGCACAACGTGGCGTTCAACGCGGCCGACATTCCGGCCGACGTGAAGCCGCAGCTCGACGCCAACATGGGCGCCGACAAGATGGCCGAGCTTTCGAGCAAGATGCTGATGAACCCGAACGAGTCGGTGACCATCTCGTTCGCCAACATCAAGGCGGGAACCTATCCGTTCAACTGCACGCCGCACCTCGCGATGGGCATGAAGGGAACGGTCACGGTCCAGTAACCGGCTGCGGCCTCGCGCCGCATGGTAGCTGAACGAACGACGGGCGGGTCCGACTCCGGACCCGCCCGTCTCTTCGTATCTTGCGGCGATGCCTCACGTCGTCGCCTCCTCGTCCGAACGAGCCGAATGGCTGGCGGCTCGCGCCCTCCTTGCCACGCGACGCCTTCGTCCCCTGGTGCCCGTTGCCCTGGCGGCCTTCGCGGTGGTGTTCGCGGCCGTCTACGCCGCGCGGGGACCACTGGCGAGACGGGCAGCTCGCGTCGAACAGGCGATGGTGCGTGAACAAGTGCGGGCCGTGGATACGCTCAGGCTGCTGGCAGACGTCGAGCACGCGCGTGCGCGGCTCGTGCAATACGACTCAGCGCTTCGCGAACAGCAACGCGAGGCGGACTCGAGTACCGCGACCTCCAGCCTGTCAGCGTCCGCCGCTCGGCAACGAGATTCGCTGCAAACGATGCTGGCGCAGCTGGACGCGCTTCTTGAGCGAGCAGCCAAGGCTCCGCTGACGGCGTCGTATCGTGCGCTGGCGAGTTCGCCGGCGCTGCGCGAGCTGGGCACCGTGCATCTCCTGATGGATACGCTCGACCTGCTGGAACGGGCGCGGCGGTCGCTCGATCCGGCCGCGGCGCCGCAAAGCGAGTTTGCTCGGCTCAGTCAGCGGGCCAATTCCATCGGTGCGGAGCTTCAGGCGATCGGGCTCGCGAAGAAAGTGTCTCTCCTGCGGCGCATCGATGCGATAGAAACGCCAACCGTCGATCACGGACCGGACACCCTCGCCGTGGACTCGACGAGAATACTGGCGCTTCGAGACAGCGCCGTTCAGAGACTCGCCGAGGCCGAATCCGCATTGGGTGATGCGCGCACGCAGTATCGCGTAGCGCGGGAGCAAGCCGATTCGGTGGCGCAATGGCGTGCCAGTCGCATTCTGGGTGCATCGCCCTTCGCGGCCGCACTGAGCGCCTTGCTGATGGCCGTAGTGCTCGTGTTCACGCTTGCTGTTGTCGGCGAGGCTCGGCACCCGACGGTGGCCCACGCCCGTGAAGCAGAGCGACTGACCGGGCTGCCCGTGCTCGCGTCCGCGAAAGCATTTCGCATTCCCAAAGCTGGCCGAGCGAGGCTGCAACCCGGCACCGGTGTCGAACCGTTTCGCATGCTCTTCCTGTCTCTCACGGCAAGCGGTACGCGGCATCGCGTCGTGGCCGTGACGGGCGACGATGCCGTCGTCACGGCCGCAGCCGCGGGACGGCTTGCCGTCTGTGCAGCAGCTGATGAGCATGCGACAGTGGTCGTCGACTTGGCCCCTGGCCGACCATCCACCGCCGCATACTTTGGCTGGCGCGATGAGCCAGGTTTTACCGAGGCGATCGCTGGCGTGCGGCTCTGGCGGGAGGTGGCGCGACCCATCGGCGCCAGCGAGGGCCTGGTCATGGACGTCATTCCTGCCGGCATGCAGCGCAGCGATACCGTTGCGTCGGTTGCCCACGCTTCGTCGCGCCGTGATTTCTCAGAGTTCCTGGCGGAGTACGACATCGCAGTGCTGGTGGCTCCGACGATGGGCTCGCTCGAATCAGTTGCGGCCGTCGAAGTTCCTCCACCGATTGTCGTCGTCGTCCGGGTAGCGAAGACTCGGTTGCAGGCTTTGAAGGCGATGCTCCTCGACCTGAAGAAACGCAAGGCGATGATTCTCGGGCTGGTGATCATTAGACAATGATGGCGTCATGATATCTGTATTGTGGCGCGATAATGGCTTGTAAGTACCTGAAGCGCCTATTTGAGTATCTTCGTCAGCTACGTCGACGAGTCGCGCTGACGACCGCTGCCGAGTCGGCGATGCACGCTTGGCATTCGTCCCTGAGATCCATGGACTCGGCGGCCAATAGAGTGGCCACCCTGTCTGATCCTCTGTCGCGCGTTCTCCCGCGTTCAGGAGGGGGACTGACCACGTCGCGCGCGGTGTCGACGTATGCGCACCGGAGTGACCACCAGTTGTCGTGCAGGGCTTAGCCCGCCGCGGTATCTTACGGATCGCTCACGCCCAGGCCGTCCAACCGACATGACCGGCTACTCCGACCGCATCAATCACGCGCTGGCCTTCGCGGCCAAGCACCATGACCGTCAGGTCCGCAAAGGCACGCGGTTGCCGTACGTCACGCATCCCGCGAACGTGGCGATCATTCTCGCGCGATACGGACAGCCGGATGAAACGGTGATCGCCGGCATCCTGCACGACGTCATCGAAGATTGCGTGCGGGAGAATTGGCCGCGCGACATGCTCGAGGAACGCATCGGCGAGAAGTTCGGGCCCGACATCCTGAACACGGTGCTGATGGTCACGCATCGCAATGTGGACGACGACGGCAACGAGATGGACAAGGAAGAGCGAAACGCCGACTACCTTGCCCGTCTGGCGCAGGCCAATGAGACGGCGCGATGGGTCTGTGCGGCCGACAAGATTCACAACGCGAGTTCAGTGCTCGCCGACCTGCGCCGAACCATCGATCCCGAATCCGTCTGGGGTCGATTCAGCGCCGGCAAGGAAGGAACCATCCGCTGGTATCGTGCGGTGTACGACCGGCTGAAGTCGCTCAATTTCTCCGGCGAAATTCTCGCCGAGCTGGGCGGCGTGGCGGATGCGCTGGAGAAGTACTCGGACATCGGCGCGGGACAGTCCGGCGGGTAACGGTCGCTGGTGACCTATCGCGCCGGATAGGTCCGCTGGACGTAGTCGTTGAGGATCACGAGGAACTCCTCGACAATCCGATCGCCCTTGAGCGTCCGGAGCAGCGCGCCATCCACATAAACCGGCGCCTTCGGTTCCTCGAACGTTCCCGGCAGTGAGATGCCGATGTTGGCGTGCTTGCTCTCGCCCGGCCCGTTCACGACGCATCCCATGACGGCAACCTTCAGCTCCTCGACGCCGGGATGCGAGTCCCGCCAGACCGGCATCTGCTCGCGCAGGTACGTCTGGATGTCCTCGGCGAGCTTCTGGAAATAAGTGCTGGTGGTGCGACCGCAGCCCGGACAGGCCGTTACCTGCGGGGTGAAGGAACGCAACTCGAGCGACTGCAGAATCTGCTGGGCGACCAACACTTCCTCGGTGCGATCGCCGCCCGGACGCGGCGTGAGTGAAACGCGAATGGTATCGCCGATCCCCTCACTCAGCAGGATCGAGAGCGCGGCTGACGACGCAACCATGCCCTTCATTCCCAGCCCCGCTTCCGTCAGACCCAGGTGGAGCGGGTAATCGCAGCGCGACGCCAGGCGACGGTAGGCGTCGACGAGATCCTGCACCTGCGAGATCTTGCAGGAGATGAGGATCTGGTCGTGGCGCAGTCCCACCTCTTCGGCCAGCGCAGCGCTTCGCAGCGCGCTTTCGAGCATTGCCTCGATGTAGACGTCCTTGGCGTCCGCCGGATCGGGGCGCCGCGCATTGGCGTCCATCATCTCGGTGAGCAGTTCCTGATCGAGCGAGCCCCAATTGACGCCCACGCGCACCGGCTTGTCGTTGTCCACGGCGATCTGGACGATCGTGCGGAAATTCTCGTCCCGCCGCTTGCCGCCCACGTTGCCGGGGTTGATGCGGTACTTCGCGAGCGCGCGCGCCGTCTCGGGATACTTGGCGAGCAGGAGGTGGCCGTTGTAGTGGAAATCGCCGATGATCGGCACGTCCACTCCGGCATCCCGCACTCGGCGTGCCATCTCCGGGACGGCCGCCGCCGCCTCTTCGTTGTTGACCGTGACTCGCACCAATTGCGAACCGGCCCGGGCCAGCGCAACAACCTGCCCGGCCGTGGACGCGGCATCGGCCGTATCAGTGTTGGTCATGGACTGCACGACGACCGGGTGCTCGGACCCAACGGCGACATTGCCGACGTGCGCGGTGACGGTCTTTCGACGGGAAGAGAAAACCACGGAATTCGGGGCTAGGGACATAGGAAAACTAACGCGCGGTGGACGTAGGCGGTCCGGAGCGCGATAATGCACCAAGGATCTCTGCAGAGGAATTCCGCCACATGTCCGACCCCTCCCCGTCCCCGAACGCCCCGGCGCCCGAAGCGCCTCCCCCTCCCCGCCCCGGACTCCTGCGACGGCACTGGGGGAAACTGACCCTGCTGACCATCGTGCTGGTGCCGGTTGTCGGCATGGCCCTGTGGGTGGCCGTCACGATGTCCTACACGTACTCCGAAGGGACGCGGACCGGCTATGTGCAGAAGCTTTCGAACAAGGGCTGGCTGTGCAAGACATGGGAAGGCGAGCTGGCGATGACCACCGTGCCCGGCACCGCGCCGCAGATCTTCAAATTCTCGGTACGTGGCGACTCCGTCGCGCAGGAGATCGAAAAGACATCGGGCAGCCAGGTGACCCTTTTTTACAAGGAGCACCGCGGCGTCCCGACGAGCTGCTTTGGCGAGACCGCGTACTTCGTGGACGGCGTGCGAGGGACGAAATAGCGCGATGCCGTACACGAACTGCAGCGTCTGCGGCGCGAAAGCGCTGGTCGGAGCCACCCGCTGTCCGCGGTGCCAGGCGCCGTTCGTTTCCTACGAGGTCAACGGTGAGCGTGTGCCGACGGTCAACTGCCCCAACTGCGGAGTGCAGCGACCGGTCGCCATCGGAGTGTGTCCAAACTGTCTCATGTCGACCGCCCCGTCCGGGCGGCGTCTCGTGCGCGGCCTCGTGCTGGCGAGCGTGGCCATCGCCGCGCTCATGGCGGTGGGATACGCAATCTCGCGTCGTGTCGAGGGAACGGCGTCGACGGGATCGTCCGCCACTGCGATTGACACCGTATTGCCCGGCGATACCGCCGTGGCGCGACGAACGGTGACCGACACCCTGCCCTCCCCGCTCCCTGCCACGAACACCGCGATCCCCACATCCGCTGGCGTCGAAGCACCAACGGTGACGAACGCCGTGAGGACAGCCGCAACGTTGCCCCCGAACGTCTCGCCAGCGACCACGACCACCCCCTCACCTGCCGTCAAGCCAGCGCCCCCGCCGAGCGTCGCGGTCCCGGACACGGGTCGGTGGGAAGCGGCGGTGGCCACGACGTGGGTTCGCGTGCGATCGGCCCCGACGCGCGAGAGCGACGTACTGCGCATGGTCGATTCGGCGCAGCGGGTGCGTCTTGGCCCTCCGCAGAACGGCTGGCGTCCGGTTCGCGTCGGCGTGGACCGCGGATGGGTTGACCCGCGGCTCTTCAGCGTCATCCCCGCGCCGAAGCCCTGAAGACCTCGGCGCGTTTCACCTTCAGCGCGCTACTGCTCGAGTTTGCGGCCGAACTCCGCCCGAATGCGCACGGTCCGCGCCAGCTCGTCTGCGTTCTGCAGCACCTTCTGTCGCAGGTCGAGCGGCAGCCTGGGATGCTCACGCAGGAACTGCTGCACAACGTCCAAGGCCGCCGGCTCCGTCTGGCCATTGAGGAAAGCTCCCAGCCACGAGCCGAGGAAGAAGATACGACGGTTGGCCTGAATGAAGGGCAGCGAGTCGAGCGCTGGACGCAGGAAGCGGCGTGTGAGCGCCTGATGGTCCGTCGCATTGAAGGCGCCGAGCGATCCACTGGCCCATTCTTCGTTGAGCGCGGAGTCGGCGAAGTAGCGCCGGAAGTAGTCGGCCTTGACCGAGGCATCGCCGCGCGCGGCGCCAACGGTGAAGGCGCGACGACGACCGTCCGGTGTGCTGTCCCGCCGCGCCTGCTCGGCAAGACGCGCAGTAGCGTCCTCGGTGCCAAGCACCATCAGGTGCGTCACGACCTCCCAGCGCAGCGGGTCGCGGACTACGTCGCCGGCGGCGGAATCGGCGGCAAGCACGTCGCGCAGGCGCGACAGGGCCGACGGGGTGCGTGAGACGCTGATGAAGGCGTCGAGGTAGGCGCGCCGAATGCCGTACGGGCGCGCGACGTCCCCTGCCCCGCTCCAGAGGAAACGCTCGACCACGCCCTGCAGGGAGTCGCGCGCAGCGTCGACGAGGTAGGCATTCATGGCACGACTCAGCCGGCCCAACTGGCTGGGGACGATCTGTTCGTCGTCCTCCCCGGGCAGGTCACGCACGACGAGCGCGACGAACCGTGCCGGGTGCAACCTCGCGGCGCGGACTTCGTCCCAGAGCGTGCCCCAGAGCATGGCGCGGAGGAGCGGGTCAGCAACCTGGGCCAGGTCGCCACTCAGCAACGCGCGGCGGCTTGCGGTGTCGAGATGCACCAGCTGATACCCAAAATCTCCGGCGTTCGGGAAGACGAACCTGGGGGCCGGCTTGCCTGCAGCGCGGGCCACCGTCGTTGTGCGGCCAGTGAGCTCAACGGTGAGCATTTCACCCGTGATCGCCCCTGCTGATTTCGGCGGTGTTGACGGGGGACAGTCAGCACACAAGAGAGTCTCCGGGTAGGCGAGTTGGACCCGCACCTTCAGCGGCCAACTTCCCTGCCCCGACACGCTCGGCTGCACCGGACGCTGCACCAGTTGCACTGTTTCGATGCGCCCGTTCCTCAGCGTCAGCTTCGTCTCAACTTCCGGCATCCCCGGACGCAGCATCCACTGCTTGCCCCACGCGGAGAGGTCGCGGTGCGAGGCCTGCCCAATCGAGCCCAGCAAGTCCTGCCAGGTGGCATTCGCGTACGCGTGCCTGGTCAGGAACTGCTGCACGCCGCGCCGGAAGGCGTCGTCACCGACCTGAAAGTTGAGCTGCTTGAGCACCGATGGTGCCTTGTTGTAGACAATGGCGCCGTAGTTGCTCTTGGCTTGGTCCAGATTGGCCAGCGATTGCCAGAGCGGCGTCGTCCCTGTGGTCTGGTCCACGCCGTACGCGGCCGGCTTGTTGCCCAGGTAGAATGTTTTCCACGCCTGGCTGGAGGGCTCCAGCTCGTTCAGGGCCTTCGCCGCCATGTAGGTGGCGAATCCTTCCTTGAGCCAGAGGTCGTCGAACCACTTCATCGTCACCAGGTCGCCGAACCACTGGTGCGCCACTTCGTGAAGGATGGTTGAGTATCGACCGAGCCGGCGCGGCAGCGTGGGCCGCTCGCGGAAGATGAACCGGTCTTCGTTGTAGAAGATCGCCCCCGGATGCTCCATGCCGCCGAACGGAAAGGCTGGCGCCAGCACGAAGTCGAACTTGTCGAACGGATATGGGCGGTTGAAGTAACCCTCCATCCACTCGAGCGCCCGGCGGTTGAGCGCGACCAGCGTATCGAGGTCGGCTTCCTTGGCGCGCGAGGCGCGCACGTAGACACTCACCGTGCGTCCGTTGGCGGTGGACGAGAGGCCACGCCATGGCCCAGCCGCGAAGGCGATCAGGTACGTGCTGAGCGGCTTCGTTTCGGCAAAACGGTGTGTGCCGACAGTGCCATCGACCTCGGTGCCGGTCTGCCGTCCGTTGGCGATGACGGTCCAGTTGGCCGGCGCGCGCAGCGCGAAGGTGACGCGGGCCTTGAGGTCGGGCTGGTCAAAACACGGAAATAGCTGATTGGCGTCGGCCGGAACGAGCAGGGTGTACAGATAGTCGTTGCCGTCGGTGCGATCGGTGGAGCGGATAATTGAGGCGCCGGTCGGAGCGATATCGGCCACGAAGGACAGTTGTACCGTGTTCTCTCCGGGCCTCAGCACTGACGGCGGCAGCGTGAGGTGCGCGCCGTTGTAAAGCGGCTCTGGGATGGACGCACCGTTGGCCACGACAGATCCCAGGCGACGCCCACGAAAGTCCAGGATGACGGCTCGAGTTCCCGTGCGGTGAAACCGAATCGCTACCTGACCCGGCGCACTGTCCCGCGCCGTGACGTCCAGCACGAGGTCATAGCGGACGTCAGAGATCGTCTGCGCCCTGACCGTGGCGAGGTTGCGCGAGATCCCGCGTCCGACGAGCATCGAATCGGGCTGGGAAGGGAAGGGGAGGGCGAGGAACAGGGCGCTCAGGGCGTGAAGCACGGGACTCGGGCCAGAGGGTAGGTGCCTAAGTTCCGAGGAAGTCAGCCTCCCAGCAACCCGGCGACCCGGGGTGCCCTTGCTAATTTGCCAGGAATCCGTACGTTGAAGGGGATGCGATCTGGAGACCTGGTTCGTCCGGGTCTTTTTTTCGTGCCAGCCCAGCGCGGGGGGCTCCAGTGGACCCGTGACAGTTACGATCGTCTTTGACTCGGGACAGGCCCGAGCGAGCGATCAAGAAAAACAGGAGCAGGGAATGCGTACGACCGGTAAGGTGAAGTGGTTCAATGATGCGAAGGGCTTTGGTTTTATTACGCCTGACAACGGGACCAAGGACTGCTTCGTGCACTACAGCGCCATTCAGGGTTCGGGCTTCAAGTCGCTCGCCGAAGGCGATGCGGTGGAGTTCGAAATCGTCCAGGGCGCGAAGGGCCCGGCCGCGGAGAACGTGACCAAGGTCGGCGGCTGAGCTTCACTCTGCCGTTCGTCCGTCCAGAAGGGCCCCGGGAAACCGGGGCCCTTCTTCTTTTCCGACTTTGGGGGCTATCTCAGGCCTTCTTCACCACGGAGGCACGGAGGACTACTTGAGGGCCACGGAGAACTTCCAAGTGCTTGGGGTAACGACATCGCGCCACGCAATGTCCTGGACGGCACGCGTTGTAACCCCAAGGAATTGTAGTTCTCCGTGGCCCTCAGCCGGTTCTCCGTGCCTCCGTAGTGAAGAAACCCTAGGAATAAGCGCCCAAGGTATCGACTAGTCTCGCACGGGTGGCCGGCCACGGCGGGGCGGAATGACGTTCTCGATGGCATCGGTCAATTTGGCCTGCAAATCTCGGCGGATCCGTTCGATATCAACGTGAATGGCCAGATGGCCACCCGGTGAGGTGATGATGCCCTCTCTCGAGCTCAGGGCCTCTTCCGCCAGCAGCAAGGCGGTGGGCGTTGGAATCGCATAGACGCGCGTCAGGTCGATGGCTACGGCCACCTGCTCAATGCTGGCGAACGAAAGCCGGCGTGGAACCCCCTGCCTGCCACGATCCATCCCCCGAACGGGATAACGAGAGAGGATGTTGTCGAGATCCTTCTTGGCCACACCGAGCGCGAAGGCCGCGGTTCCACTTGTAACGGCGCGCATAAAAATTCTCGTCAATGATTATAAACAAAACTCCGCAATGAGAACTATATATAGTCGTACCTAACAGCTTGTCAAGAAACGGTTAAACGACTCAATACAAACAAATGGACAATTGACACGAAAGGAACATCCGATCTGGATTGTTCCTGAACGCTCTTACTACCCAAGTAAGCCAAACGGACGCGACAGGACCGGTAGCTTCGGTCTGTTCGCGTCCGCCTAGATAGAACCCAGCGATGCCGCAACGAGGAAAGATGTTGCGCGGTACCCAAACTACTTCAGCGAGTCTCTTGCGATGGCAATTTGATGGGTGACCGCATCGGGACCAGTTCCGCCCTCCACATTCCGATGCTTCAGGGAGGCCTCCGGAAGAAGCTCGTTCAGCACATCTTCGTCGAAAGCGGCGCTTGCTGCCTTGAAGGAAGCAAACGGCAGTTCCGTCATTTCGACACCTTTTTCTTCCGCCTCGCGAACGAGGCGCCCGACGGCACCGTGGGCCTCACGGAAGGTGACACGCTTGCGAACCAGGTAGTCGGCAAGGTCAGTGGCCATCATGGAGCTGGTCACGGCCGCCCGCATGCGTTCGCGATTGAAGGTGAGGGAGGCCAGAGACCCGGTGACTGCGGGCAAGAGCAGGCACATCCCATCGACCGCGTCGAACAACGACCGCTTGTCCTCCTGCAGGTCCTTGTTGTAGCCACTCGGCAAGCCTTTAATGGTGCCGAGGAGGGCGACAAGATCGCCCAGCATCCGGGCGCCGCTCCCCCGTGCGAGTTCGAGCGCATCAGGGTTGCGCTTCTGCGGCATCATGGACGATCCGGTGCTGAACGCATCGCCGTACCGCACGAAACCGAACTCGCTGGAACCGAACAGGATCAGGTCCTCGGCGAGCCGAGAGAGGTGCGCGCCGAGCAGGGCGAGAGTGAACAGCACTTCGGCGATGAAGTCGCGATCACCCACCGCGTCAATGCTGTTGGGCGAGATTGCATGAAATCCCAGATCGTTCTGGATCGCGACGCGATCTACCGGGAAGGCCGAGCCGGCGATGGCGCCAGACCCCAGCGGCAACATCGCGGTTGATTCCGCGGCGGCGGCGAGGCGACGGCGATCACGGGCAATCGGCCAGAAATGCGAGAGCATCCAGTGCGCACCACTGACGGGCTGTGCCCGCTGCAGGTGCGTATAGGCCGGCATGATGTCGCGCTCGAGCGCCGCGGCCTGCGTGACCATCGCCTGCTGAAGGTCCCGCAACAGGAGATCGAGTCGCGCACACGCCGCGCGCGTCCATAGGCGCGTCGCCGTAGCCACCTGATCGTTGCGCGATCGACCGGTATGCAGGCGCGAGGCAACGTTTCCGACGGCGTCGTGCAACAGGCGGTCAATGAGCGTGTGCACGTCTTCGTCTGCTGCCTGCGGCTGGGCACCGTGCTCGAGCTGCTGGGCGACGACATCAAGGCCGCGTCGAAGCTCGAGCGCTTCGTCAGCGGAGAGCACGCCGGCGCCCGCGAGCGCTGCGGCCCACGCCTTTGACAGCTGGATGTCGAACGGCCAGAGCCGAAAATCGACGTCAATGGACCGATTGACGGCGTCGAGCTCAGGAGCGGGACCACCGGCGAAGCGGCCTCCCCAGAGCTTGTGAGACGTAGAGCTGCCGGAATGCGAATCGGCCATGGCAAGTGGTGAGTCTAGAGAGGGTCGTAACAAGCCAACCAGATGAGAAACTACATATTTATGCGTTCTGAATCAATGTCACCCAGGCACGTGTTCCCGCGCGGACAGCATCAGCGCGTGGCCAGTGCGAGCAACCGCTTGGCGACCCGCTCACGTGCCGCCTCCGTGCGGCAGATCAGCAACACCGTATTCTCGCCGGCGATCGTACCCAAGATGTCGGGGTTGCCTTCGGCGTCAATGGCTTCGGCGATGGGTTGCGCGCCGGCCGTGTGCGTTTTCACGACAATGAGTTCGCGCGTGAACTCCATATGCTGGAAGAGCTGCGGTAGCAGGCCGGAGAGCGTGGCACGCCCCTCTTCTCCTCCCGCGCGCTCCCCCGCCGTGTAGCGCACGCCGGTCGGGGTGGGAACGCGGGCGATTCGCAGGTCGCGCATGTCGCGCGAAAGCGTAGATTGCGTAACGTCCCATCCACCCTCGAGCAGGAGTTGGCGAAGTTCCTCCTGGCTGCCGATGGCACGCGTGGAGACGAGTTCGAGAATGGCGTCCTGACGTTCGCGTTTGGCGGCTGTCACGAAATCCTCTGTTGGCTGCGGGAGATTAGCACGGGCGAAGAGTGGCCGTAAGACGGTTGACAACGCAGCCTCGCAATATTATGCATAAAACGTGCATAAGATTCCAGTAGGCGTCCTCGGCGCCAGCGGATACGCTGGACGCGAACTCTGTGCGTTGGTGCAACGGCATCCGCGCCTTGAACTCGTCTTCGCCACCGCCAACGGTCGGCGTGGTGAAACCGCCGAGTTACCGGGTGGCGGCAGCGTCACGTTTGTGGCGCCCGACGATGTCCCCCTCACCAGCGCGGCGCTGGTCTTCAGCGCCCTGCCGCACGGCACGAGTGCAGAATGGGTGCAGCGGGTGCGTGATGTCGGTGCGCGCGCGATCGATCTCTCCGCCGACCTTCGCATCGGCAACACCGATGCGGACGTCGTATACGGCCTGACGGAGGCGCGACGCGACGAAGTGCGCGGCGCCGAACTCGTCGCGAATCCCGGCTGTTATCCGACGAGCATCCTGATGGGCTTGCTTCCCCTGCTCGAGGAAGGGCGCATCGCCGCGGGGGCCACCATCAGCGTCAGCGCGGCGAGCGGCGTGACCGGCGCCGGGCTGACACCGCGCGCGGACCTGCTGTTTGGTGAAGTCACCGAGAGTTTCCGGGCGTATGGCGTCGGCAACACGCACCGACACCTGAACGAGATGCGGGCGTTCGTCGCAGAGGAAGGCGTGGTTGCGGACCTGATCTTCACGCCGCACCTGCTGCCCACGGCGCGCGGCATCCTGGCGACGATGACCGTTCCGCTGACCGCGCCGCTCGATGACCCCCTGGCGCTGTGGCAGCGCCGTTTCCACAACGAGCGATTCATCGAGATCGTGAAGACGCCACCGGAAACACGGCACGTCGCGCACCGCAACGTGGTGCGCATCACGGTGCATCCGCTGGCCCACGTGCGGCAGCCGACGCTGCTGGTCCTGTCGGCGATCGACAACCTCATGAAGGGGGCAGCCGGCCAGGCGATGCAGAATGCGAACCTGATGCTCGGGCTCGAAGAAGCCCTGGGGCTTCCGGCGTGAGGCGCGTCGTGAAGATCGGCGGGCGCGCGCAGGGCGACCCGCAGCTGATCGTGCAACTGGCCGGCGCTGCCGGGCGCGGCGAATCGCTCGTGATCGTGCATGGCGGCGGCGATGAGGTGTCGTCGCTGCAACGCCGGCTCGGCGTGGAGCCGCAGTTCCGGGGTGGCCGGCGTGTGACGAGCGCCGAAGACCTGGAACTCGTGCGCATGGTGCTGTCGGGGGCGACGAACAAGCGGCTCGTCGCCCAGCTGCTCAGCGCCGGCGTGCGCGCGGTTGGCGTCTCGGGCGAAGACGCGGGCTTGCTGCAGGCGCACATCACCGATCCCGGTTTCGGGCGCGTCGGCGGCGCCATGACCGCACATCCGGCCCTGCTGACACATCTCTGGAGCGGCGGGTTCATTCCCGTGGTGTCGCCACTCGGCCGTGACGCGGACGATCCGCAAGGTGGCGGACTGAACGTCAACGGCGATGACGCCGCGGCGTCCATTGCCGCGGCGCTCGGCGCGGATGAACTGCTGCTGGTGGCCGACGTTCCCGGCGTCCTGACGGACACCGGCGCTACCATCGCCGAACTCGACGGCGCTGCCGCCCAGGCGCTGATCGCGGGCGGCGTGGCAAAGGGCGGCATGGCCGCCAAGCTCGAAGCCGGCGCGCTCGCGCTGCGCGGCGGGGTTCGTCAGGTGCGCATCGGCGACCTGCGTGCCATCACCGACGCGTCTGCCGGCACGCGTCTTCTTCTGTCCTAACGTCCCCCACGAGCCCGAGGTCCACGCCATGACTCCTGCAACCGCTCCGGCCACCGATGCCATCCTGGGGACGTATCGCCGCGCGCCGATGGAACTGGTACGCGGTGCAGGCGTCGAGTTGTTCGACGCCGACGGCAAGGCCTATCTCGACTTCGTGGCCGGCATCGCCGTGAACGCGCTGGGGTATGCCGACGCCGGCCTCGAGCAGGCGATGCGCGAGGCCGCCGAGTGCGGTTTCGTGCATGTCTCCAACCTCTACCGCACGTCCGCCGGCGAACGTCTGTCGGGGAAGCTGGTCGAGAGTTCCTTCGCGGATAGAGTGTTCTACTGCAACTCCGGTGCGGAGGCCAACGAAGGCGCATTCAAGGTGGCGCGCCGGTGGGCGCGCGCGCAGTCGCCGGCAAAGCACGAGATCATCGCGCTGCGCGGCGCGTTTCATGGGCGGTTGTTTGGCACGCTGGCCGCGACGGACCGGCCGCAGTACCGCATGCCGTTCCGTCCGCTGGCCGGCGGCATCTCCATTGCGGAGCGCGACCTCGGTGAACTCGAGAGCGTGCTGAACGCCGAGACGGTGGCCGCCGTGATCGTGGAGCCGGTGCAGGGTGAGGGCGGCGTGCGCGTCCTCGACCACGAGTTTCTGCGCGGCCTGCGCGCACTCACGAAGGAGCGCAACGTGCTCCTGATCGTGGACGAGATCCAGTGCGGCTACGGCCGCACCGGCACGTTCTGGGCGTACGAGCAGATTGGCATCACCCCCGACATTCTCACCACGGCCAAGCCAATGGCCGGCGGGCTGCCCATGGGGGCGATTCTCATGACGCAGGCAGTGGCCGACGCCATGCAGCCGGGTGATCACGGCACGACGTTCGGCGGCGGCCCCTTCGTGACGACTGTCGCCCTGCACGTCTTCGACCGCCTGCACGACCCGGCGATGCTACGGCATGTCTCGGAGAACGGCGCATGGCTGGGGAACGCGCTGCGTGCCCTGGCCGAACGCTCGTCCAAGGTGCGCTCGGTGCGCGGCGTCGGCTACATGTGGGGCATTGATGTCACGGACCCCGCCAAGGACATCGTGGCGCGCGCCCTGGATCTCGGGCTGCTCGTCTGCTCCGCCGGGGAGCACACCATTCGCCTGCTGCCGCCGCTGGTCATGCAGCGCGCCGATCTCGAACGCGGCATCCAGCTGCTGGAACAGGCCATCGCGTAGCGGGCGCGGCAGGGTCGCTCCGGCCTCCGTGCTGACGAAGGCCGGAACGTCCTGCGCCTCAGTTCCCGGCGGAACAGGTTCGCTTGAACTCGGCAGCTGCCCGTTTGGGGTTGTCCATCAGCGACCAGAACTCGGCGAAGTACTTTCGCATGCGTTCGCGCACGACCGGTGTCATCGCATCGATCGTCGAATAGGCCGAGTCAAGCGCCGCCCGGCGTTCCTTGAAGTGATCGATGGTCGGGGTCAGCAGTTCGACGGGACGGCAGTCGCCGCGCCAGAGGCGTTCGGTCACCATACGTATGGGCAGCGACTTGTCGGGGAAGGAATACCGGGTATTCACGGCGCCTGACCAGTCGAAATCGTACGGCACGGCGTGCACGGTGCCGATCGAATCCCGGAGCAGCGTGATGTTGTGCAGTCCGCTCACCGAGAAGTCGGTGTTGCCGATCATGTACTCGAAAAGCTGGGTGTAGCCCCACTTCTCGGACTCGAGATCGTCGAAGAGCGCGCCCTTGCTGTCGAACTTCTTGGCATTCCGCCGCTGGGCGAGATCGCCATCGTCCTCGACGAAGAACCCCCAGCTGGTGATCGGCTTGGCCTTGCCGTCAGCGTCCAGATAAGTGACCCTGGCGAGGCGCACCCGATAGCTCCACGGCGTGAGCGTCGTGTACATGCGGAAGACCGCCGCTTCCTGCAGGATGTACTGCTCGTAATCGGCGTTGGCGGGCCGGCAGCTGGTGGCCAGCTTGAGCTTGCGGTTGCCGTCGAAGATCGTCTTCCGGGCGGCTTCCTTGGCCACCTCGACGCGCAGGGGCGGGAAGTCGCAGTTGCGGAACTGCCGGCGATAGTGACCGCGCGTGCGCAGGGTGACGGCCACCTTGACCGGATTGCCGCTGGAATCCTTGTAGACCAGTTCCGCGGGGTGCAGCACTCGTTCCGTCGAATCGCGATCATTGACGAGTTTCGGCAAGCCGGTCGTGATCGTGACTTCGAGTGGCTGAGCGCGCCGGAAGAGGCCCTGGGCACCAGCGATGACGGGGGTGCCGGCGAAGACCGTCAGGAGCGAAGCGGCCAGCGCGACGTGCGCACGCGGACGGCGGGTCATCGTAGCTCCACGCGACTGACCCCAGCGCCGGGCACGGCACGAAGAACGTCGAAGATCACCCCGCGGGTGACCGTCTCGGCCAGCTCCACGCCGTATTCCGCAATGCGACACCCGTCATCGGCACGCTCGGCGCCCATGTATTTCCAGTCCTTGAACAGACTGCCGAACTCCGGCTCGATGAGGGGGCGCGTCACGTCGGGATCGGTGCAGGGGACGCGCAGCAGAAAGGAAAACTCGCGATGGGGCGTGTCGGCGGCTTCGGAGGCGATCTTCTTCTTGCGCTTCCAGGCGCGATCCGCCAGCGCCTCCAACTGCTCTGGGGCGAGGGATTTCAGCACCTCATCGTCCATCTTGGCCACGAAAGTCCCCGTCCGGCTGGCCATGCTGAGTGCGCGCTCGAGCTGTTTCTGCGCGCGCCTGCCCTCGAGCGAGGCGGGCGAGCGGCCAAACTCCGTCGCCCAGAGGCCGACGGTAAGCAGGTTGAAGCCGACGGACAGGACCGCCGCGATTCCCGGATCGACGGCGGAAGCCAGGCCGATGCCGGTGACGCAGAAGATGGCGGCGGCGTCCTTGGTGTCCTCGAGCGTCGTCCGGAAGCGCACCGCCGCGACGATGCCGCCAAGGGCAAACGCCAGAATCAGCGAGTACTTCACCAGGACCACGATGCCCGCGATCACCACGGGCAGCACCATGAGTGCCTGCACGACCGACTGCGAGTACCCCTTCTTCTGTCGGGTGAGCACATACACCCAGGCGACGGGCAGGGCGAAGAGGAAGGCGGACAGCATCGCGAACACGGCGTGAATGGCCGCGGGACCGGAGTCTCCCGATGCGGTGACGAGGTCCTTCTTGGAGGTCAGTGCGTTGAACGTCTCGATTCCGGCCTGCGACCCGATGCCGCCCACCGAAATCCCGTCCATCCAGTAGGCGGCGACGCCGAGCACGAGGTAGTACAACGTCGTGCGGAGCAGGATGTTGTCCCAGACCGGGACCTTCTTGCCGGAGCTGTTCACGGAACCTCGGAGGGATGGGGGCATCTTGTCTACGGGCTGCCGGGTGAACTTGTGACAGGAGGGGTGGGGTAAGCAACCAGGGGTCGCCCTCGGGCGTTCCCCCTCTGGCGGCAGGGCGTCCGACTGTCCATCCTTTGCCACCCTCGTTTTATCTCCCTGGAAGGCCCAACTTTGCTTTCTCGATTCCTCATCGCCGCCGGACTTTCGGCGGTCGTTGCGACCCCGGTGCTGGCGCAGAAGGTAACAGCCGGTACCAAGCCGACACTGGTGGTGTTCATCACCGTCGATCAGATGCGTGGTGACTACTACGCGCGCTTCAAACCCGACCTGACCGGCGGGTTGAAGCGGCTGGTGCAGGGCGGGGCCTTCTTCGAAAACGGCTTCCAGGATCACGCCGTCACCGAGACAGCGCCCGGGCACTCCACCGTGATGTCGGGACGGTTCCCAGTGCACACCGGAATCGCCGCGAACGCGCAGGGAGTAAACACCAGTCTCTCGCCCCTGCTGGGTGGGGCCACCGAGACCGGCGCCTCACCATTCCGTTTCAAGGGAACCACCCTGACCGACTGGATGCGCGTCGCGGACCCCGCGATGCGGTTCCTCTCAGTGTCGCGCAAGGACCGAGGGGCCATCCTGCCCATCGGGCGGGCGAAGGGTGACGTGTACTGGTGGAGCGGCAGCGCCGGGATCTTCACGACGAGCACCTACTACGCGGATTCGCTGCCGGCCTGGGTGCAGCGGTTCAACGCCGAACGGGGGTATGCCGCCTACGCCGGGAAGACATGGGACCTTCTCCTGCCGGCCAACCGGTATGCAGAACCGGATACGGTGTGGGAGGAATCCCAAGGCTCCGATTTCCTTTTCCCGCATCCATACCCAACCGACACCGCCGGTGTCGCCAAGATTCTGGCGAACTATCCAGTGATGGATTCGCTCACGCTCGCCCTGGCGCTGCGCGGACTGCAGGAGCGGCAACTCGGCGCCGAAAACGGCCGTACGGACCTGCTGGCCATCTCGCTGTCCACCACCGATGCGGTCGGACACAAGTACGGGCCGGATTCCCGGGAGATACACGACCAGATTGTCCGGCTGGATCGATACCTCGGCAAATTCCTCGATTCTCTCTTCGTGCTGCGCAACGAGAAGCGCATCGTGATTGCCCTCACGGGCGACCATGGCGTGACGCCGTACCCTGAGGTGCATTCGGGGCGCTATCCCAACCAGGATGCGAAGCGCGTGAATCTCGACCCGCTGGTGACCGCCCTCCGCCCGTCGCTTCGCGCGGCGGGGGTGAATGATGCAGCCTGGTCATTCGAGGACGGAGTATTTTCGGTATACAACGCGTCGTCATTCGACAGTGCAAAGGTGAACGTCGATTCCACGACGCATACGTTCGCCGCGGCCCTGCGACAGGTGCCCGGCGTGATGCGCGTTGACTTCCTGACAGAGCTGGCGAAGGCCGATCTGGCCAGGGACACGATTGCGCGGCGCTGGCTGCACATGTTCGCCCCCGGTGGTACCGTCCGCCTTGCGGTCACCCTGACGCCGTACAGCTACTGGGAAGCCACGACGTACGCGACCCACGGCATGCCGCACGACTCCGACGCGCAGGTTCCCGTGGTGTTCTGGGGAGCCGGCGTACGCGCCGGCGCGTACCGCGATGTGGTGCGCACGGTGGACCTCGCACCGACCCTGGCGGCAATTCTTGGTGTCACGCCGACCGAGGCCATCGATGGCGTGGTGCTGAAGAAGGCGGTGCGTGCGGCGAAATAGCGGCGCACCTGTCAGCAGGCGGCCGGGAGGACCGGCCGTCGCCGCGGCCTTCGATGCGCTGCGGTTTGGTCGCGAGCAGACCCTCGACCTGCGTTCGAGCCTGCCCACGGGCGTCGAAGCCGCCCGCCGGGCCGAGATATTCCTCCGCGAACGGCAGGTGACCGGGGCCCGTGAGGTGCTCGTCATCACGGGGCGGGGAAACCAAAGCCTCGATGGCGTTCCGGTCGTGCGGCCGGCGGTGGCGGCGCTCCTCGCGAAGCTGCGCCGGCGCGGCGTGGTTGCGGACTGGAAGGAGCACACCCCGGGCTCATTCGTGGTCGTACCAGCATCGATTCGCACGCTCCTCGAAGCCCCACGCCGGCACCGTACGCCGGTCGCGCCGACCCCGCTGGATCCCGCTGAGTTTGCGGGCCTCGCCGCGTCCACCCGACGCGTGCTGCGTCGCCTGGCCATCCGATCGTTGGCGGCGCTTGGCGCACCCGACGGCGAATCGTTCGTGCAGGATGAAATGCAGCGCCAATTCTCCATACTTGCCGCCAGCGTCTCCGCGGGCCCGCATCGCGAGGCGCGACTCCGCGCCGCCGCGGAACGAGCGCTGGACGAGATGGATGACGCCGAGTGACGCACCGATCTCCCACCCCAGTGAGCGCATGACCAAGACACCCGTCTTCCTCGAACAACGTCCCCTCGGCCGCAGCGGCCACCCCACGTCCATTCTCGGCCTTGGCACGCATCGCCTGGGTCAGGGGAGCCAGAAAGAGTTCGTGCGCGTCGTTCGCGAGGCCATCGACAAGGGCGTGACCGTGATCGAGACGGCGCACGAGTATGGCGACGGACGCACCGAACGCTGGCTGGGACTCGCGCTCGCGGACGGCTACCGCCAGCGCATAACGCTGGTGGCGCAGTGTTGCGCCCACCTGCGCGACTACAAGACGGCCATGCACCAGCTCGACGAGACACTGGGGCGGCTGAAGACGGATCGCGTGGATCTGTGGACGTTCCACGAGGTCATCTACGACAACGACGTGGAATGGATCTACGATCACGGCGGTCTCGACGCGATGCAGGAAGCGCGCGAACAGGGCAAGGTGCGCTTCATCGGGTTCGGCGGACACAAGTCGCCCCACATTCATCTCAAGCTGCTGCATCGCGGATTCACCTGGGACGCGGTGCTCATGCCGCTGAATCCGCTTGACGCCTCGTTCCGTTCGTTCGAGAAGCAGGTGCTGCCGGAAACGATTCGCAGCGGAGCGGCGGTCATCGGGATCAAGCCGATGGCCGATGGTGCGCTGCTGCAGGTGAAGGGAATCAAGCCCGAGGAAGCATTGCGCTACAGCTTGTCGCTGCCGGTCAGCTCAGTCATTTGCGGCATGGAAAGCACGTCGGTGCTGCGCAAGAACCTGAGACTGGTGACGGCCTTCCGCGCCTTCCATGCCGGTGAAATGGACGCGTTGCGGCAGAAGGCGCGCAGCGTCGCGGGAGACGGCCGCGCCGAACGCTACAAGACCACGCAGGAGCAGGATCTGCTGGCCGGGCAACTCGCGCATGGTTTCGTGGCGCCGGCCAAGAGGAAGGGCTGAGCCGGCGTCCTTTCCGCGAACGCAGTTGACGTAGATTGGTGCCATGTCCCTGAGTCCTGAGGAACTTCGCCGGTACGCGCGCCACCTGGCCCTGCCGCAGGTGGGTGCAGCGGGGCAGGAACGCCTCAGGGCGTCGTCGGTGCTCATCGTCGGACTCGGCGGGCTTGGTTCGCCGGCGGCCCTGTACCTCGCGGCCGCTGGCGTGGGGCGTCTTGGGCTCGTGGACGACGACTGCGTGGACGAGAGCAACCTGCAGCGTCAGGTCCTGCACGGGACCGCGGCCATCGGACGCTCGAAGGTCGAATCGGCACGGCAGCGGCTGCACGATCTCAATCCTCACGTCGTCCTCGAGGCGGTGGCCGAACGACTGACGCCCGCGAATGCGCTCGCGGTGATTGGCGCGTACGACGTGGTGATAGATGGCACCGATCAGTTCGCCGTTCGGTACCTCGTCAACGACGCGTGCATCATCACCGGCCGGCCGAACGTGTACGGCAGCGTGCACCGCTTCGAGGGACAGATCTCGGTCTTCGGCGCACCCGGCGGTCCGTGCTATCGCTGCCTTTTCCCGGAGCCGCCGGCGCCGGGCACGGTGCCAAACTGCGCCGAAGGCGGTGTGCTGGGGGTGCTGCCCGGCATCATCGGGAGCATGCAGGCCGCGGAGGCCATCAAGCTCCTTCTCGGCATCGGCACGCCCCTGATCGGCCGCCTGCTGCATTTCGATGCGCTCACGATGCGCACGCATGAAGTTGCCTTCGCGCGGGATGCCGACTGCCCGATGTGCGGCGACCGGGGAACGCGCCAACTGCTCGATGACTACAACGTGTTTTGTGGAACTTCACCGGCCGAATTGACGACGATGACCAGTGACAGCATCGAGCTGACCCCAGCGGAACTCAAGGCGCGGATGAGCGCCGGCTGGACACCCTGGTTGCTCGACGTGCGCGAGCCGTGGGAGTACGCGACCGCCCAGATCACGAGCGCCACGCTGATCCCGCTTGGCGATCTCGCGCACCGCGCGCACGACGTGCCGCGCGACACGGACGTCGTGGTCTACTGCCACCACGGCATGCGCAGCGCCCGCGCGGTGTCGATGCTGCGGCTTGACGGATGGCATCGGGTCTTCAACCTGAGCGGCGGCATCGACCGCTGGAGCGTCGAAGTCGATTCGGCGGTGCCACGCTACTAGATGGGACTCTACACGCCGGCGTCGGCCCTCGTCACCGTCGCGGCGCTCGTGGCGGCGCAGCGCGAGATGCGCGCACGTCACCGCGAGCAGGGGTTTGATGCACGGTTCGCCGGGCGGCGCACGGCAGAGGGGATCATCGCGGGCGCGGAAGGATTCGTGCTGGACGGGTTCACCGACCGCGCGGTCGTCCTCCTGCACGGGTACAACGATTCGCCACAGACGATGCGATCGCCGGCCGCGGCGATGCACGCGGCGGGGTGGTCCGTCTACGCGCCGCTGCTGCCCGGACACGGCCGCTCGTTGCGCGCGTTTGCCGCCACGGACGCCGACGCGTGGCTCGCCACGGCCCGCGACACGCTGGCCAACGCGCTCGCGCGCCATCGGCGCGTGGCCGTGGGCGGACTGTCGATGGGTGGTGCGATCGCGATGATTCTCGCCGCCGAGGAGCCGTCCGTCCGCGCGGCCGTGCTCTTCTCCCCATTCCTGGTGCAGAGCTGGCGGTTGGCGGCAATTGCGGCGCTGTGGCCGCTGGTGAATCTCGGAGCCAAGTACCTGGGAGGTGGTGGCACGGGGCGTTCGATCCGCGATCCACAGGCCCGCGCGTCACTGATTGCGTATGGCTGCTCGCCGCCACGCCTGATGCGCGAGGTGCAGCGGGTCGCGCGGCGGGCGCGAGCGGCGCTGCCGCATGTGCACCAGCCCGTGTGGATCGCACAGTCCGGAGACGACTACCGCATTTCGCGCGAGCAGGCCCAGCGCGCCTTCGATCGGCTCGCGTCGGGCGACAAGCGCCTGCACTGGACCACCGGCAACGGCCACGTGATCACCGTAGACTACGGACACGAGGAATTGGCGTCGGAAGCGGTACACTGGCTCGATTCACGAGTCCCCGCGCACTAGCAGCCTGGCCGGCTCCTACTGCGCGCGGGTCTCACCCGGTGACATCACCCAGAGGCGATCTGCCGGAAGCCCCGCCGCCTGCCAGGCGGCACGCGCGCGACGCGGCGGTTCGTCGAGCGGCTCGTCCGTGAGGACGAACGTTCCCCAGTGCATGCCTACCATCGTCGGCGCGGACGCCGGGTGGGCCTGCTGGAGCGCCAGGTACGCCCGGACCGCCTCTTCGGGATTCACGTGCACGGGCTGCATGATCCAGCGCGGTTCATAGGCGCCGATCGGCATGAGAATCGCGTCGAAGGGTCCGCACCGCCGGCCGATCTCCGCGAACCCGTCGTGCCAGCCGCTGTCGCCGACAAAGTAGATGGCGCGAGGCCCGATGCGCAGCACAAAGCCGCCCCAGAGCGTACGATTTCGGTCGAACGGCGAACGTCCGGAAAAATGCTGCGCCGGAAGACCGGTAACCTGCCAGGCGCTCTCGGCGTGTTGCTGCCACCAGTCGAGCTCGACCACGCGGGCCACGCCGCGCGCGCGGAGGCGGCGCGCGACGCCGAGGGACGTAATCCACTGGGCGGTCGGATGGCTGCGGGCAATGCTCCGCACCGTCCGGTCATCGAAGTGGTCGTAGTGATCGTGTGATTGCAGCACGACGTCAATGGGCGGCAGTTCGTGGAACGCGATGCCCGGCGCCACGTGTCGCTTCGGGCCCGCCCACGGCACCGGTGAACAGCGTTCGCTCCAGACGGGATCGGTGAGGACATTCAGGCCGCCCACCTGAATGAGAAAGGTGGAGTGCCCGACCCACGTCATGGCGAGTTCCGCGCTGTCAGCACGCGGCTGGCGCACGGCATGCGTCACCCGTCCCGGCGGCGTGCCACCGCTCGCCGTGAACAGCCGGCCGTGGCGTGCGCGTTCCCACCCCCAGCGCACCATGGCGCCGAGTCCGCGCAATTGGCCGTCGGGAGACGGATTCCGGAATCCGTTCGGGGTGTGATGGGTGGGAGACACGCCCGAAATCTCGTCGGCGGATGCCGGACGTGGTACCCGCGGACGCCCGGCGTGCGCCGGCGCCGATTCCAATGCTGTCGACGCCCGGGTAAATTCCCCGGTAGTACGGAGCGCCGACAGGCGGTTTCGTCCGCCGCCCCCCGCTCGATCCTGCTTCCGGAGAATCGCAATGCCCATGATCACCTGTGCCCGCTGCGGCCAGCAGAAGGAAGGATTCGAGCGGCCGCCGTTTCCCGGCGCCATGGGCGCGCGCATTCTGGACGGGACGTGCCAGGACTGCTGGGAGCTGTGGAAGAAGCAGCAGACGATGCTGATCAACCACTACGGCCTGAACGTGATGGATCCGCAGGCCCGGCAATTCCTGACGCGCAACATGGAGGCGTTCCTGTTCAAGGCCGGGCGGCAGGACGACGTCGACACGACGAAGCAAGGGCAGATCACGTACTAGCCACTCCGTCCGCTGGGACGGCAGGCCACCGCGCCAACGTGGCACCTGTTGACATTAGTCGCGCAATGTTACTTATTGGCCCGCGACATGTCCGCCAAGAAATCGCGCCGTCGCGGCGCCGCCACCGTCGATCTCGTGCTGTGCTCCGCACGCGGGGGCACGCTGCAGGTGCTGGTGATGAAGACGGCCGCCGGGAGCCCGGTGCTGCCGTACGTCTGGAGCGCTGAGGGCGAAGGACCCGAGTCAACGGCCCGCGAGCTTGCGCACGACATCCTTGGCCTGCCGGTCGCGTGGCTGGCGCCGGGCGCGGCGACCGCCGAGAAACGCCATCCGTCGGGCGCGGCCCTGTCGCTGCCGTACATCGGCGTGGTCGGACCGACCGTCGAAGCCCCGGACGATGCAGCGTGGCATCCCGTACCGTCGCTGCCCGCCGTGGCGCCGCGCCAGCGGGCGATGGCCGCCGCGGCGCTGGAGACGCTGCGCCTGCACATGGACAGTGCGCCCGTGGCCTTCCGCCTGCTGGCGGCCGCGTTCACCCTCAGCGAGTTGCAGCAGGCGTACGAACTGCTGCTGGGCCGCCGGCTGCACAAGGCCAGTTTCCGGCGGGCCCTGCAGGCGGCATATCTCGTGGCCCCGACGGACGAGTGGCGCAGTGAGGGGCGCGGGCGTCCCGCCCAGCTCTTCCGCTACGCGCCGCGCAAGCATCGCGGCGGGCACCGGAGCGTGCGGTTCGACCTGCTGGGCCGGTAGCGCGACGCAACCATCGGGACCGGTCGGCGCGAAAACGGTGGCACTCAACGGGCCCTCGCGGGTAAACGTATTAGTAGCAGAGTGTGTCTAAGGAACAAAACGGAGGCCGCGATGCTGACGTACCTGGACTCCCTGTGTGACGCGATGGCGAGCCGCGACCTGCCGCGGCTGCGCAACCTCGTGGAGGGACACCCGCTCGTCCGCCTGCTGCCGGCGGATGCGCTGAGCGAGGTGCACCGGTTCCTGGCGCAGAAGGCCGGGCGGCATGCCGTGCCGCTGGCCACGCTGCGCTTCCGCGACCAGACGGCCCGGCTGCTGAACGACCTGCCGTCGGGCCAGGGCGTTGCCGTGCCGATCGTCACGCCGGCGACCACCCCGCCGCGCCGCCGCCGTCGGTCGGCGCTGCAGACGGAGCTGCCGCTGTCGGCGTGACGCGGGCCTTCTTCACCACGGAGACACGGAGCACAGCCTGAGGGCCACGGAGAAGACCAACTTCCTTGGATAACAGCGCGCGCCACGCGATGCATTGCGTGGCGCGATGTCGTTATCCTGGTTGTGCCAGTTCTCCGTGGCCCTCTGGTAGTTCTCCGTGTCTCCGTGGTGAAGAAGACCAGCGCTACCGCATCCGCTCGAACGGGGTGTTGAGCACGGGATAATCCCGCCAGCCGCGGTAGTCGAAGTGCCACCACTCGGTGGGATTCACGACGAATCCCTCGGCTTCCATGTACCGGCGCAGGAGCGCGCGCCGTTCCCGTTCGGCCGCGGTGCCACCGGGATACTCCGCGTACGCACGCTCGGTGAACTCATCGTATCCGCTGGGCATGCGCACGGCACGGCCGGTCCTCCGGTCGTACAGCGTGAGGTCCACCGCCGCGCCGCGGTTGTGTCGCGAGCCAGTGGCGGGATTCGCCACGAACGTTCGCTGCGAATCAGGGGTGGCCTCCCAGAACATCCACGTCACGTACCACGGGCGGTAGGCATCGTGGATGCGCAATCCGAACCCTTCGCGAGCGAGCGCCCGGTGGGCGCGCACCAGCGCCTCGGCGGCCGGGCGCTGCAGGAACGCACGGGCCTGCGAGTACATGGCCGCGCCCATGAAGTTGTTCGTGGTCGCGTAGCGAATCTCGAGCTGTATCGTCGAATCGAGGGTGACGAGCTCCACCAGGTCGGCGGCTTTCGCCCCGGTAAGGCCGGCTGGCGGCGAGAGGGACAGTGCTTCGGCGCGCAGGGTCTCCACCGGCCGGAGCGGCGTGATGCGGAAGGTCGCGTGGGCCGCCGTCGTGTCCGTCTGAGCCGACGCCGGAAGCGCAGCGCACCACGCGAGCACGGCGAGGAAAAGGCGTCGCATGGAGAACAGTTGCACGTGGTGAAGGAAAAGGGAAAGGCCCCGGCATTGTCGCCGGGGCCTCTCGCGTCGCACCGTGGTGCCTAGAGCTTGATGACTTCGTTCGCCTGCGGGCCCTTCTGGCCCTGCACGATCTCAAACTCCACCTGGTCTCCTTCCGCCAGCGACTTGAAGCCGCTCGAGGAGATGGCGCTGTAGTGGACGAAAACGTCCGGCCCGCCTTCACGCGAGATGAAGCCGAAGCCCTTCGCGTCGTTGAACCACTTCACGGTGCCCGTAATGCGTGACATGAAACCGACCTCTCCCTCTCTGGGGCGAACGAAGATACGCGGCGCCCACTCGGCCCATGCCGAGCGGGGTCGTTGCAGCGACCGCGTATTGGTAATGGAGAGACCCGGCGGACGGTACTGGTCTGGTGTGTCTCCTGCTGCCGGGGCTTAGGCCGCGCCGGCGATGTAGCGGGCGAAGCGCCCGCAGTTGGTGCACTTCAGGGTGACGTGACTCCGCGGAGGCGGAGGCACCTGGGACGGGTCGCGCTCGATGTCGCCTGAGCACGACGGGCAGCTAAGAGGGTGGCCGTTGCGGTCGTTGGCGATGAGGTTCAGCGCCTGCGCCGGGTTGAACGAGTTCGGACGGGGCTTACGCATTACAACTCCGAGGGACAATCGGGAATGCCAGCCTGCGCGGGGGGCCTGCACCAGCTATGTGATAAATGTAACCACCACTGGAAGCCCCCCTTCAAAGAATGTGGCGATCGGAAGGATTGACATGTAAGTCTTTGATATCTAATAGGTTAAAGCGAAAGCGACTGTCGTCATCGATAATTCGTCAACGGACCATCGATCTCTGCGCGTTCGAGCGTTCCAGAATACCGAGCAACTGACTCGTATCGGACAAGATGACCGAAAAGACGAAGCGCCGGCTGACGAAAGCCGGCGCTTCGCTGCTCACCCTGGTCTGCTACACGAGCACGGGCAACGCGCGAATCTTCTCTTGCCATTCCCTCGGGCCGCTTTCGTGGACGTTGTTGCCTGCGCTATCCACGGCCACCGTCACCGGCATGTTCTCCACTTCGAACTCGTAGATCGCTTCCATGCCGAGTTCCTTGAACGCGACGACGCGCGACTTGCGAATGGCTTTTGCGACCAGATAGGCCGCGCCACCGACGGCCATGAGATACGCGGCCTTGTGCTTGCGAATGGCCTCGATGCCGGCGGGACCGCGCTCGGACTTGCCGACCATTCCGATGAGTCCCGTCTTGGCGAGCATCATCTCGGTGTACTTGTCCATGCGGGTCGACGTCGTGGGACCCGCCGGGCCGACCACTTCGTCACGCACGGGATCAACGGGGCCGACGTAGTAGATCACGCGATTGGTGAAATCGACGCCCTCGGGCAGCGGGGCGCCGGCGGCGAAGAGGTCGGCGATCTTCTTGTGGGCGGCATCACGGCCGGTGAGCAGCTTGCCGTTGAGCAGCAGACGGTCGCCCGTCTTCCACGATTGAACTTCGGTGGGCGTGAGTGCGTCGAGGTTCACCGACTTGGCATTGAGATCGGGCGCCCAGGTGACGTCCGGCCAGTCGCTGAGCTTGGGCACCGGCAGGTGCGCCGCGCCGGAGCCGTCGAGCGTGAAGCTGATGTGACGCGTGGCGGCGCAGTTCGGGATCATCGCAATCGGAAGCGACGCGGCGTGCGTGGGATAGTCGTAGATCTTGATGTCGAGCACGGTGGACAGGCCACCCAGGCCCTGCGCCCCGATGCCAAGGGCGTTGACCTTGTCGAAGAGCTCGATGCGCAGTTCCTCGATCTTGGTCTTCGGGCCGCGCGCCTTGAGCTGCGCCATGTCGATGTGATCCATCAACGATTCCTTGGCCATGATCATCGCCTTCTCGGCGGTGCCGCCAATGCCGATGCCGAGGATGCCGGGCGGACACCAGCCGGCGCCCATCAACGGGACGGTCTTGAGCACCCAATCGACGATGGAATCGCTGGGGTTGAGCATGGCGAACTTGGACTTGTTCTCCGAGCCGCCACCCTTGGCGGCGACCTTCACCTCAACCTTGTCGCCCGGGACAATCTCGTAGTGCACGACGGCCGGCGTGTTGTCGCGCGTGTTCTTTCGCGTGAACGCCGGATCGGCGAGAATGGACGCGCGCAGCACGTTGTCGGGCTGCAGGTACGCGCGGCGCACCCCCTCGTTGACCATGTCGGTGACGCTCAAGGTGGCGTCCCACTTCACGTCCATGCCGACCTTCAGGAAGACCACGACGACACCCGTGTCCTGACAGATGGGGCGATGGCCTTCGGCGCACATGCGCGAGTTGGTGAGGATCTGCGCGATCGCGTCCTTGGCCGCGGGTCCCTGCTCGAGCGTGTAGGCTTCGCCGAGCGCCTTGATGTAATCGACGGGATGGAAGTAGGAGATGTGCTGCAGAGCGTCGTGTATGCTCTGGATGAAATCGTCCTGCTTGATGACGGTCATGGGGCCTTCGGGTTGGATGATGCCGGTGGGGCCACTCTCAATCTACTAAAACGGCTATCCGGCGGACGGCGCTGATGCGCGTGTTTCCGCCGGAATCATCCGAGCAAAGGCGCAACCAGTCAGTCGGTGCGGAGCCGTCGAATGCTCCAGATGCCAAGCGCCGGACCGGCAGCGAGAAAGGCAAATGCCCACGGCCAGCCGAGGATGCGCACGATGATCGGCACCACCTGAATGGTGATGGTCGTGAGCAGAAACCCGAGCGACACCTGCAACGTGAGTGCGGTACCGACGGCATGCGCCGGGACGCTCTCGGTGACGAGCACGCTGAATTGCGCGCTGTCGGCAATGATGAAGAAGCCCCAGACCAGCGCGACGGGTGTCAGCAGCCACAAGGAGTGACCGAACAGCAGGCCGATCAGCGCACAGGCCGCACCGCTGACGGCCATGGCGATGGTCACGAGTCGCGCGCGCCCAATGCGATCGGCCACGGCGCCGCCCCACACGCAGCCCGCGCCTCCCACGGCGATGATGACAAACCCGATGACGGCCGAGATGCGCGTGGCGGCAGGCGCCACGGTGTGCGGACTCCCGGCGATGCTGGCCGCGACGAAGGCCGGAATCCACGTCCAGTACGCGTAGAGCTCGGTCATGTGGCCGAGATATCCGCCGGTGGCGTGGCGCCAGCGGACCTCGCGCACCACGCTGCGAGCAAGGGTCCAGGTGAACGGGCGCGACGGGAAGTGATAGGGACCGTCGGTGTATCCGAACCAGATCAATAACGCAGCAGCCACGGCGCTCAGCGAACTCATGGCAACGAGCGCCGGGACGGTGGTGCCGGGGAGGGCGCCAATGAGATACGGCCCCGCCTTGCCGACGGTCAGCGCGCCGACGATGGTCCCGACGGCGAGCCCGCGCCGCTCGCGGAACCAGGTGCTCGTCATCTTCATCGCGGGCGGGTACACTCCGGCGAGGCAGGCACCGGCGAGAAAGCGCGAGGTCAATGCCCATGGCAGGCCATCAGCCACGGCGAGGCCCGCGTGGAACAGGGCGCCGCTGAACGCTGACGCCGCAAAGAGCGTGCGGGCGGGCACGACATCCGCGAGATTCAGCAGCGCCGACAGCGCCGTTCCCGCGACAAACCCCAGCTGCACCGCAATGGTGAGCCACGCCACCTCGGCGCCATCCAATTGCCAGGCCCGCTGCAACTGCGGCGCCACGGCGCTGCCGGCGAACCACAGCGACATGCCGAGCAACTGCGATACCGACAGCAACGCCAGCATGCGCCAGCGTTGCGGGTGCCTGTCTCCGTCGGACCCCTGGGAGATTACTCCCATCCGTGCGGCCGGCGCCAGAGCCGTTTCTGTACGGGCCAAGGCCGCTTGAGGGTGAACGCGTCGTCCCCGAAATGCTCATCGTTCGCCAGCGTGTCCGTGACATCGGCGGCCTTTGCCGAGGCCTGGTCGGCCCAGTGCAGGATTTCCGCTTCAAGCGTCATCGGTGGCACGGCAGCGCCGAACTCGAGCGATCCGTGATGCGACTGAATGAAGTGCTGCAGTTCGAGTTCCTGGTCGGGCGTGATGGTGCCCGGGGGCAGGGTGCGCAGGCGCCGGTCGAGCATCATCGTGCCGAGCACGATGTGGCCCAGAAGGTGCCCGGCCGTGGTGTGGCCGAAGCCGGCGGGGCTGACGTGATATGACTCCACCTTGCCGACGTCGTGCAGCAACGCGGCCACGGTGACGAGTTCCACGTTGGCGTGCATCGTGCGGGCGATGCCCTGCGCAATCGTGGCGACTTCGATGCTGTGCAGCAGCAGTCCGCCGACCTGTGCGTGATGCCCGCTGGTCGAACCGGGGGCGCGCTCGAACTCCTGGCGAAACACATCATCGGCGAAGAAGAGGTCAAGCACCGTCCGCAGCGACGTGGAGGCGAGCGTGGCACGCTGCTGATCGATCCACGCCCAGAGCTCCTCTGTCCGGCGCGCGACCCGCGGCAGAAACTGCTCCGCACTGGCGGCCGATGCCGGAAGGACGCGCAGCGGCGCCGTCAGCGTGAGCTGGCGCTTGCCCTGATATTCACCCACCGTGCCGATGGCCTGCACGATCTTGCCCTTCTCGGCGCCGGCCACCCACGGGAGCTGTTCGGACCAGACGGGCGCCGTCTCGATGCGTCCGGTGGAGTTGCCGAGCGTCAGGCGCGCGAACGGCTTGCCATCGCGGGTCTCCTTGTCGGCGCGATCGAGCACCAACAGCTCGTGTTGGACGCGGTCACCGGGGTGGAGCTTGGAGAGATCTAGCACGGGGCGAGTGATGGCAGACGGTCGATGGCGGCGGGCAAATATATACTATCCTGCGGCACTGACCGTTGCCTCATCCAATCCACGCGCCGAGGGGCAAGAACACGCGCCCGGCATCGGGTGGATGGCCGGGCGCGGGCGATTGGGCGACGCAACTCGCTTCGATGAACTACTACGTATCCCGGGACGCGGAAGTTTCAGCCGGTGTGCGTTCCGCGTCGAGCAGCGTCTGCTTGCGATCAACCCCCCACCGGTAGCCGCCGAGCGTGCCATCCGCCCGCACGACGCGATGGCACGGAATCAGCACGGCGACGTTGTTGTGCGCGCACGCCTGGGCGACCGCTCGCACGGCCGTGGGACGGCCAATCTCGGCGGCGAGCTGCTGATAGGTGCGCCGCTCGCCGCGCGGGATGCGACGCAGCACCGCCCAGACGGATTCTTCGAACGGCGTGCCGTTCGTGTGCAGCGGCAGGGGGGTGTGCGCCGCCGCGCCGGCCAGCCGCCGCGTGATCTCCTCGTGCCATTCGTCCGGCACGGACAGCGTGCGGCTGAACGACGCCCAGGGCAGGGCGGCGCGCATCTCGCGCTCAAGCGCCGCGGCCGAATCGCCGAGCGCGAGATAGCGAATGCCGCGCGCCGTGACCCCGAGCAGCACGATGCCGAGTGGCGAGTCGAACTGGCCGAACGCAATGTCTTCGGCCGCTGACCGTGGCACCGGATCGTAACGGGCGGCACGCGGGCTGGGATGACGCGAACGAGAGGGGGCGAACGTGGGCATCGGGCTGCTCCGTGCAAAAGGGCACCGGGCGCGCCATGCGCCGGTGCCCTTAGTCTCGCTGATTTGCCGCCTGCGGCCAATCCGTTTCTTGCGCTGGAAATTCCGTTTCTTGCGCTCGGGATTCCGTTTCTTGCGGTCGCTCAGTTCACGTACGCGATCTCACCTTCGCCGTCGATGCCCATTTCCTGTTCCATGCCGCAGACGCCGCAGATCTTGATGCAATGCCACACTTCCCCGAATTCCTTGCGATTCGAAGCCGTGGCGGGCTTGATGGTGAGCTTCTTGTAGCTGTACTCCCCACAGTGCTCGCACGCATGCGCCTTGGCGACCTTCTCAGCGCGCTCTTTGGTGATCGGTTTCGGCATATCCTAACTTAGCCCTTGGAACTGCCGCCCGGCGGAAAGCCAAGCGCACCGGTGGGACGCGGCGCGTCACCAGCGGCCGCATTCTGGCCGGCGGCGTCCATGACCTTTCGCAGGGCGCCCATCGCCCCCAGGGCGCCGGCGGCTTCGCTGGGAAGGAAGATCGTCGTGCCCTTGCCCTGCGTGACCTGCGGCAGCGCATCGACGTAGCGAAGGCCGAGCAGGTACGTGGCGGCCTCTCCCGGTGGAAGCGAAGCCGCAACGCCCCGGATGGCCTCGGCCTCGGCCCTGGCCATCGCCAGCCGTGCTTCGGCCAGGCCCTTCGCGCGCAGGATGGCGGCTTCCATTTCACCCTGGGCCCGCAGCACCTGCGATTCGCGCGATCCTTCCGCCTCGAGGATGACGGCGCGCTTGCTGGCCTCGGCGTTGGTGACGGCCGCCCGACGCTCACGTTCGGCGCGCATCTGCAGTTCCATTGACTGCTGAATGTCGCGCGGCGGTTCGATGGTCTGCAGTTCCACGCGCGTGACGTCAACGCCCCATCCCAGCGACGCCTCTTCGATGACCTCGCGCATGCGCCGGTTGATCTGGTCGCGGCTGGTGAGCGTCTGGTCGAGTTCCATCTCGCCGACGATGTTGCGCAGCGTCGTGCGGGTCAGCGTCTCGATGGCGTAGGGGAGGTTCTGCACCGAGTACGTCGCCTTCTGGGGATCCGAGATACGGTAGTAGAGCACCGCATCGATGTCGATGGTGACGTTGTCCTTGGTGATGACCGGCTGGCTCGGGAAGTTCAGGACCTGTTCACGCAGGTCAATCCGGCTCGTGGTCCCGGCCACCAGCCGCTTGGCGCCGCTCACGTCGCTCGTGAGATAGCGCACGTCGATGTGGCGCGGCGACTCGATGAACGGAATGAGGATGTTGAAGCCGGAGCGCGCGATGCGGTTGAACCGGCCGAGGCGCTCGACGATCAGCACTTCCGCCTGGCCAACAATCTTGAAGGACTTGACGAACAATGCGATCGCGACGAACGCGACAAACCCGAGGAAGATTTCCATGGGACGGCAGACGGGAGACGGGAGACGGAAGGCGGAAGGGCGCCTCCAGCGATACTACTGCAATTCCGGTGGCGTGGCGAGCCATGAGCGCCTTCTGGATTTCTTCACCACGGAGGCACGGAGGAACACGGAGGGCCACGGAGAACTACCACAACTTGGGGTAACGACATCGTGCCACGCAGAGCATTGCGTGGCGCGCGCTGTTCACCCAAGAAGTTGCACTTCCTCCGTGGCCCTCAGGCAGTTCTCCGTGGCTCCGTGGTGAAAAAGGCCCGGAGTGGAGGCGCCTACTTCCTTGGCGTCCTGATCCAATCGGCGACGAAGATGTTAGTCTCCGTTGGCTTGTTGTCGTGGCGGTTGGATGCCCAGATGAGCTTCTTGCCGTCCGGTGAGAACATCGGGAAGCCGTCGAACGTCTCATTGAACGTGATCTGCTCGAGCTTGTCGGCGCCGGCCTTCTCGGCGCCGGCGTCAACGAGGAACAGTTCGAAATTCCCCGAGCGCGGGGCAAAGAAATTGGACGCGAAGATGATCTGCTTGCCATTGGGCGTCCACGAAGGACCGAAGTTCGCACCGCCCAGCGCCGTCACCTGCCGGTTGTCGCTGCCGTCGGCGTTCATCACGTAAAGCTCCACCTTGGACGGACGAATCAGCCCCTGAGCGAGCAGGTCCTTGTACTGCTTGAGTTCCACCGAGTCCTTGGGATGGTGCGCGCGATAGGCGATCCGCTTGCCATCCGGCGACCACCACGGACCGCCGTCGTACCCCACGGTACTGGTGAGGCGCTTCACGTTGGTGCCATCGACATTCATGGTGTAGATGTCGAGGTCGCCGTCCTTGAGGGACGTGAAGACGATCTTCCGGCCATCCGGCGAAAGGACGCCCTCGGCGGTGTAGACGTTGTAGTTGGTGAGGCGCCGGAAGTTGGAGCCGTCGCGGTTGACGGTGTAGATGTCGTACTTGTCGAGCGGCCACACGTAGCCCTTGGACGGATCGGGGCGCGGTGGGCATGCCGAGTCATGCGCGGTGGAGGATCCGAAGAAGAGCCGCTTGCCGTCCGGGAAGAACCATCCGCAGGTCGTCTTGCCGCGGCCGTCGCTGATGCGCTTGAGGGCGGAGCCGTCGGCTTTCATGACAAACTGTTCGTCGCATGTCCGGCCATCGCGCGTGGACTGGAACGTGATCCACTTGCTGTCCTTGCTCCAGTACGCCTCGGCGTTCTCGCCGCCGTTGGTGAGCTGGCGGAGATTGGCGAGATGCACCTCGCCCTTTTCCGGCGCGTAGGAGCGTACCTGCTGGGCGGACAGTGGAACCGCCGCGGCGAGCGCCGCGGCGGCGAAGAGGGTGAACAGGGTGAAACTGATGCGGTAGCTCATCGCTTGCCGGGAAGTGTCTGGGGGATGGACGACGCCAGCGTGAAAAGGTCGTGCTGCGTCTGGCCCTTGCGGAGCAGTTCCAGCGCCTTCAGCAACTGATTGTCGTCACTCACTTCGCGCCGCTTGGCGGTGGAATCACCGAAGGCGAGGCGGGAGATCCTGAGGTCGATCAATCGGTCGACGTACGTCGGGGCCGCATCCCAGTCCTTGCGGTCAACCAGGACGCCCTTCTTCTGCAGCTTCTCGTAGAACTCGTCGCGCATGGCCGGCGTGACGACGAAATCCGGCTTGACCTGCGATTTCCGCGCGAACGCGAAGTCGTACAGCGTGATGTAGGTGTCCTGTCCCTTGGAGCCGAGCACACGGGCGACCTTCTGTTCCGCGGTGGTCAGCGTATCGGGCGGAACGATGACATCGGGCGTGATGGCGCCGCCGCCGAAGACGACGCGTCCGCCATCCGACTTGTAGCGCGGACGCGACTTGCGCACCGAGTCGGACTCGAGGCTGTCCGGGCGCACCTCGACGAACTGGCCGTCGTCGAGCAGCTTGCGCTCCTTCTGGATGGAGCGGCCGCTCGGCGTGTACCACTTGCCGGTCGTGAGCTTGATCGCGTAGCCGCCATCGAGGCGGTAGACCGACTGCACAAGACCCTTGCCGAAGGACGTCGTGCCGACGATCAGCGCGCGATCGTGGTCCTGCAAGGCGCCCGCGACGATCTCCGAGGCGGAGGCCGTATAGGCATCGGTGAGAATGACCATCGGCAGCTTGAGGGCCACCGGATCGCGTTCCGCCTTGTGAAGTTCGGCAACCCCCTGCCGGTCGCGCACACTCAGAATTTCCTTGCCCCGCTCGAGGAACAGGTTGGACATCTCGAGCGCCTGATCGAGGAAGCCGCCAGGGTTGCCGCGCAGGTCGAGCACCAGTCCCTTGGCCCCCTCGTTCTGCAGGCGAATGACCTGCTGGGCGACCTCAGGAGACGCCGTCTCGTTGAAGTTCTGCACGGGGATGTAGCCGATCTTGCCGTCCAGCATGATGGCGAATGGCACGGCGGGAATGCGGATGACACGGCGCGTAAACGTCGCGCTGATCGGTTCCGTCCATCCGGGCCGCGCGAACTTGGCGGTGACCTTGGTTCCCGGCTCACCCTTCAGGCGCGACGAGACCTGGTCAAGCTTCCAGCCACGCGTGCTGGCGGTATCGACCTGGATGATCCGGTCTCCCTCATGGATGCCCGCCTCTTCGGCTGGGGTATGCGGGTAGACCTTCGAGATGATGATGCTGCCTTCCTGCTCCTCGATGAGCATGCCCACGCCACCGTAAAAGCCGCCGGTGTTCGTGTTGAAGGCCTCGAGCTGCTTGGGGGTGTAGAGCTCGGTGTACGGATCCTTGAGTTCGCGCAGGAGTCCGCGCGCGGCTTTCTCGTACAGGACGCCGGCGCTGACGGAGTCGACGAACCGGTCGCCGACGACCGACATCACCTGCTCAAACAGGCGCACCCCATCGCGCGTTGCCCGCTCCTGAATGACGAAACCGCCGGCCAAGAGGGGGGCTGCCACGACGACAAGCGCGATCAGGGACTTTCGGGTACGCGTCATTACGAGCCTTTCAAGGGGGAATCTCAAGCTAATCGGGCCTGGAAGGCTGGGGAATTAGCAGTTCTCCTCATCCCACCGGTCCGCACCGTTGGCGAAACTGCCCGCTGGGATGTCAGAACCCGTTGGCTGGCAAAGAGTTCCCTTCAGTCCGCGAGCTGATAGGAGACGGCCCAGGTCTTGTCGTGCGGGGCGATGACCGCGCTGCGAAGCACTCCAGCCGCCAAGAGCATCTCGTGGGCCGGTTGCAGCACGCGCTGGAGGTGCGACGGATAACGCTGGGCCAGCGGGAGTTGCTCGGCGAGCCGCTCGAGGGCAACCTCCCAACTTCTTCCGGACTCGCTGCGCGCCACCTGCAAGACGCGATACAGGCGCCGTGCCACCGGCGAGGACAGCTGGCTATAGCGCGCGGACGCCAACGTGATGGTGTATCCCGAGGCGATGTTGGACCGGATTTGCGGCGCGAGGGTCACGTGTGCGTCGCCCGGTTCGTTGTTCGTCAGGGTGTTGAACAGCGCCAGCTGATCGCGATCCGTCAGCCGCCGCCGGTCGATCGACACCGTGCTCAGAATGGTGAACTGTCCGGTCCAGCGCGTGCCGGCCGCTGCGTCGAACCAGGCATCCGTGGATTCCAGGGCGGTGCGCTGCAACCGATTGAGTGCGCTGCGCAGCTGCTCGTACGTCCGGCCGTCCACACGCCGCCCCATGGTACGGAGAAAGTCGTGCAGCGTAAACGACAAAATACCGTCGGCCGGCGCCTCCGCTTCGTGATAACGCCGCAGCAGCTCGACGTAGACATCCTGGTCGAACGTGCCCGGAAGCCGTTCACCAGGGGCGGGAAGCACACGCCACCGGCCGCCACCCTCGGCGACGTATGAAATCGCGACTTCCTCGCCAGAATCGCTGAGACGAAAGAGCGGCAACGCCTCGAGCGCGCGATCCAGGACGACGGTGCGCGCCAGCATGCGACGGCGTGGCGTATGGCTCATGCGACGGGACGCGTTCGCGGGCCGCGCAGCATCAACATCAGCGGACGTCTTCACGGCCCAGGGCAGCGCGAACGGACTCACGCATGGCGGCGACGAAATCGCTGCGCGCGGCCGCGCTGTCCTCACGCACATGCAGTTCGATGCCATCCGCCACGACGACACGGCGCCACGATGCCGCCGGCGCGTCGTCGTGCTGAACCGCCTGATCCGCGCCGGAGACGAGCGCCGGAGCGAGCGACTGCGCCACGCGCCGCTCGAGGGCATCACCGGTGGCGCCTGCCAGTTCCGCCTTGATGGCGTCGAGCGTCTGTCCTTCGCGCTGACGAATCTTGATCGCCAGCAGTTGCAACAGATGGCGATAGTGATAGGTGGCGGCGGTGCCTCGACCCATCGGGTGATCCAACAGTCCGTGGGCCACGTAGAACCGCACGGCACGAGCGCTCGGCGTGGCTCGCGCCGACGCGTTCGTCGGGCGCATGCCGGCCGCATCGACGAGCGCCGTGGCATGCGCCGCGAGGCCTCGAGCATTCCACGGTGCGTGCCGGGAATGCGCACGCAGCAGTGCCACTGTGTTGTCAGCCATCGTGACAAGAGAATAACGCGCGCGACGTCCGCCGGCGAGCCAGTGTCGCGCCAGCAAGGCGCCAACGACGAACGGCGGACGGTGGGACGCACGGATGTGCGATACCCACCGTCCGCCGTGAGCGACGGCCGGACACGCCGGCTACTTCTTCTGCTTCGCCTTCTTGACGGCCTTCTTCGGCGCGGCCTTCTTGACCGGTTTCTTGGCGGCCTTCTTGGGGGCTGCCTTCTTGAGCGGCTTCTTTGCCGCGGTCTTCTTGGCCAGCTTCCTGGCCGGTTTCTTGGCCACCTTCTTCACGGCCTTCTTCGGGGCGGCCTTCGCGGCCTTCTTGGCCGGCTTCTTGGCAACCTTCTTGGCCGCCTTCTTCGGGGCGGCCTTCTTGGCGGCCTTCTTGGATGCCTTCTTCGCCGCGGGCTTGGTCACGGGCTTGGCCGCGGGCTTGGCCGCGGGCTTGGCTGCGGGTTTGGCGGCGGGCTTGGCCACGGGCTTGGCCACGGGCTTGGCCACGGGCTTAACCGGGGCCGCCGCGACCGGTACGGGCACCGGAACCACGACCGGCGGGGCCACCGGCTTTGGTGCCGGCTTCGGCTTGGACGCCCGACGGGGTTCACCAAGGCCGGCGCCGAACAGGTCGGCGTCATCCTCTTCCTCTCCCGCGTCAAGGAGCACACCCGGCTCCTCCTCGTCCTCGTCGTCCGATTCCTCCGCGCTATCCCAGAGCGAATCGGAATGGTCCTTGTTGATCGCCCAGCCACCGTCCTCGTCGTCCTCGTCGTCATAGCTCATGCCGCCGCCGTAGCCGGAATCCTCCGGCTCGTCGTCCCGGTCCGCCGCCATGTGCTTGTCGTTGAGATCGCCGCTCAGCATGCCTGCCTCCCTATGGCTCAGTCAGTCAAAGAAAAGCGTTCGTCGCTCAACCGCTGAATACACTCCGCGAGCATCCTCGTCAAGCGGGGGTCCCAGTATCCGGTTCGGCCGCCACCGGGCGATGCACGGCCCGTGCGCGTCCGCGTGCGCGGAAACGCTCCGCGGCGTCGTCCAGGACCGTGTACATGGCTGGCACGACGAACAAGGTCAGAAGCGTGGACGTGATCAGGCCGCCAATCACGGCGCGCGCCATCGGCGCGCGCTGTTCGGCGCCCTCGCCGAGCGCGAACGCCAGCGGGAACATGCCGAAGATCATGGCCACCGTGGTCATGATGATCGGACGCAGGCGGATCCGGCCCGACTCGAGGATGGCATCGAGCCGCGATTCACCCGCATCGCGCCGCTGGTTCACGAAGTCGATCAGGAGAATGCCGTTCTTGGTCACGAGGCCCATCAGCATGATGATGCCGATCATCGACATCACGTTGAGCGTCCCTCTGGTCACCAGCAGGGCAATGGCGACGCCGAGGAAGCTCAAGGGAAGCGCCAGCATGATGGCGAGCGGCTGGATGAACGAGCCGAAGAGTGACGCCAGAATGATGTAGATGAAGATGACCGCCAGGATAATCGCCTCGGCGACATACCCCTTGGTTTCTTCCATGTTCTGCACGTCGCCCGTGAAGACGGTGCGATAGCCCGGCGGGAGGACGATGGAGTCCAGTGCGGCACGCGCGGCGTCGGCGACCCGTCCCAGCGGCGTGCCGGGAATGACCTGCACGTCGATCTTGACCTGGCGCTCGAGCGCGCGGCGCTCGATCTGCTGCGGCCCGACACCCGGTCGCACCTCGGCGACCTGCGACAACAGGACCGACGCCGGCAGGCCCGTGCGTGCGTCCGTGCCGGAGCCATTGACGGCAATCTCCGCCACATTCGCGGCGCTGGCGCGGAGCGAATCGGGGTAGATCACCACGACGTCATGCGAGTAGCCCTGCGGATCCTGCCACGTCGTGGCCCGCTGGCCGGTGAAGAGCGGCTGCAAGGTCTGCGCGATGTTGTTGATGCCGAGCCCGGCGGCCCACGCCTGCTGGCGGTCCACGCGCACATCGAGCTGCGGCACGTTGCCTTCGTCACTCGATCGGGTGCTGGCGACGCCAGGCAGGTTCTTCACCACGTCGTTGACCTGCGACGCGATGAGCTTGAGCCGCGTGACTTCGGGTCCCTGCACGTTGATGGAGATGGGCGAGCCACGGCCGCCGAAGATCGATCCACCGGCGCTGATGTTTGCCGTCAGGCCGGGGAACCTGGGAAGTTCCTTGCGGATGGCTTCCTGGATCTCGAACTGGCTTCGAGACCGCTCGGACTTGGGGACCAGCCGGACGTTGATGCCGCCCCCGGTCGCCCCGCCGCGACCCCCGACGGAGAACGACGTGAAGTCGACCTCCGGCAGCGTCCGCACATAGCGGTCGATGGGCTGGGCGCGGCTCAGCGTGTACGCCAGGCTCGAGCCCGGCGGCACGCGGTAGTTGATGGAGAACTCGCCGGTGTCCGCGTCCGGCATCCAGGTGAAGCCGAGCACCGGGACGATGGCAAGCGCCACCACGATCGAGGCAACCGCGCCGCCAAGCACCTTCCACCGATTGGCCAGCGCAATGCGCAGCCATCCCGGATAGCGATCGGCAATGCTCTCGAACCACGCATCGAATCGCAGTGCGATGCGCCGGATCGGTCCGGCGTGCTTCCATGCCTCCGGGCCGTGCTCCTCGGCATCCGGGTCACGCCAGACGCTCGAGAGCATCGGGTCGAGCGTGAACGAGACGAACAGCGACACGCTGACGGCGAAGGCCACCGTCATGCCAAACTGATAGAAGATCTTGCCGATCATCCCGCCCATGAAGGCGACGGGAATGAAGACGGCGACCACGGCCAATGACGTGGCAAAGACCGCGAGACCGATCTCGTCGGTGCCATCCTTGGCCGCCCGGTGATGGTCTTTGCCGAGACCGACGTGCCGGATGATGTTCTCTCGCACCACGATGGCATCGTCAATCAGCAGGCCGATGGCCAGCGAGAGCGCCAGCAGCGTCATCGTGTTGAGCGTGAAATCGAGCGCCCACATCGCGAAGAACGACGAGATGATCGACACCGGAAGCGTCAGGCCGGTGATGACCGTGGACCGCCACGAGTTCAGGAACAGGTAGATGATCATCACCGTGAGCATCGCGCCCAGCACGATGGTGAGCTGCACATCGTCCAGCGCCTGCCGAATGCGCCGCGAATCGTCGCGGGTGAGGCGCAACGTGACGTCCTGCGGGAGCGTGCGCTCCACCTCGCTGATGATCTCCTTGACGCCATCGGCCACGGCCACGGTGTTCGCGCCGGAGATCTTCAGCACGTCGATGGTCAGCGTGGGGAGTTCGCCCAGCAGCGACGCGGTGCGGCGCTCGGCGATGGTGTCGATGACGCGTCCCACGTCGCGCACGCGAATGGGGGCCCCGTTGCGCACGGACACGATGAGATCGGCGAAGGCGCGCGGGTCGGTGATGCGTCCCGTCACGCGCACGCTGCGCTCGGTGTCGCCCTTCCGAATGCGGCCGGCCGGCACTTCCTGGTTCTCGCGGGCCAGCGCGGCCGACACCATGTCGGGCGTCAGGCCGAAACTGCGCAGGGCCAGCGGATCGATCTCGACGTGAATTTCACGGCTGGCGGCACCGCTGAGCTGCACACCACCGACCCCTTCGACCGCTTCGAACCGCGGGCGGATGACCTGGTCGCCGAGGTCGGTGAGTTCGCGCAGCGAGCGTTCCTTGCTGGAGACCGCGACGGCCAGAATGGGCTGGTCGTTGGGGTCGAAGCGCGTGACGATCGGCTCGGTGATGTCGCGCGGCAGCTGGCGGCGGATGCGCCCGACCTTCGCGGAAACTTCCGGCTGCATCTTGGTGGGGTCGACACCCAGCTTGAACTGCAGGCGCACGTTGCCGCCGCCTTCGGACGACGTGGACGTCAGCTCATACAGTCCCTCGACCGTGTTGAGCGCGGTCTCGATGGGACGAATGACGTCGCGCTCCACCACTTCGGGCGAAGCGCCGGGATACGACACCTGCACGCTGATGATCGGGTAGGTGACGTCCGGGTATTCGTCGACGGCCAGCCGCTTGTACGACACCATGCCGAGCGTGACGAGCGCCAGCATCATCATCGTCGCGAAAACGGGACGCTTGATGGAGACGTCGGAGAGGATCATTGCGGCTTCCGCCCGCTCTTGCCCTTCAGCGAGCTGTCGGGCGCCGCCTTGGTGCCCGGAATGCCCATGCTGTCACCACGCGACCGGCGCGCTCCGCCGCCCGGAGCGGCACTGCTGCCTTCGCGGGTCTCACCGCCGCGCGCCCCACCGGGGCCGGCGCCGCGTTCATTGCCGATGATCTGCGCTTTCATGCCGCGACCCAGCGTTCCGACGTTGCCGACGACCACCTGGTCGCCGACCTGCAGCCCATCCTTGACCTCGATGAGACTGCGGGCCTCGTCGATCACCCCCACGGTTACCGAGGCCTGCTCGAGCTCGCCGCCCGTGATGCGGTATACGAACGGCTTGCCGTCCTGGCCGAAACGCACCGCCGGCTGCGGCACCACGAGCACGTTGGACAACGTTTGCGCGATGATCTGGCCGCTCGAGAACGTATTGCCCTTGAGCTCGCCATTGGCATTCGGGATCTGCACGTAGGCCGTGATCGAACGCGATGCCGGATCGATGGTCGGACTGACGCGAGCCACGCGTCCCGTGAAGGTCTTGCCGTCCGCGAGGAATCGCGCCATCTGGCCGGGCTTCACTTCATTTGCGCGACGGGCCGGCAGGGCAGCCGTCAGTTCCAGCACCTCGCTGCGGACCAGCGTGAACAACTCGGCGCCCCGCAGGATGTGCTCGCCGCCCTGGACGCGGCGGAATTGAATGGTGCCGTTCACCGGCGCGACTATGCGCGTGTCGCGCATCTGCGACTGGGCGGCGCGCAGGCGCGACTCGGAGGCGGCCAGCTGCGCCTTGGCGGCGACGGCCGCCTGTTCCGTGGCGCGCAGGTCGCGCTCGGCGATCGCGCCCGCCTTGAACAGGTCGCGCGACTGGTCGTAGTTCCACTGCGCGGTTGTCGCCGCGGTGCGGGCCGACACGACATCGGCCTCGGCCGAGCGCAGCGCGCTCTCAAAATCCACGGCCTCGAAGCGGGCGAGCGGCGCACCGGCGCGCACGCGGTCGCCTTCGCGGACATAGACCTGCTCGACGTTGCCCTCGAGCCGTGACTTGAGGCTCAGGATCTCGATCGGGCGAAGATCACCCGCAATCGGAATGCCCGCCTCGATGTTGCCGCGCGCAACCTTGGCCACGTCATTCACGCCAAGCACCACGGCGGCGGTGCGACGCGGACCGCCGCCGGCAGCGCCACCCGCACCGCTGCCCCGCGCACCGCCGGACGCCGCCGGACCGCCTGGCGCGGCGCCGCTCGCGGGCGGCCCCGCCGCGGCATCCTTGGGCTTGCCGCCGCAGGCGGAGGTGCACAGCGCGGCAACAGCGACCGCGCTAACGAATCGGAAGGGGACCAGAGAGTGCATTGCGGGCATCGGTGCGCACGGGGATTGTGGTCCCGTTTGGAAGCGGAATGTCACGGCCGCGGACGCGGGCCAGATCGGCCACGGCCAGGTAGAGGTCGAACGTTGCCTTCGCCTCCGTGGACCGTGCGGTGAGCAGTTGGTACTGAGCGTCGGACACTTCGAGCTGGGTGCTGAGTCCGCGCTGATATCGCATCGCGGCGAGCTGGTAGGCTTCATCAGCCTGCGCCGAGTTCTCCTGCCGGGCACTAAAAGCTGCGGTTGCGCGCGCGAGTTCATTGCGGGCCCGGGAGACCTCGAGAATGGCCGCCTCGCGCACCTGACGCAGCGTAATCTCGGCGATCTTTGCCTGCGCTTGCGCCAAATCCAGGTTGCCCTTGGCGCGCAAGCCGTCGAACACGTTCCACGAGAACGAGAAGGTGAAGTTCCGGTCGGGGAACCAGCCGTTGTTCTGGCAGGCCTTTCCGGCGGCGGAGCCGGGCGGGCACGCCGCCGCGGTGACGCTGCCCATGCGCATCGGGAACCCGTTCAGCGTCGGCAGTGCGAGATACCCGAGGTTGAACGCGAAGTTTAGTTGCGGGAGCAGGTCAGCCCGTGCGACGCGCACGCTGGCCCGCCGCGCCCGCGCGGTGAACTCGGCCGAACGCACCGACGCGCGCGGGGCATCCGGGGCGGCGTCGGCGGTCACCCGGTCGGCGAAGGACTTCACCGCGGCCGGGTCGAGGACCGTGGTGAGTTCCAGCGGCTGATCCACGGGGATGTCGAGAAGTCGCCGGACCTCGAGGAGCGCTACGTCCCGGTCTGAAACGGCCTGCAATGCAAGCGGCTCGAGGTTGGCGCGCTCCACCCGGGCCCGCAGCACATCGAACCGGGCGGCGCGTCCGGCACTGAAGAGCTGCTCGGTCTGGGTGACCCGCCCGCTGGCCAACGCGAGGTTCTCCGCCTGCAGCTGGGCGAGCTTCGCGAGATACGAGGCGTTGAGATAGGCGCGCTGGACATCGACGGCGAGCCGCGCGCGCGTCTCGGCGTGATCCATGCGCGCCGCGCCGCGCACGCTGCTGGCCGCCTGCGCGGCCGAGACAATGCGGCCACCCTGGAACAGGGCCTGCTGCGTGTTCAGCGTCGTGTTGTACGTGTACTTCTGGCCGAAGATCTGGCTGACCATCTCGGCGCGCGCGTTCTTGAGCACCTGCTGGTAGCTGCTGGTGAGGCGCATTTGCGGCAGCCCGGCCGCGCGGGCCGCCGTGACCTGCGCGTCCGTGGACTGCACCAGCTGCCAGGCGGCGCGGGCTTCGTCGCTGGTCCGCAGCATACGGGTGACGGCGTCTTCGATGGAAAGACGGAGCGTATCGGCGCGCTGGGCAAAAGTCGGCGCCGGGCAAGCCGCAATCGTTGCGGCGGCGAGTATCAAGAAGGGCGTTCGCATCTGTAATAAGGAAAACGCGCCGCTCCCGGCGCGCGTTGGTCGGTACGCAGGAGCGCGCCGTGCAGTCTGATCAGCTGCCGGAATCGTCGACGTTGAGGAAGACTAACGACTTGCGGTGCTGAACGACCTTCCGGAAGGCGTCAAAGACGGCCGGGTCAAACTGGGCGCCCGCCTCCGCGGAAAGAATGGCCATGGCCTCCTGCGGCGTCCTGGCTTCGCGGAATGCACGGGGCGAGGTCATGGCGTCGTAGACATCCGCGACGTGCAGGATGCGTCCGCCGAGGGAGATGTCCTGGCCGGACAGCGCGCGCGGATAGCCACGGCCGTTCCAGTGCTCCTGATGGTCCTGGCCGGACGGAACGACGCGGGCGAGGCGCCTGAGCGGCGTGAGGACCTCGACTGCACGGCGTGTCGCTCCAGCATCAGTTCGAACTTGCCGTCGCGCACGGCGTCGAGCGCCTCGTCGCCGTTGCGTGCGCCAACGGTCTCGTAGCCGCACGGCCGGAGGAACTGCACGAGGCCGGTGCGCAGGGCGTCTTCGTCATCCACAATGAGCACGCGATACGCAGCCGGCTCCGGCGTGCCGCGCAACAGCTGCGAGATGCGCTGGACGGTCGAGTTCACCGCGTGCTCGGTCATTCCGGCCTCATGTCCGTCGGGTCGAACGCAACGTGCGTTCATCAAGCAGCTAGCGCCTTCCGAAGGAAAGCGAGTTCCAAAGGCGACGTACGAATGGCTCCCTGACAGCGGACGATGCGTCTCCGTAGTTCGAACGAACCCAACCCACTGGCGACACCACCCTGCCATAGTGACGCTATTAAATCGCTATACTGGCTTTGTTATGTCGCGAAAATTGCCACAACCGCACTATATATAGCGGAGATCGCGCGCGTCCTCACGGCTTTCTGGCACGAGCATCCTTGATGGCTGCATCGATGTCATTGCCGTGGAACTCGTACTCCTCACGCTTGGTCTTTCGCTCCGCCGGCTCGGCCGCAAGCAACCGCCTGCCGAAGTCGCCCGCTGCCGCACTGTTCTTCGACGCCTCGGCCACGCGCATGGCCAGCGTCAGGCCGAGGAGATCCCTGGGATTCTTGATGAGGATCGTATCCGACTCGACCTTCGCCCGGCCGAGTTGTCCCGAGACGAGCGCCACGAGGCCGACATCGTACCGCTGGTGCACGTTGAGCGGCGCGAGCATGTCGAAGACCTGCAGCGCCATCGGAGCGAAAATGGCCGCACTATCGGCCTTGCCCTCCGAGGCATACGACATGACGCGGTTGAACAACCGGTCGGCCTGTTCCTGCGGCGACATCGAGGCGATGTCCGGCACACCACCGCCGCCGCTTCCGCCGCCCATCATCGGCGCGGTCTGGCCCGCGCTTGCCGGGCCCTCGTCAGTCGCCGACCGCGAGGCCTGAAAGAGGACGAGCGCAATGACGGCCACGAGGGCGACACCGGTGACGATCCACGGCACTCGACTTGGAGCCGCGGACGCCACGCCTTTCATGGCGGTGCCGCAGTGATGGCAGAACTGCGCGCCGAGGGTGAGCGCACCGCCGCAGTCAGGGCACTGGGCCCCCTGGAGGGCGGAGCCGCAGTTTGCGCAGAACTTGCCGGATGCGGGCTCGTGGCAGCGAGGACAGGTCGTAGACACGGTTGGGAGTCGGAAGATGGTAAGCGGTGCGACGGGGCCGCCGATCAGCGGAAAACTAACGTCGGCCGCCCCAAATTGGACGCAGTGCGCATTGCAATCAGGCGTCCAGACGCGCAGACTCCACCACCCGGCCCGCATCCCGACGAGACGGGCCCTGACCCTCGTCCTACCCTGCCGTGACCACCTCTCGAGCCCTGCTGAGCGACCTGCGTGGCGTGACCGCCAAAGACCTGATGGCGATTGTGGCGCAGCATCAAGTGCGCTTCGTCCGGCTGCAGTTCACCGACATTCTCGGCGTCAACAAGAACGTCGAAGTTCCGACGTCGCAACTGAAGAAGGCGCTCGAGGGTGACATCCTGTTCGACGGCTCCTCCATCGAAGGCTTCGTGCGGGTGGAGGAGAGCGACATGCTGCTGCGGCCGGACCTGGAGACCTTCCGGATCTTCCCGTGGAGCGACCCGCAGGCGCGGGTGGCGCGGCTCATCTGCGACATCACGACGCCGGAAGGCGAGCCCTTTGCCGGCGATCCTCGCGGCGTCCTGAAGCGACAGGTCGCGCGCGCCGCACGACTGGGGTACACGATGTTCGCCGGGATGGAGGCGGAGTTCTTCCTGTTCCGGCTCGGGCCCGACGGCGCGCCAAGCACGACGACGCATGATGTGGGGTCGTACTTCGATCTCGGCCCGGTGGACCTCGGCGAAGATGCGCGGCGCGCGATCGTGGATGCGCTGGAGCAGATGGGATTCGAGATCGAGGCGGCGCATCACGAAGTGGCGCACGGACAGCACGAGATCGATTTCCGGTACGCCGACGCGCTCACCACGGCCGATGCGCTTGCCACCTTCCGGTTCGTGGTGCGCAACGTGGCGCAACAGTTCGGCATGCACGCCTCGTTCATGCCCAAGCCGATCTATGGACAGAACGGCAGCGGCATGCACACGCACCAGTCGCTGTTCAAGGACGGGCAGAACGCCTTCTTCGATCCGAAGGGCGAGTTTGAGCTCTCATCGGTGGCACACCACTACATTGGCGGCCTGTTGCGGCACGCCCGGGGGATGAGCGCGATCACCAATCCGCTGGTGAACTCGTACAAGCGGCTCGTGCCCGGATTCGAGGCGCCGGTGAACGTCGCGTGGTCGATGCGCAATCGGTCGCCGCTGATTCGCGTGCCGGCGCGCCGCGGCACGGGAACGCGCGTGGAGTTGCGGTCGCCCGATCCCAGCGCCAACCCGTACCTGGCGCTCGCGGTCATGCTCGCGGCCGGACTGGATGGGCTCGAGACCGAGGCCTCGAGCCGCGAGCCGGTGGACGAGAACATCTGGGAGATGAGCTTCCGCGAGAAGCGGCGCCTGCGCATCGACGACCTGCCGCACGACCTCAACGAGGCGTGCGACGAACTCGAGAAGGACAAGGAGATGTGCGCGGCGCTCGGCGAGCATGTCACTCGACACTTCCTAGATGCCAAGAGACAGGAGTGGAGAGAGTACGTGACACAGGTGTCGGAGTGGGAGCTGGCGCAGTACTTGGCGAAGTACTGAAAAACAACAGAGAGAAAACAGAGAAACAACAGAGAGACAACAGAAGATTCTTCCTTACACTTCCGAGCGGCTTGATCCGCTCTTGCTGCCTGCTGACGCGGCATTTGACAGGGCATTGCTGGCGCTGCACCAGGAGCGCTACACGCTGGCTGCCGAATACGTGCGCGATGCCGACGTGGTGGACTGCGCGTGCGGCACGGGATTCGGCAGCGAGGTGTTGCTGCAAGCGGGGGCGCGGTCGGTGCAGGGGGTGGACCTGGACCGTGGCGCGCTGGAGTATGCGCGTTCGCGCCATGCGCATGACGGCATCACGTACTTCGAGGCCGACGCGCTGCGCTTTGCGCCCACACCGCAGCCTTCCGTGTGGGTAAGCATGGAAACGGTGGAGCATCTGCCCAATCCGACTGCCTACGTGGCGCACGTGGCGAAGGTGCTCCCGAAGGGCGGGCGGTTCATCGCCTCGGTGCCCGTGACCGTTTGCACCGACAGCAACCGGCACCACCTGCACGACTTCACGCGGGCCTCGTTCCGGCAACTGCTCTCGGCGCACGGGTTCAAGGAGATTCGCGCGCTGGAGCAGTCTCAGCGGATTTCACTGGGCGATATCTTCGGTCACGGGCACGGCGTGCGTTCCCACGACCGGCGACGCGGCCTGCTGCGGTGGTACGTCCGGCATCCGCGCGTGTTCGCCAAGCGCGTGCAGCTGACGGTCACCAAAGGTTTCGTGAACGAGTACCTGACGATCGTCGCTGAGTTGCGGTAGTCGAGTCTCCGCGATGTGGTATGCAGTTGCAGTAAGGGTCCCGCCTATCGCGGAATTGCGACAAGGCCGAGCGGGACGCGGCGGACGCCGCGCCAGGTGTGGGCGGATCCGCGCGCATCGCGCACGAGCATTTGCGCGGAGATGCCGCCGTCCAAGAGCATCGCTTGGCGCGCGCCGAGTGCGCCCATGAGGGCGGTCATTTCGGGAACGGTGAGGCCCAGCGGGATGAAGCCGAGTGCTTCGCCGCCGGCGTCGAAGCGGGTGAGCGCCACCAAAACAAATCCGTTTCGGTCGAGTCCGATGGCGAGTCGCGCATCGCGGTGGGTACAGTTGATGGCGCAGGGCGCGCGCAATGCGACTGGCACATCGCCATCGCCAGTGAGGAGCGACGGATACGACTGAAACGCGGCGGCGATGTCGCCGCTCCGTCGCAGGGCGGCGAGGGTATCGCCGTCCACGATGCGCACCGCGCCCTCTCGGTCGATGATGAAGGCGCTGGAGAGCGGGCCACGTCCCGGCCCAAGCCGTTCCTGTCCGCCGGCCACCACCCATCCCCAGGGCAACGTGGCCGTGAACTGTCCGGCGTTGACGGCGAATCGCACATTCGTTGGCGCGCTGGAGATGGACCAGGCGGGCTGCGCCGCGCTGTCGACACCCCACTGCACGTCAAAGCGCACTCGGCGCGGATCGAGCCGCGCGATGATGACGCGCGTGCGCCACGCCTCGCCGCCGGCCTCGAGCGAGAGTTCGCCCCACTCGACACCGGGCGCGCCGCGATGCCACACGATGGCGTGAGTGACGACCGGATGCGCGTGCTCCCATCGCACCGGGGCACGGTCCTCCCGCCACCACGCGGTGCGGCCGTTGGCGCCGCGCACCGAGAGCGTCGCCGGCTCGCCCGCGGCGACGAACGCCGCGGCGAGCACGAGCGCCGCGGTACGAATCACGGCTTGAGATAGGCGAGCAGCTCCGCCTTGCGGGCGTCGATCGCCGCGAGTTCCCCCTTGGAGAAACGCGTGCGCGTGCCGGTCACGGCCATCTGGGCGCGCTCGCGTGCCATCGCGAACTGCTGCTCGGTGAGTCCCGACGCCTTGCTCCCCTCGAGCACGGCGCGCGTCTCGATGGCGCGCGCCTTTATGTCGAGCGAGTCCTTGCGATCGTTGGCGCGGTCGAGCTCGATCATGGCCTGCGGCTTGGCGGGCATGGCCCCGCACTTGGCCGTGATGAACGCATCGTCCTTGGTGAGGTCGACGCCCCAGATCTTGTAGTAGTTATTGGTCGCCTTCTTCAGCGCAACGCTGTCGTTGTCGGCCACGGCCTTGGCCAGCTCCTGCTGGTAGACCGAGGCGTTCCGCGTGCGCTCGGCGGCCGCAGCAGGATTGGCGATCATGGCGGCGGTTGCCTTGCGCACCTCGTCCTCGTGCTTCTTGCTCAGCGCGTCTTGGGCATCGTTCTCGCAGCTCGACCAGCGGTTCCGCGCATTCTCGTAGCCCGAGCTCACTGCATTGGCGCGGTCGTTGAGCGTCGAGATCTGCCCCTCGAGCGCCTCCCGCTCCTTGAGGATCGCGGGAATGCCCCCGTTGGCGGTGAGCACGGCCTGCGCCGCGCCGAGTCCCTTGAGCAGCGCATCCACGCGCGGCGCGGTGAGTTCGAGAATCACGTCGTCGTACGTCGGCGGGGTCGGCGCGTTCTTGGTGTCCAGCCCCGCCTTCTCGGCGGCGGCCTGCATGGCCTTGTCCTTCATCTTCTTGGCGAGGCCGCCGAGTTGGGCATTGGCGGGGGCGGCGACGAGGGCGAGCAGGAGAACAAGCGCAATCGGGCGGAGAGACATAGGGGCCTCTTGGTGGGGCGGACCCGTGCAAAGGTGGTGTGGTGACGGGGCGGGATCAACTGTACTGCCACCACGAAGGGCGAAGGGCGCGAAGGGGCGCGAAGGCGCACGAGCGGGCGTGAAGAGGCGCGAAGGTGAAATGTAGGCGCTGCCGAATCGAGTGAGAGCAAGATCTCGTTGCGTGACAAGGCGTGACATTGGTAAGTTAGGACCACTATGCGAATACACGCGAGCAGTGCCGCTCTTCTCCTGACAGTCTGTGCTCCCGCCGTTTCCCTCGGCGCTCAACGCGTGCCGCCCGTGCGGCCACTCGGCCCGGTGGTCAGCGTCTCGCCCGAAGGCCTGTTGCGCTCCGTGTCGCTTGTGCGGTCGCTGCCGAATGGGGCAGTGCTCGTGCATGACCTCACGGGACGGCAGGTGGTGTTGCTGGATTCGCTGCTTCTCCTGCGACGCACCGTCCTCGACACGTCCGCGGCGAGCGGCGCGGGATACAACAGCCGCATCGCCGGCCTCATTCCGTACCGGGGCGATTCGTCGCTGTTCATCGATCCCGAGGCGCTCACGATGACGGTGATTGACGCTGCCGGCGAAACGGTTCGCGTGATGGCGATTCCTCGGCCACGGGATGCCGATTTCATGATCGGCGGGCCGTTCGGCACGCCCGGCGTGGATCCACTCGGCCGCATCGTCTATCGCGGATTCGCGCCCGCTGATCGTCGCGGTGCGAGTACCGGTCCACCGGAGCCGGGGAAGCCGTTCATTATGCCGCAACCGCCGGACTCGGCGCCGATTGTGCGCGTGGATCTGCGCGAAAAGTCCATTGACACCATCACGTGGGTGAAGAAGCCGACCGAGCGGTTTGAGGTGCGGCAGACGGACAAGGGTTTCGCTACGACCGTACGCACCAACCCGATGCCCGTGGTGGACGATTGGGTGTTGCTTGCTGATGGACGCATCGCCGCACTGCGCGGTCGCGACTATCACGTGGACTGGTTCGCGCCTGACGGAGCGCGCTCGTCAACGCCCAAGGTGCCATTCGGCTGGCAGCGCATGAGCGACGATGACAAGGTGAGACTCATCGACTCGGCGAACGTGGCATGGCAAGCCGAGCGAGAGCGTTTGAACAAGCAGGTGAACGGGGGCGAGGGCGAAGGTGTGCCGGTCGGCGGCGCCGCGATGCGGGCGCCGCCCGTGCGTTTTCAGGTGCCGAATTACCAGCCGGTTGATGCGAAGGAACTTGCGGACTACCGCCCGGCCTTCCGCACAGGAGCGATGAGCGTCGACACGCAGGGGCGGCTCTGGATTCGCACGACGGCCCTGTCCGACACCGGCCCGGTGTACGACGTGGTGGATGCAAGCGGAACGCTCGTGGACCGTGTGCGCCTGCCGTTCGGCCGCGTGGTCTCCGGATTCGGCCCTGGCGTCGTGTACCTCGGAGTGCTCGACGACAAGGGCGCGCGACTGGAGCGGGCGAGAATCAGATAGGCTGCTGGGCGAACTGCCACCACGAAGATTGAAGGGCGCGAAGGGGCGCGAAGGTGATGCACAGAGGCCCGCCCAAGTGGAGATGGCGGGCCTCTGTTGTCTCTCTGTTGGCTCTCTGTTGTTTCTCTAAACCGGAAACACCATCTCACGATATCTCGGTAGGGGCCAGAACTCGTCACCAATAGTGAGTTCCAAGCTATCGCAAACCTCTCGCACCTTGGCCATGCAATCCGCTCCGGTGCTCGTGAGGAACTGCGCGCACTTGCCGGGCGTCTCGTGCATCGAGTCGCCCTTCTCGGCGGCCGCGCGGAGCGCGGCGGTGCGCTTCTGGAGATCGGTGATCTGCCTGGCGAGCGTCGTTGCCGCGGCGGCCGCGGGGTTGGTCTTGATGCCGGCGGCCTTGGACTTCTGCGCGGCATCGGCGACGACGCCGAGGTACTTGAACGCCGCGGGGATGACCATCGTGTCCGCCATCTCGCGCATGGTGTGCATCTCGATGAGCATGTCCTTCGTATAGCGCTCGATGCGCACGTGATACCGGCTCTCGAGTTCGGCCTCGGACAGAATGCCGAGTGCCGTGAAGAGCTTCCGCGTGGTCGGGACCTTGAGATAGTCGAGCGCTTCGGGCGTGCGACGCAGGTTGAGCAAGCCGCGCGTCTTGGCCTCCTTCACCCATTCCTCGGAGTAGTTGTTCCCCTCGAAGCGGATCGACGCCGTCTCCTTGAAGGCGATGCGCACGACCTTGAGCACCGCGTCGTCAATGCTCTTGGTCTTCTTGAGTTCGTCCTTCAGGTCGGCGGTGAGCTCGCCAATGGCCTCGGCGACCACCGTATTGAGCACCATCACCGGGAAGGCGATGGACTGCGACGAGCCGACGGCGCGGAACTCGAACTTGGCGCCGGTGAACGCGAGCGGCGACGTGCGGTTGCGGTCGGTGTTGTCCTGCGCAATCTCGGGGAGCTTGGCGACGCCGAGCTTGATCATGGCGGCATCGGCTGACGTGCCTGTACGGCCGGCGACGATGTCCTCGATCATATTGGTGAGCATCGCGCCGAGGAACACCGAGATGATGGCCGGGGGCGCTTCGTTGGCGCCGAGTCGGTGCTCGTTGCCGGAGGTGGCGATGCCGGCGCGCAGGAGGCCCTGATGCTTGAAGACGGCCTTGAGGACCGCGGCGAGGAACAGCAGGAAGCGCAGGTTCTGGTGCGGTGTCTTGCCGGGCTTGAGCAGGTTGACGCCATCGAGCTCGTTGTCGGAGGCGACGGACATCGACCAGTTGCAGTGCTTGCCGGAGCCGTTGATGCCGGCGAACGGCTTCTCGTGCAGTAGCGCGACGAGTCCGTGCCGCATGGCCACCTTGCGGAGGATCGCCATCACGAGCTGGTTGTGGTCGGTGGCGATGTCCGTCTCCTCGAAGACGGGGGCCATCTCGAACTGGCAGGGCGCGACTTCGTTATGGCGCGTGACGATGGGCACGCCCAGGCGATAGAGCTCGTACTCCACTTCGGCGATGCAGGCCTGCACGCGTTCGGGGATGCCGCCGAAGTAGTGGTCTTCGAGCTGCTGTCCGCGCGGCGGCGGGGCGCCGATGAGCGTGCGGCCGCCCATCACGAGATCGGGGCGCAGCGAGAAGTGGCCGCGGTCAATGAGGAAGTACTCCTGCTCGGCGCCCATCGTCGTGTAGACGCGCATCGCGCCTTTATCGCCGAGTAGCTCCAGCACCTCCATGGCCTTGTGCGAGAGCACGTCGGACGAGCGGAGGAGCGGGGTGACTTCGTCGAGCGCCTCGCCGTTGTAGCCGATGAAGACCGAGGGGATGCACAGCGTCTTGGTGCCGGCCGAATCCATGATGAAGACGGGCGACGCCGGGTTCCACGCGGTGTAGCCGCGCGCTTCCCACGTGGCGCGGAGGCCGCCGGACGGGAACGACGACGCATCAGGCTCGCTCTGGATGAGCTGCTCGCCGGTGAACGACTCCATGGGGAGCTTGTTCTCATCGAACGAGAAGAAGGCGTCGTGCTTCTCGGCGGTGAGTCCCGTCTGCGGCTGGAACCAGTGGCAGAAGTGGGTGACGCCGTTCGACATCGCCCATTCCTTGATGACCTGGGCGACGGTGGGGGCGATGTCGACGTCGAGTTTCTTGCCGAGTCGGATGGCCGAGTTGAGCTTGGCGAAGACTTCCTTGGGGAGCTTGTCGCGCATCTGGCGCGCGCCGAAGGTGAGCGATCCGAAGTAGTGCGAGATCGGCTCTCCACCTTCCTTGGTGGAAGGGATGTCGGGCGGTGTGACCACGCGCGAGGCAATGGCCCTGATAGCGGCAACGCGAGGGTTCATGTGGGCTCTACCGGGATAGAGAATGGGCGGGTGCTCTGCAGAAAGTGCAGAATATACAATTATACGAGTACAACAACTCGAAATCAACTGCCATCAAGCAAATAGAGTACACACCTGACTGCAATTTCTGCAAAGAAATCACAACATATGGTGAATCGATCGTCGTGGCGTCTATTAACCGCAGTCATTGCAGATAGTTACACCGATCAATACGGGAAACTCACTCCAACAACGCAAGCTCTGCCGAAGCGTCAAGCGAGATGAAGAATGACCCCATCCGATCGACAGCCTGGAACGGATTTACTTCGGTTCCAGAGCGTTCCCGCTGTTTCACGTAAGGATTGGCCTAAAATCAACTGCCAACTAGAGTTATCGTGATCCGAAAATGCGTAAGGAAAGTGACTACGTAGAACTCCCAATCCTCCGATTGATTCCGGTACCGCGTTCGGACACAATCCTTCCATGGCGTTTTGGGCCTGATTGCTCAGTTGGTCTGAAGCCACCGCCCCCCAATGAGACTGCAACTAGCGCTGCGCATTCTGCCGCGCGGGCAGGGCTCGAAGTTGGGGTTTTTTTGCTGTCCAGACTCTCCGGGATGACCCCGGAGACCAAGCGGTGGAGGAGCCACGATGCGTCATTTCAGGTTCACCACGATGCTGGCAGGGGCACTCGCCTTGCTCGTAGGCTCAGGAGCCTTCGCGCAAGCGGGAGCACAGGCGGCGTCGTGGAAGGCGTCGGATTGCGAGTCTTGTCACGACAAGGCTCTCACGCCGGCGTACAACAAGTCGGCCCACGCCAAGGTCGAGCAGGCGTGCGCGAAGTGCCACAACGACGTCGACGCGCACTTCAAGGCACAGTCGGAAGGCAAGGACGGCCCCGTGCCGTCGCTGAAGAAGATGAAGGCCGCCGACCTGAACGCGAACTGCCTGAGCTGCCATGAAAAGGGCAACCAGGAGAGCTACGTGAGCGGCATGCATGCGCGCCGGAACGTCTCCTGCGCCTCGTGCCACAGTGTGCACAGCCCCAAGTCGGCGACGGCGCAGCTGAAGACGAAGTCGGACGCCGAGACCTGCTACGCGTGCCACAAGACACAGCGCGCCCAGATGAACCGGACGTCGCACCACCCGGTGCGCGAAGGAAAGATGGGCTGCTCAAGCTGCCACAACCCGCACGAGGGGAACACCCCGAAGATGGTGAAGGCGGAGACGGCGACGGAGCTGTGCTACTCCTGCCACACGGAAAAGCGCGGTCCGTTCCTCTTCGAGCATGCGCCGGTCCGCGAAGACTGCGCGACCTGCCACAATCCGCACGGCTCGAACCACATGCGGATGCTCAACCAGAAGATGCCCAACCTCTGCTGGGGCTGTCACCTCACGGGTTCAGGCCACTTTGGCTCGCTTGACAAGTACGCCACGGAACAGGGCGTGACGATCGCCCCGACTGGCGCGCCGTCCGGCTATCCGACGGTGAACTCGCGCTTTGTCGGACGTTCCTGCGCGAACTGCCACCTGAACATCCATGGTTCCAACTCGCCCTCGGGCGCCTACTTCATCCGGTAACCCACCCATGACACGCGCAATGAAGATTCCAGCGTTCGTCGCCATGGGGCTTCTCATGGTGGCATCGGCCGCGTCGGCGCAGAATGCGCCCACCAGCGGCGGCTCGATCACGATCAAGACGACCGGTGTCGAAGACGTGACGTCGTCCAAGTTCACGGAATACAAGGACATTCCGAACGGCGCCTCGATCTCGAACTTCAACCTCTTCTCGACCACGAAGCAGGTCGACTTCAACCTGACGGGCCAGAACGTGTCGCTGAAGAACCAGCGCTACTTCGGCTCGCTGAAGGCGATGGGCCTTGGCGTCAAGTTCGACTACAACCAGGTGCCGCACAACATGGGCTTTGACGCCCACGCGACGCTCGCCGAGTCGGCGCCCGGGGTGTGGACGGCTCCGTCGACGCTACGCACGGCGCTGGCGAACGCGATCAACGCGATGATGCCGACGTCGACCCGCACGATTCCGTGGTATCAGGGGCTCTTCACCCCGACGTTCCAGGCCGCCGGCCTCGTGGACATCACGGGCGTCCGCAAGACGGGCAACGTCGAGCTCGACCTGGGCAGCCACCTGCCGCTGCCGGTGACGCTGTCGTACACGAACACGCTGAAGGAAGGCTATCGTGGCCTGACCAGCATGAACATTCGCGGCGCACTCGGACCGGCGATGGAAGCAGCGACGCCGCTGGATGAGATGACGCACGACATCGGCATCAAGACGTCGTACACGTTCAAGCACGGCAGCGCGTATGCCGGCTACAACCTGAGCATCTACGACAACCGCGCGCAATCGATGCTGATCGACAACCTCGTGCAGGGGGTCGACCAGGTTCAGACGGCGGCGGTGGGTTCAACGGTTCCGGCGATGGGCGGTCCGTCCCGCGACCGCGTCGTCATGGCGCCGGACAACGAGGCGAGCACGGCCCGCGCCGGCGTGACGTTCAAGTTCGCGAAGCAGACGCGCATCAGCGCCGGCCTCGCGCTCTCGATGCTTACACAGGACGCGCCATTCTTCCCGTACACGGCCGCGGCGATGAACAGCAGCCCAAGCGGACTGAACCTGGCCAGCCGCGCGGCGCTGCAGCAGCCGTCGTACGGCGGCAAGGTCAACACGACCATGTACAACTTCGCGTTTTCGAGCCGGCCGGCAGAAGGGCTGACCCTGCGCGCGCAGTATCGGGTGAACGACCTGAAGGACAAGTCGGACAAGTACGTGATCACGGGTGATGCGTCGCAGGGCAACGGCGCCTGGACGGCCGTGACCGCGACGGCCGCCGATCCGTTCGGCCATGCGACGGCGAACATCTACGACACGAAGAGCTCGCGCTATTCGGCGTCGGCGACGTACGACTACCAGGCGTTCACGATTGAAGGGCAAGTGCGCGGCGGCCAGCTGGAACGGACGCATCGCGAAGCCGAGAAGGGGACGGAGAGTGGCATGGGCGTGACGGCCCTGTATCACTACAATGACTGGCTGGGCTTCCGCGGCACGTACGATTTCAGCAAGCGTACCGCCGAAGGCGAGACCGTCTACGGCTTCCAGCTTGACGAAGCCGCCTTCGAGAACACGAAGACGGGCGTCGAGATCGAACTCACGCCGGCGGACGGGTTCGACCTGAGCTTCGCGTATTTCCGTCGCAACGTCGATTTCGTCGACCGCCCGAACCGCATCGCGGTGTCAGCGGGCGTGCCGATCGCCGGTGCCGTTGCCACGCCGAACACGCCGAGCGGCCTGCTCGATACCAAGTACGACAGTTACACGGGTGAGTTCAACTACGTCGCCAATGCGCGCCTGACGATCGGCGGGTTCTACACGTTCGAGAAGGACGCACGCACGAACCAGTGGTCGACGACCAACTCGGCGACGGCGCCGGTCAACCCGCTGAAGATCAACAACCTGCTGAACTACGCCGGCACCGACGAGACCAATACCTACGGTGCGAACTTCACCTTCCAGGTCGTGCCCGAGAGGCAGACGTTCTCGTTCGCCGCGACCAGCCAGAGAGTGGACGGCCTGATGGACGTCACGGCGCTGGAAACGGGCACGTTCTACAACCCGGGCCGTACGACGCTGATTCCGGCCGGCCAGGGCGGCGCCGGTGACCTCACCGACTGGGACGACACCGAAATCACGACGCTGAACGCTTCGTACAACTACGTGGTGACGAAGGACTGGGCGATCTCGGCCGGGTACATGTTCGAGAAGTACGACTACAAGGATCCGTACAACTGGAACAGCAGCCTGATGCCGACGACGCTCATCTTCAAGATGAAGCCCGATGACGGCAAGTACACGGCGAACCTCGTGTACGCCAAGCTGACGTTCAAGTTCTAGGCCGGCTGGACCGCGGCGAATCGCCTGATGCTCCTGACAGCAGGGATTCGCGAGCGGTGAGGGAGAAGCGACGAGGTCCCCCGGGTGGCAACACCCGGGGGACTTCGTATTGTTGTGTGGTCAGCCATCAACGAGCACCGCGTGCGCATTGTCGTCATCGGAGCGACCGGACACATCGGGACGTGGCTCGTGCCACGACTGGTCTGCGCGGGACACGACGTCGTGGCCGTGTCCCGCGGCGAGCGCCTGCCGTATCAGCCCGCCGGGGAGTGGCAGGCGGTGGCGCATTGCCGCCTCGATCGTACCGTCGCCGAGCGTGAAGGATCGTTCGGCACGGCGATTGCCACACTACGGGGTGATGTCGTGGTTGATCTGCTTTGCTTCACCCCGTCGTCCGCCACACGGCTGATCGACGCACTGCGGGGCCGCGTCGGACTCTTCGTGCATTGCGGGACGCTGTGGGTGCACGGCAATCCGCGCACGCGACCGTATGACGAGACGGCGCTGCGCGAGCCCTTCGGCGAGTATGGCATCCAGAAAGCGGCAATCGAGCGCCTGCTGCTCGAGGCCGCCGCGAGTGGATTTCCGGCCACGATCCTGCACCCCGGTCACATCACGGGTCCCGGCTGGTGGCCCATCAATCCGGCGGGTCATCTCGACGAAAGCGTCTTCGCGGCGCTGGCGGCGGGGGAAATGGTCACGCTGCCCGACGATGGCCTGGCGACCCTGCAGCACGTGCACGCGGACGACGTGGCCCAGGCGTTTGCCTGCGCTGTGGCGCAGCCAGACGCCGCCGTTGGCGAGGCCTTTCACGTGGCGGCGGCGCAGCCGGTGACGATGCGCGCCTATGCGGAAGCGGCCGCGGGGTGGTTTGGGCAAACCGCGCGGCTGGACTTCTTGCCGTGGGAGGCCTGGCAGGAGACCGTGAGTGCTCGCAGCGCCGCGATCACGCGGGACCACATCCTGCACGCACCGCACGCGAGCATCGAGAAGGCGTGCCGACGGCTCGGTTTCGCGCCGCGCTACAGCGCGCTCGAGGCGGCACGCGAGGCAGTCGCCACGATGTACCCCGGCCGACTGCAGCCCTGAACGCTGGCGCGGGTGGCGGTCGAACCGCATCTTGTGGGCGCGCTGTCCCCCTCCGCTGTTCGCACCCCACTCCGGAGCGCTCGTGACGATCTGGTACGTCGACATCATGTGGGCCATGATGCTGTTCGGCATCACCCTGTTCCTGGGGTGCTTCATCGTCTCGAATCGGGCGATGCGCGGTATGCGGACGCTTGGCCTGGCGACGTCGTATGCCATCGGACTCTGGATGGCCATCGTCCTGCCGTGGCGGATTGCCGCCACGACATGGTGCGTCATCGCGGCGGCCTGCGGACTCGTGGTGTTTGCCTACGAACTCTGGGCGCGGTACCGCTATGCCGGCACGGGACGCCGCGCACGTCCGCTGATCCTCCTGCAGGGGTTCCTGTTCTTTCCCGCCCTCCTTCCCGATGCAATGGAGGGCATGTGCGTGGACCTGGGATTCCTGCCGCCGAGTCCAGAGGGGGACGATTCGCCGGCGTACGCGGGCGAGCAGGGATGAGCGACGGGCGCCAGCGGTAGCCGGCGCCCGTCGGATATTCAGAACGTCGCCAGCAGTGCGCTTAGTCGCCCGGAGCGCTCGGTCATGGCAGCCTGCTCGCTGACCAGCTTCTGCACGACCGCGTTGGTGTCGGCGCTGCCGCGAACGGCGGTGAAGTCGGCCATTCGGTCCTCCTCCGACATCCCGAGCCCGAAGCCAATGCGGGCGAAGGCACCGAACTCCTTGCGGGAGTCATCGAGCACCATCGCGTGCAGGGCCGCAGCCGCTTCATCGTGGGCGGCGAGGATCGTTTCCGCCTGTTCTCGCGTCAGCGCCTCCGGGGCGCATCCCTGATCCTCGGCGAACGCGGCGCAGACGTACTCCCACTCGTCGGCGTCCGATAGCGCGGCGATCTCAGCGAACCGCCGCTGCACCGCATCCAGCGACGCAAGCGCACCCGACACGATTTCCTGCTCCAGTGCCTGCAGTCGCTCGACGGGCATCAGCAGCCCCCCGACGTCGGTCCACGCGAGAGGCTGGCGCAGCGCGGACACATGCCGCAGGGCGTGCTGCACTTCCAGCCACGTCTTCGCCCCGGCCCGTTCGATGCGATCGAGCACGCGGCCGTTCAGGTATCGCGTCACACCGTGGGCATAGTACTTGGCCCCCTTCCGCAGCAGCAGGCGCTTGATCGCCACGCCGCCGTACTGCACCGAAAGCTTTTCCTTGGGCGTGGTCTCGTGCAGCCGCCGGAGCAGGGAACGCCCGGCACGCATCTTCTCCACGGTGAACGGCGTGAACACCCCGAACGAAATGAGGTCACGCCGGACCTTCCCCTTGCGCCCATCCCGCTTGGGCCACTTCTCGCCGTCGCGCACCGTGCCGACCGAGGCGAGGTTCATGCCGGGAATCATCTCCGACTGGCCGTTCACCTCATGGATATACGTGAATGGCAGGTCGGGCGTGTTGATGTTCGCATAGTGCTTGCCGATGACCACGCTGAATGCGCCAATGTGGGTCTCGTGCAGCACATAGGCGAATGAGCCCGTCTTGGTGCCGCGCTCGAACACGCCCTGGTGGACGGGGCCGAGCTTGTACATATGGTTGCTCTGGTTGGTTCCGGATCCTGCGTTGTAGAACGAGAACCCGGCGGCGATCAGCAGGGTCCCCTTGTGATGCGTGACAGTATACGGGCCACCGAATACCGACACCGCTTCGCCGTGAAAGAGCTCACAGTTGGCGAAGAACAGGGCGTGCTCCGCCGAGAACTGCTTGCCAACCCGGCATGCCTGCCCGACGAAGACCTTTTCCAGCAACGCGCCGCCGGTGACGCTGGCGCCCTCGGCAATGACGAAGTGCCGAGCCTGGACGGCTTCGCCGACCACGGTGGGATGCTCGGAGCAGCTCAAGATGGTGCCGTCCTCGAGCAACGCCGCCCCGCGAACCATCGCATGCGGGCCGATGGCGACGTTTCTGATCAGTCCGCAGTGCAAGACGCGGGCGTTGGCGCCAACGAGCCCTCGATCACTCCGCGCGGCCGCCACCTCCGCGTCGACCAGCCGCCCCAGGGCGCGGCGCAATTCCTCCGAATGCAGTCGGAATGCCTGCAGGTAGGCGAACTGCGCCGTGAGTCCCGGCACGAGGCGTACCGTTCGTCCGCCTCCTTCGTTGACCGCCTCGATCCCCATGCCGGCGCCGAAGGTGCAATTCGCGTCCGTCGTGAGTGACGCCACATCCTGGATGACGGCGCCGTCGTCGATCTGGCAGCGGGCCACGACCGAGCCAACGCGCGCGATGCGGACGTTGGCCCCGATGGTGCAGTCGGCCACGGTCGCGTCGAAGATGCCGCACGGCAGCTCAACGCCGTCCACCGTCGCATGTCCCCGGTTGACGCCGACCACCACGACGCCGTGAAAGTGCGCGTTGCGAATCCGCGTCAGGTCGGCGCCGGCGTCGATCGACAGCTTCGACCAATCCGTGGCACTGCATCCCTGCGTCTTCAGTTGCTCGATCTGCGCCTGCGTCGGGGAGGGCATGGGTGATTCGGAAGGTCAGAGTACCGGCAGCTTGAGGTTTTCGCCTTCGATGTCCTTGAAGTACTTCACCGTTCCCACCTTCAGCTCATAGGTGGACTCCTCGTCGCAGATGATCATGCCGTGGCGATGCAGCTGCAACTGGGAGACGGTCCACATGTGATTGACGCCCTCCTCGACCACCTTCTGCAGCGCGCGCGCCTTGCCATGACCGCTGACCAGGATCATCACCTCGTGCGCGTCCATCACGGTGCCGACGCCCACGGTCAACGCCGTCTTGGGCACCTTGTTCGGATCGTTGCCGAAGAATCGGGCATTGGCCACGCGCGTGTCATGCGTCAGCGTCTTGATGCGCGTGCGCGAGGAGAGCGACGAACCCGGTTCATTGAACGCGATGTGGCCGTCGGCCCCGATGCCGCCGAGAAAGAGCTGGATGCCGCCGATCTTCCGGATGCGCTCCTCGTAGTCGTCGCACTCTTCCTCCAGATCGCGGGCGTTGCCGTTCAGGATGTTGACATTCTCCTGGGGGATGTCCACGTGGCTGAAGAGATGGTGCCACATGAAGTGATGGTAGCTCTCCGGGTGCGTCTCAGGCAGCCCGACGTATTCGTCCATGTTGAACGTGACGACGTGCTTGAACGAGACCTTGCCCTGCCGGTGCAGGCTGACCAGGTGCTGGTAGGTCCCGATGGGTGAGGAGCCGGTCGGCAGGCCGAGGACGAACGGACGGTCCTTGGCCGGATTGAAGGCGTTGATCTTGGTGGCGATGGTGTGAGCGGTCCACTTGCTCATCGCCTCGTAAGTGTCGTGAATGATGATGCGCATAGTAAAAGCAGAGAGAAAACAGAGAGACAACAGAGAGACAACAGAGAGACAACAGAAAGACAACAGACTACAATGGGGACGGGGTTAGGGGAGGGAGACCAGAATCCTTGCGTCGGCGACGGCGCAGCCGCTGCCCTGATCGCGGACGATGAGGGGGTTGATGTCGAGTTCCTGAATCTGCGGGCAGTCCACGGCGAGCTGCGACAGGCGCTGCAGGCATTCCTCGAGTGCGGCGATGTCGCGATGCGGACGTCCGCGAGCGCCGGCGAGCATTGGGAAGGCCTTCACTTCGTGCATCATGGCGCGAATGTGCTCGACGGGAATCGGCGCGATCCGGAACGCGACGTCGCGGAAGATCTCGACGAAGATGCCGCCCAGGCCGAACATCACGACGGCGCCGAAGGCCGGGTCGCGCTTGACGCCGAGGATCACTTCCTCGCCCGGTCCCGCCATCTGCTGGATGAAGACGCCGTCGATGCGCGCGTCCGGCTGATGCGCCCGGACCTTGGCCAGGATGACGTCGTGGGCCGACGCCGCGGCGCCGGGACTGTCGAGGCCCAGCACGACCGCGCCGATATCGAACTTATGAATGACATCTGCCGACTCCACCTTCATCGCCACCGGAAACCCCACCTGCGCCGCGACGCGTGCGGCGTCCTCAGCGGTCGTGGCGATCCCGCTGCGCAGGACCGGCAGCCGATATGCCTCGAGCACCCGCATGGCATCGGCAGGCGTCAGATAGGAACGGCCCGACGTGACGTAAGCATCCAGCACGGCGTGCGCGGCATCGCGGTCGATGTCGGTGAACTGCCGGGCGGGGGTAATCGTGCGATGCTGCTCGACGCTGAAGTCATGCGCGCGCGCAAAGGCGCGGCACATCGATTCGGGGAGGATGTAATGCGGAATGTTGCGCCGTTGGAGAATGCCGATGCCGGATGCGACATCCGTCTCGCCCATGAATGACGTGTACGTCGGCTTGTCGTGCGCGGACGCGACGTTGCACACCTCCTCGGCGATGGTGTCAATGTCCGTCATCGACTGCGGGGTGAGTATCACCAGCGCGCCGTCGACGTTGTCATCCTCGAGAGCGCTTCCCATCGCGACGCGATAGCGATCGGCGCGCGCGTCGCCGATGACATCGACCGGATTCTTGATATTGGCCGTGACCGGGAGCGAGCGCTTGAAGATGTCGCGGGTCTGGTCGGAGAACGTCGCGAGTTCGAGCCCCTCGTGCACCGCCGCATCCGTGGTCAGCACGCCGGGACCGCCGGCATTCGTGATGATGGCGACGCGGCGTCCCCTGGGGAGCGGCTGGTACGTGAGCGCGATCGCGTTGTTGAACATCTCCTCGATCGTCTGGCAGCGGATGACCCCGGCCTGCTTCAGCGCGGCGTCCACGATCTCGTCGCTCGCGGCAAGGGAGCCGGTGTGCGACGCGGCGGCCGAGGCGCCTTGCCGCGTGCGGCCGGACTTCAGGACCAGCACGGGCTTGCCGGCCTCGTGGATGATGCGCCGCGCCGCGTCGACGAACGCCGCGCCGTGCGTCATCTCCTCGAGGTACATCAGGATGACCCTGGTCTTCGGGTCATCCTTGAGGGCCAGCATCAGGTCGATGTCGCTGATATCGGCCTTGTTGCCAAACGAAATGAACTTGGAGAAGCCGATGTTCTTCGCGTGCGCGTAATCGAGCACCGCGGTGCACAGCGCGCCGCTCTGGGAGAGGAAGCCAATGGACCCTTCGGCGGGCATGCGACGCGCAAACGACGCATTGAGGTGGACGTCGGGATCGGTGTTGATGACGCCGAGGCAATTCGGGCCGATGAAAGGCATCCCGTACCTGCGGGCGATCTGCACGATCTCCTCTTCCCGCTGGACCCCGGCGCCGCCCACCTCGCGGAAGCCGGCGCTGATGATGATGAGGCCCTTCACGCCCTTCTGGCCGCACTGTTCGAGGGCCAGCTTCACGACGCTGCTGGGGAAAACGATGACCGCGAGATCGACGGGGTCCGGAATGTCGAGGACGTACTTGTACGCCTTGACGCCCGCAATGGACCTGGCACTCGGGCTGACCGGGTAGATGGTCCCCTGGAAGTCGTCCTTCAGGATGTTGCTGAAGATGTCGAACGGCACCGTACCGGGCACGCGTGTCGCGCCGACGACTGCCACGGACCGTGGAGAAAAGATCGGCCCGAGCCGGTCGGTGCCCGGGCCGGAAGATGCAGGCATGGCGCCTCCAAGAGGGCTGCCGCGTGCTGTTCAGGTCACATACTGCGCGATGAAGTCCACGGCCCCGTCAACGGTCTGGACCTCGCGGGCCTTGTCCTCATCCATCTCGATGCTGAACTCCTCCTCGAAGCCGGCGACGAGCTCGACGCTCTTCAAGGAATCAGCCCCGAGGTCGAACACAAAGTTCGACGTGGGGAGCACTTCGCCAGCGTCGATGCCGAGAACGCGCGCGACGACCCTGGTGACGCGCTGCTGGAGTTCGGTGCGATCCATGACATTCTCCGATGCCGTTGCGTGAACCGGCGACGGTGGACGTGCGACGGAGGAACAGTGAATCAGCCCGCGATTCGGACCTGTCAATTCTGGGGTGAATCGAAGGGGTCGGCAACCGCGCTTCACCCGACGAAACCGGTCGATTTACCTGACGAGGGCTCAGCGCGCCCCGCGCGCCGAGCGCAGGATGGCGTATCCCACGAGATTCATGAGTGCCACCACCGCGGCGATCTTCAAGCCGAAGATGAGCGGACTCTCCACCTGAATGATCGGGAACATCGCGAAGAAGACGTAAGCCAGCGTCATGATGAGGCCGGACCACGCCGCCAGCTTCAGCCACCACGGCGCGGCGGGCGTGATGCCTCGCAGGCCGAAGAGCGGAATGGCGAACATCACGACGTACGCCAGCGCGTAGAACATGCCGCTGGCATTGAACAGCAACTGGAACGCCTCGGCCTGCCCCACGCCGATCAGGCTCAGCAGGGCGATGCCGAAGGAACTGGCCCCGACGACGATGATGGAGTTGACGGGGGTGCGATATCGGTCGTGCAGCTTGCTGAACCACGGTGGGAGCAGGCGGTCCCACCCCGCCACCATCGGCAACCGCGTGACCGCGGTGAAGCTCACGCTGGCCTGCGCGATGCGCATGCCGAGCGACATCAGGATGGCGACGGTGACCAGCGGTCCCGCAATACCAAACGGTCCGAAGCCAACGCGCAGGATCTGCGGCAGCGGTCCGATGAGATCGATCTGATCGGCGGGGATGAAGGCCACGACCGTGCCGGTGCCAAGCACAAACATCAGGGCGATGATCGGGGCGGCGATGATCACCGATCGGGTGACGGAACGCGCCGGCGACCGGGTCTCACCAGCTAGAATCGCCATGTACTCAAAGCCGCTGAAGGCGCCAAATCCCATCTTGGCCAGGATGTTCAGGTTGAGCAGCGTCAGTGCCGGCGCCGCGGTGCGCAGCGGGTGGTACTCCTTCAGGTGACCGCTCGCCAGGCCCAGCCACGGCAGGATGAAGAGCGCACCAAAGATGACCAGCATCATCACGCCGCCCACGTTGTGCACCCACTTGCTGAACGACAGGCCGATGGTGGAGGCAATGACCATCAAGGTGAGGATCACGAAGGATGCTCCCGCCACGAACCAGCCGTTCTCGGTCATCCACGCGGCCCTGGGCCCGAGGGCATACGACAGATAGGTGGCGACCTGCAGGCCGACTTCCGACGTGAACACGATCACGTAGAGCCAGAGGTTCCACGCGAGCATGAAGCCGACCGTCTGGCTGAACCCGAGCTTGGCCCACTGATACAGCCCACCCTCGAGCGGCATCAGGCGGTTCAAGTAGAGCACCACGGCCGCTGACGGCAGATAGAAGAACGCCAGCGCGAGGACCCAGAAGACGAGGTGGGAAGACCCGAGCTTGCCAGCGACCCCGATCCAGGTGAGGCCGACCACGAAAAGGATCTGCGTGAGCGCGAGGTCCACGACGCCCAGTTCCTTTTTCAGCGTCGCGCTCTTTTCCTCGACACGCGCCTCGGCGACGGCCAGCTCCGCCGCCGAGGCCGGGTGGTGCCCGTCGTGGTCGTGCTGCGTCATCAGGTCTCCCGGGCGAGAAGGTCCCAGCATCGTGCCCACGCCTCGAGCCCCTCGTGCAGCCGGCGCACGCGGAAGAATTCGTTGGGGGCGTGATAGTCCTCGTCGGACGTCGAGAACGAGAAGTACACGGTATCGATGCCCATGAGCCGCTTGAACAGCTCCATGATCGGCACCGTGGCACCCATGCGCACGATCAGCGGCGTCGAACCGTAGACGGCGTGCAGCGCAGAGGCCGCGGCCTTCAGCGCAGGATGGTCCGTCGCAATGTGTGCAGCGGGCGTGCCGTGATCGCCGGGCGTCACGAGGAGCCGCGTACCGGGCGGCACGCGCGACTGAAGGTGGCGAATCAAGCACGCCACAATCGCATCAGGGTCCTGATCTGGCACCAGCCGGCAGGTGATCTTGGCGTGCGCCTCGCAGGGAATGACCGTCTTCTGGCCGGGACCCTCGTAGCCGCCCCACATGCCGTTCACTTCCAGGGTTGGCCGCGTCCACTGCCGCTCAAGGAGCGTGTATCCCGGTTCGCCATACCCCAGCGGCGCACCGACCTGCGCGAGATACTCGGCGTCATCAAACGGAATGGCCGCGATGGCGGCGCGTTCGGCGGCGCTCAACGCACGCACCGCATCATAGAAGCCGTCCACGGCAATGCGGCCGTCGGGGTGATGCAGCGATGCGACGAGCTGAGCCATGGCGTGCAGCGGATTGGCGACGCTTCCGCCGTGCCGTCCGGAGTGCAGATCCTTAGTTGCCGCGGTGAGCGTGAAGTTGAGCCCGGCGAGCCCGCGGCTGGCCACGGTGAGCGAAGGCTCCGTGGGACGCCACATGGCGCCGTCGGCCGAGAGGACAAGATCGGCCTTCAGCAGGCCGAGGTTCGCGGCGATGAACGGCTCAAGACTGGGACTGCCGATCTCTTCTTCCCCCTCGAAGAGGAACTTCAGGTTGAGGGGCGGCGCTCCCGCCGCGAAGAACGCCTCCGCAACCTTGATGGGGATCAGCATCGGCCCCTTGTCATCGGAGACTCCGCGTGCAAAGAGCTTGCCATCGCGCAACGTCGGCGTGAACGGCGGCGTCGTCCATTTCTCAAGCGGGTCGGGAGGCTGGACGTCGTAGTGGCCATAGACGAGCACGGTCGGCTTGCCGGGCGCGCCGAGCCATTCGCCATAGATGACCGGATTCCGCGGCGTCGGCATGACGCGCACGGTGATTGGTCCGGCGGCGGACAGCGTCCGTTTGACCCACTCCGCAGCAGCGGTCATATCGGCCGCATGTGCCGGGTCGGTGCTGACACTCGGAATCGAGGCAAATGCCACCAGTTCGTCAAAGATGCGCTGGTGATTCGCCTGCAGGTGCGCGAGAACCTTCTCCATGGACATTACCGGCCTCCGTCCACCGACAGCACCTGACCCGTGATCCAACCCGCCTCATCGGCGGCGAAGCAGAGCACCCCGTAGGCGATGTCCTCGGGAGTGCCGAGCCGCTTGAGCGCGATGCGCTCGATGATCGCGCGCTGGCCTTCGGGGCCGTATGACTCCCACTGCCGTTCCGTCGACGGATTGCAGCGCACGAATCCGGGCGCAACGTTGTTGACCGTGATGCCCCACGGACCTAGTTCGTGCGCCAACTGGCGTGTCAGGCCGATCTGCGCCGCCTTCGCGGACGCGTAGGCCTGGATGCCGGTCAGGCTGATGCCGAGGCCCGCGCCGCTCGAGATGTTGATGATGCGGCCGCGGCGCGCCGCTTTCATGCCGGGAGCCACCGCCTGCGCGAAGTAGAACGCCGCCGTGACGTTGACGTCGAAGATGACGCTCCACTCTCCGGGCGTGATTTCTTCGAGCGGCCGTCCCACCTGCCCGATAACTCCGCCCGCGTTGTTGACGAGGATGTGCACGGCGCCAGACGTTCGGGCCGCCTCGGCGACGAATGCATCGACCGCGGGCTTGTCGCGCACGTCCAGCGGGCGCACGTCGCAGGCTCCACCGGCCGCGACGCAGAGGCGCTGTGTCTCGCGCAACTCATCGGCGAGCAGGTCACACCCCCAGACGTGAGCGCCGCGAGCGGCGAGGGCGAGGCTGATGGCTCGCCCGAAACCGTGCGCGGCGCCGGTGACGATGGCGGTCTTGCCGCTGAAATCAGGATGCATTGTTGCCTCAGTTCGGTTCGGCGTCGTTGAGCGCGTCGAGCGTGTCGAGCGACTGCTCGCGGACGCCATTCTCGATGTCGTGAATGAGCGATACCAGGCGTGCGGTGATGGGCGTCGGCACGCCGGCTTCCGCGCCGAGGGTGACCACGATGCCCAACTGGGCATCCACCTCGGTGCGGCGCTTGCGCACCGCAAGGTCGCGCCAGATGCCGCTGTGCGTCTTTGCCGAGGTGCGATTGTGGGCGACCAATCCATCGAGCGATTGCGCGGCGGCGCCCGGCGGCGCAGCGGGAAGGTACGCCGCGGGGGAGAAGCCATCGAAGCCCTCAGGCGTCACGCTCCGCGCGGCGGCGACGGCCAGGATCTCGCGTGCCAGCGCGATGTAGAGCGGACGGTACGCCGGGAGTGCGAGGGCATCGGCGATTGACTCGTTCGTCAGCGCAGTGGCGAAGAGCATGGCGCCGTACGCCTGCTTGCCCCACAAGTAGCCGAAGATGTTCGTCGTGACGATCGCGCGCTCCTCGAAATCGAGCCACGCCTGGTGAATGGCATGGATGCGCGGGGTGATGCGGCCGTCGATTTCGCCAAGCACGTTCGCGGCCCGGCCGCCGTAGTGCACGACGCCGGGTTCCAGGTAATCCGCACCAAAGTTCACGAACGCGCCCACCGTACGCGGCGCACCGACGATCCCGGCAATGGTGAGTTCGTTGAGTCCATTTTGCGCGGAGACCACGCATCCGTTTTCGCCAAGGTGCGGCCGCAGCGCTGTTGCGGCGCCCTCCGTATGATGCGCCTTGGTGGCGAGAATGATGGTCTCCCACTCACCCTGCACCGTGTCCGGCGTGAAGGCCGGGACCGCCTGGGTGAATGCGTCAATCGGCCCGGTGATGCGCAATCCGTGCGCGTTGATGGCATGCACGTGCTCGGCGACCGCGTCCACCAACGTGACGTCGTGCCCTTTCCGGGCGAGGAAGGCGCCAAGGGTGCCGCCGATGGCCCCCGCGCCCCAGATCAGGCATCGCATATCGAAGTTCCCTAGGAGGGTTCGCCCCACGCGCCGGTGAGGAGGGCACGTGTTTCCTCAACGGCCACCTGCCAGAGGGCGAGCAGTTCGTCGTCGGAGCGCTGGTAGAAGCCGCCGTAGTTGCCATCGCCGAGGTACTGACGCAAGGCGAGCGGATCGAGGAGACGAAGGCGTGCCATGTCCACCATCAGTCGCTGCGTGGTTGGCATCGTGACGGCAGGAATGCGCGTCCACGGAAAGTTCTCCATCCACGAACCGTGCGAGGCAACGGGATCAATGGCCTGCACCTTGGCCCAGGTAGCCGGTGCATTCCACCAATTGTGGAAGATCACCCGGCATCCCGGATGACCGGCTGCCCATTCCTGCGCGAACTGCTGCACGGCGCCGTTGCCACCGTGACCGTTGACGATGAGGATGCGCCGGAACCCGCTGTGCGCCATCGAATCGAGAATGTCGCCCACGACGCGCAGGTGCGTCTCGACCCGCAGCGAGATGGTGCCCGGGAATTCCCGAAAGTACGGCGTGACGCCGTAGGGGAGGGCCGGGAAGACCGGAATGCCAAGCGGTTCGGCGGCCTCGGCGGCAACGCGCTCCGGAAGAATGGCGTCCACCGTGAGCCGCAGGTATGAATGCTGTTCCGTGGATCCGAGGGGAAGGACGGCGCGGTCATCGCGCGTCAGGTACTCCTCCACCTGCATCCAGTTCATGTCGCTGATGCGCACGAGGCCATCCGTTCGCGGGGGAAGAAGAAGCGTGGTGCGAGATAGTATGCGCGTGGGCTACGCATGACGCCACGTGCACGCGGCGCGGCGTGACGAGTTGCCGCGGATGCGCTCCGCATGCAGACTCTCCCGAACGGAGGATTCCATGCGACCAATGCCCCCGAGGCTGCGACACGTTCCTCACGCCGCGATGATCGGCGCGACGATGTTCCTGGTGATGCTCGCGGGATGCGGGGATCGCGCCGCGGGCCTGCGTGGAGACTGGGACTACTACCGGATGCTGGGCGCCAAGCCGAGCGGCGGGTTTGATGCCCTGCGGCGGATGGGATTCGCGCACTTTGAAGGGGCGGACACGGCCGGGGCCTGGCTCAAGCGGCGCAGCGGGCAGCCGATGGAGGGCATCCACGGCATCGTCGTACAGGGCGATTCCGTCCTCATTGACCTCGCGCCGGGGACGTCGATTCGTGCCCGCATCGGCGGGGACACCATTGCCGGGCAGTACTATCGCGGAAAAGATGCGACGCAGCGCATCTGGTTCGTGCGACGCTCGTCGCCGCCGGAGTTCGAGCCGTTCTACCGGCTCTGGCCGGGCGATGTCTCGGACTCGACTTTCGCCGTGCGCATCGATCCGGCCATGCCAATGAAGGCGCGCGATGGCACCGTGCTGATGAACTTTGTCGGACTGCCGGTCGGGAACGGACCGTTCGGGGTCGTCATGGAGCGCACACCGTACCTGCGCATCGACAGTGCGGCGGCGGTGTTCTGGGCCTCGCGCGGCTACATCTATGTAAAGCAGGACGTGCGCGGCCGGGGCGGTTCGGCAGGGGTGCTCGATCCCAACGACCGGCAGGAACAGGACGGCTACGACGCCGTGGAGTGGGCGGCCCGGCTGCCCAAGGCGAACGGCCAGGTGGGAATGATTGGACGGTCGAATCCGGGACTCTACGCCTGGTATGCCGCCATCGCCCAGCCGCCGCATCTCACGGCCATCGCGCCGGCGGTGTCCACGGCCGATCCGCTGCGCATCGTGCCGTACATCGACATGGTGTTCTCGCCCACGATCATCCCGTGGCTCTGCCTGACGCAGGTGCGCGAGACGAACTCGGACATGAGCAACCTCGATGTCGAGGGCGCGTTTCGGACGCTTCCGGTGATCGAAAGCGCGCCCAAGGCGGGGTGCGGGCGTCCGCCGTACTGGAACGACTGGTTCGACCACCAGCAACTGGACCGCTACTGGCGCCGATTAAGTATCGAAGCGCGACTAAATCGCGTGCGCGTGCCGGTGCTGCACATCGGCGGGTGGTGGGACGATTCACGCGGCCCGATCCGCAACTGGCTCGGCATGGATTCCCTGTCGCGGAAACCGTTCCAGCGGCTCTTCATGGACGCCGGCGCGCACAAGGGGATCGATTACGTCAACGGGAGCTTCGGCCCGCAGGCGCGCATCGACTCGCGCATGCTGCAGCTCCGGTGGTTCGACCATTATCTCAAGGGACGCGACAACGGCGTGGACCGCGAGCCGCCGGTGGACCTCTTCATCATGGGAGACAACGGCTGGCGCAAGGAAGCGGAGTTCCCGCTGGCCCGGACCGCGTGGACGAACTTCTACCTGCACTCCGGCGGCAAGGCCAACGGCGGGGGCGGCGATGGCACGCTCGACACGATCGCGCCCAGGGCCGAACCGGTGGATACGTTCACCTACGATCCGGGCCGGCCGACGCCGTACCTCATCGATGCGCGCGAACTCGAGCTCAGCCTGAACGAAGACTACGCGCGCATCCATGCGGAGCGGCGGGACCTGCTGACGTTCACGACGGCGCCGCTGGCGAAGGCGGTGGAGATCACGGGGCCGATGACGGCCACGCTGTACGCGGCGACGGATGCCAAGGACACCGACTGGAACGTGATGCTCCTTGACGTCCATCCGGATGGGCGGGTGATGCGCATTCAGGATGGCGTGGCGCGCGCGCGATTCCGCGAAGGGTTCGACCGGCCGAAGCTGCCCGTGCCCGGGACCGTGTACCGCTACGACATCGACCTCTGGTACACCGGGATCGTGATTCCCGCCGGCCACCGACTGCGCGTGGCCGTGGCCTCGGCGGCGTTTCCGAAGTACGACCGGAACCTCAATACCGGCGGCGATAACGAGCGCGAGCGCACTTTCGTCAGCGCGCGCCAGACGATCGTCCACGACGCCGCGCATCCGTCACTGGTGCGGCTGCCGGTGATTCCGCGGTAGCTGGGCTCCATGGAGCGACGAAGGCCCCGGTGGCTTCACCGGGGCCTTCGTCGCTCACGGACTAGAAGTCCGTGTGCTCGGTACGCCGGATGATCTCGTCCTGCAGCGCTTCGGAAAGGTCGCAGAAGTAATCGCTGTAGCCCGCCACGCGGACGATGAGATCGCGATGCGCCGCGGGGTTGGCCTTGGCTTCGCGCAGCAGGTCGGCCGTGACGACGTTGAACTGCAGGTGATGCCCGTCGAGCTTGAAGTACGAACGGACCAGGCTGTGCAGGTTGTCGATGCCGTTGTCGCCCGCGAGGAGGGACGGCGCGAACTTCATGTTGAGCAGCGTGCCGCCGGTCTTCACGTGATCCATCTTCGCCGCCGACTTCAGCACGGCGGTCGGGCCCGTCCTGTCTGCACCCTGCACTGGAGAGATGCCCTCGGAGACCGGCAGTCCCTTCAGGCGGCCGTCTGGTGACGCCAGGCAGACCTCGCCGAAATAGACATGGCAGGTGGTGGGAAGCATCTCCAGGCGATAGGCGCCGCCCTTGGTGTTGGGGCGGCCGTCGATGGCCCCGAAGAGCATCTGGAAGGTACGCGTCATCAGGGCGTCGGCGTATTCGTCGTCGTTGCCGTACTTGTGGGTCTTGTTGAGCAGGCGCTGGCGCAGCACGGCCTCGCCGTCGAAGTCGGCATCGAGAATGCCGACGAAGCGCGCGAGCGGGAGGTCACCGCGGTCGTAGACGAGCTCCTTGAGCGCCGCGAGCGAGTCGGTGATGCTGCCGATGCCGACCGCCTGGATGAAGGTGTTGTTGTAGCGGGCGCCACCCGCGTTGTAATCCTTGCCCCTCGCGATGCAATCGTCGGTGATGACCGACAGGAAAGTGTGCGGCATCCGCGTGGCGTAGAGCCGCTCGATGAGCTGGTTGCCGCGGATCTTGATGTCGAGCACGTGCCGCACCTGTGCCTCGAAGGCGGCAAACAGTTCATCGCAGGTCGCGAACGATGCGGGATCGCCGGTGCGCGCGCCGACGTACTTGCCTGTCCGCACGTCGAAGCCGTCGTGCAGGGCGAGCTCCAGCATCTTCATCAGGTTGAAGTAGCCGGTGAGGATGTACGCTTCCTTGCCGAAGGCGCCGACTTCGACGCACCCCGAGCAGCCGCCCTCGCGCGCATCCTCGAGCGTCTTGCCCTGCCGGAGCTGCTCTTCCACCACCGCGTCGGCATTGAAGAGCGAGGGAAAGCCATAGCCGTTGCGGATGACGCGCAGGGCGTGCTTGAGCACGGCATCAGGCGTCTTGCGCGAGACCTGCATGTTGCTGCTGGGCTGCAGCAGGTGGAAATCGTCGATGACGTCGAGCAGGAGGTGGGTCACCGCGTTGGCCCCATCGGCTCCATCGCGCGTGAGGCCGGCGAGATTGATGTTCGCGAAGTCGGTGTATGTGCCGCTCTCGGCGGCCGTCACGCCCACCTTGGGCGGCGCGGTATGGTTATTGAACTTGATGAAGAAGCACTCGAGCAGCTCGCGCGCCGATTCGGGCGTGAGCAAGCCGTCGGCGAGTCCCGCCTCGTAGAACGGGCCGAGATGCTGGTCGAGATGCCCGGGGGAGAAGGCATCCCAGCCGTTAAGCTCGGTGATGACGGCAAGGTGGCAGAACCAGTAGTACTGGAGCGCCTCGTGGAAATCGCGCGGGGCATGCGCCGGGACGTGCCGGCAGGCCTGGGCGATCTTGAGCAGCTCCAGGCGGCGCGCGTCATCCGATGTGGTGAGCGCCTCGACGGCGGCGAGATCGGCGTGACGCTCGGCAAACCGCATGACGGCATCGCAGGCGATGGACATCGCGCGGAGCTGCTCGCGCCTGTCGAGCGCCTCGGGGTCGCGTTCGAAATTGAGTGCGTCAATGGCCTGCGCGATCTCGACCTTGAAGTCGAGCATCCCCTTCCGATAGAGCTTCCCGTCGGCAACGGTATGACCGGGAGCGCGCTGCTCCATGAACTCCGTGAAGCAGCCGGCCGCGTAGGCGTCGTGCCATTCCGGCGGCAACTGCGCGAACATCTCATCACGCACTGAACGGCCGTGCCAGTAGGGGATGATCTCGCGCTCGTACAGCTCGACGACCGACGCGTCCACCTTGTACGAGGTCTTGGGGCGCGAATCGAGGATGCGCAGGTCATCCGCGCTGTGGCAGGTCAGCTCCGGATAGGTGGGGACCGCCTTGGGCTCCGGTCCACGTTCGCCGACGATGAGTTCCCCGTCGCCCATCCAGAGGGTCTTCTTGTCGCAGAGCTCGTAGAAACTGCGTGCCCGAAGCACGGGCACGGAGAAGCGACCAAGGTTGGCCTTGTAGAACGCGGTGATGAGGGCGGCGCGTTCGCCACTGAGCGACGGAACGGCGTCGAGGCTCTCGCGGCGCAGGCGCTCGGTGCGCGCGGACGTGGCGGTGCTGAGGCTGTGGGCGGTCATGCGGCTTGTCCTCCGATGGTCGCCATCAGGCCGCGCTGCTCGAAGCGGGCGACGATGGCGGCGAGCTGATCCGGCGCCGGCGTGGCCGTGCCGTGCAGGGCGTAGTGCTTGCCAAGGCGGGCGAACTTCGCTTCGCCTGTCGGGTGGTAGGGAAGCAGGCTGATGTTGCGAATGCCCGGGATCGCCCGCAGGAAGTCCGCCGTGTCGCCGAGGTTCGCGTCATCATCGTTGACGGCGGGAATGATGGGTATGCGGATCCAGATGTTCGCACGCATTGCGGCGAGCGTCCGGAGATTGTCGAGAATGCGCACATTCGAGACGCCGGTGGCGGCTTCGTGACGCGCCGCGTCCATCAGCTTGAGGTCGTACAGCACGAGGTCGGCGTGTGCCGCGGCATCGCGCAGATGTTCCCACGGACCGAAGCCGCACGTATCGAGCGCGGTGTGCACGCCCTCGGCGCGCAGGCGGCGCAAGACGTCCGTGACGAACGGGGCCTGCACGAGGGGCTCCCCGCCGGAGATGGTCACGCCGCCGCCGGACTCATCGAAGAAGATGCGGTCGCGCAGCAGGGTGCCCACGAGTGTCGCGGCATCCGTGCGTTCGCCGACGTGCTGCAGCGCTCCAGTGGGGCAGGCCTCGACGTCGCAGATCTCCTTTCCGACGACGACGGGGTTGGCAAGTTCCTCGTCGGTGCATCGGCCGCATTGCATGCAGCGGTGCCGGAGCCGCACGAAGCTCGGCGAGACTTCCTGACTTTCCGGGTTATGGCACCACGAACAGGAAAGCGGGCATCCCTTCATGAACACCGTGGTGCGCACGCCCGGACCATCATGGACCGAGAAGCGCTGGATGTTGAAGACGAGGCCGGTGGCGGTCATTCGGCGCCGTCACCCGCGCCCGCATCGTCCGGTGCCGTCGCGTGGCCGGTGCGCGCGGCGAAGTAGTACGCGTGGATGTACTTCTCCTGCACGGTGAACGACCAGTGCACGTGCTGCAGATGATCGGCGGCGGCCTCGACATGGCCGCGCTCGAGGAGCGCGAGGAACTCCTCGTGCTCGACGACGGAGTGCTCCTCCCACGCCTGCATCATCGTCTGGCGCCGCGGCCAATCGTAGAGGCGGCGTTTGAGGAGGTGCACCTGCGCGACGAGACGAGCGTTGTCGCTGCGGCTGAGGTAGACGTCGTGGAAGGCGAGGTTGGCGCCGTAGTAACGATCGAAGTCGCGCGCGGCGACGGCGGTGGCCATCTCGGCGTCGAGCACGCGCATGCGCGCAAAGTCGGCCGGGCCGAGTGCGAAGCCGACCGCGCGAAGGGCCGCAGCCTCGAGGGCGCCGATGATCTCATAGAAATGACGGATATCGTCGAGCGTGAGATCGTTGAGGCGAAAGCCGCGGCGGGGGAGGACGGTGACGAAGCCCTGGCTTTCGAGGTTGAGCAGGGCTTCGCGGAGCGGCGTGCGACTGACGCCGAGCCGACGCGCGAGGGCGTTGAGATCGAGAAAGGCGCCGGGTTGAAGGCCGCCGCTCGCCATTTCGGCGCGCAGGACGTCGTAGACCAGCTCTCTGAGCGAGCGGGGGACGAGTTCGAGGTGCGGGGGCGCCGGTTCGGTCAGCCGGGGGGGCTGGGTTCTACGGATGGTCTTCCGGCGCGCGGGTTTCTTGGGACGCGCCATATATCAACTAATATATCAGTTGATATTCGTGCCGTCTATACCATATAAGCCGTGAATTATCAACACGTTACATCATAAGCCCATTTCTGCGCCGCTACCCTTTCGGCAATACCAGCACCGCCTCCGCACCTCGCGTCCCGACGCGGTTGCGTAGCACCAATGATCCGCCGTGCCCTTCGGCGATCTGCCGGCAGAGTGCCAACCCGATACCTGAGCCACTTGGCTTGGTCGTGAAGAACGGCACGAAGAGGTTGGCCGACTGCGGCACACCGGAGCCGTCATCCACCACGCGTATGGTGATCCGGCTCAACCCTTCCTCCCAGCACACGGCCACGTCGCCACCCATTTCGCGCGTCGCATCCACTGCATTCGCCACCAGGTTGATGAGCGCCTGCTCGATCTGATCGACGTCGAGCAGCGCGTGCACGCCGTCGCGGCCGACGACCTTCACTGACGCGCGCGTCTCCAGGGCCGCCACGCGACGCACCAACTCGGGCACGTCGACGTTCGTCCGCCGGGGCGCCGGCAATCGGGCAAGCCTTGCATATGCGGCCATGAAGCGTGTGAGCGCCTCACTCCGTCCGGCGATCACGTCGAGACCGCGACGCAAGTCCTGGTCCCAGTCAACGGGGCGCTCGTCGCGACGCGACAACTCGGCAAGGCTGGCGGCGATGGAGCTGATGGGAGCCAGCGAGTTGTTGATCTCGTGCCCGATCACGCGCACGATGCGTTGCCACGCCTGGCGCTCCTCCTCGCGCAGCACCCGACCGACCTCGGTCAGCACGAGCAACTGCATGGGATGCCCGCGCTGACGGAAGGTGCTCCGCCGCGCCACCCATCGCCCCTCCACCCCAGGGATGCCCATGCCCATTCCCGGGCCGAGGTCTTCACGCAGGAAATCTGCAAGGCCGAGCTCGCCCGCTCCCTGACCGATCAGCCGTTCGCTGGGCGCGCGCAGCAGTTGTTCGCCCGCGCGGTTGGCGAGCACGAGAACTTCTTCGTCGTCGAAGGCGAAGAGGGCGACGTCAATCTCCTCCATCGCGCAACGCAGCAGCGCACTGGCCTCGATGGCGCCGAGCCGCTGTTCGCGCAACGTGTCACGCAGCGCATTCACCTCATACAGCGCGAGTCCGAGGGCATCGTCGGGGTTCGCGCCACGCCCACGCACCGAGAAATCGCCCTCGCGCAGTGCGGCGAGCAGGTTGGCCACGGTGTTGACGGGATGAATGGACGCGTCGCGCAACGCGATGCTCACCAGCAGCCACCAGAGGACCACGGCGCCGGCGACGGTCCAGACCGTACGCACCGCGTGGTCACCGGTGAACAGCAGGAGCAACGTGGCCAGCACGGCTGGCAAGCCCGCGAGCAGTGCGTAGGCCAACAGGCGCGATTCGTACCGCCAGGGCCGCGCCGCGCGCGCCTCAGAGGCCATATCGCTCCATGCGCCGATACATCGCCGAGCGACTGAGGCCGAGGAGACGCGCGGCGCCCGCCACGTTGCCGGCATTGCGCGCGAGCGCCTTCTCGATGAGCGCACGTTCGACTTCCTGCAGCGTGAGATCCTCGAGCGGCGCTTCCGCGTCGCCCGCATTGGCGTGCAGGCCCAGGTCGGCGGCGCAGACCGCGTCGCCATCGGCCAGCAGCACGGCGCGCTCGACGGCGTGGTCGAGTTCCCGGACATTCCCCGGCCACCGATGGGCGAGGAGCGCATCCATCGCGCTGCCATCAAACCGGCGCACGGTGGCCTGATATCGCTGTGCGTGTCGCGCGAGGAAGTGGGCCGCTAGGAGGGGAATGTCCTCGACGCGCTCGCGCAGCGGCGGCAAGCGTATCTCTATGGTATTGAGGCGGAAGAGCAGGTCTTCACGAAACCGGCCGGCGGCCACCTCCTGCGCCACGTCGGCGTTCGTCGCGGCGAGCACCCGCACATCAAGCTGGCGCGTCCGGGACGAGCCGATGCGCTCGAACGACCGCGTTTCCAGCACGCGCAGCAGCTTGGCCTGCTGCTGGGGTGAGGTGTTGGCGATCTCGTCGAGCAGGATGGTGCCGCCATCGGCCAGTTCGAATCGTCCCATACGGTCGGTCTTCGCGTCCGTGAACGCGCCCTTCACATGCCCGAAGAGCTCGGCCTCGAACACACCGTCGGGCAGCCCGCCCACGTTGACGGCGATAAGCCCACGGGCGCTGCGCGGCGACGCCGCATGAATCCATTGTGCCACGAGCTCCTTGCCGGTGCCGTGCTCGCCGAGGATGAGGGCGTTGGCATCGGATGGGGCGACGCGCTCCATCAGCCGGAGCACGGGTTGCATTGCCGCCGATTCGGCGATGAGCAAGGGAAGTCCGTCGCGGCGCAGCGCGCGATTCTCCCCTTCAAGCCGCTGCGTCTGCCGCAGCGCGCGCCCCAACTCCACCTGCGACGCGACGATGGCGAGCAGGCGCGTGTTATCCCACGGCTTTTCCACGTAGTCGCGCGCGCCGCGACGGATGGCTTCCACCGCGCCACCGACGCTTCCCCACGCAGTCATCACGACGATGGGGACGGTGGAATCGGCGGCACGGACGCGGGCAATGAGGTCGAGTCCTTCCTGCCCGCCGGTCGTGTCGCGCGTGTAGTTCATGTCGAGCAACAGCGCGTCGAAGTCGCGCGCATCAAGCGCGGCCAGCACCGCACGCGGCGATGCGACGGCCTCAACGTCATATCCGGCGCCCCTGAGCAGGATGCGGAGCGCCTCGATGACATCGCCCTGATCGTCGGCAACGAGGATGCGCGGTGCGGGCGACGCAGTCATGGCATCAGGCACTCCAGCGGCAGGCAGGGGCGGAGTCGCAGTTCAGTGATCATCTCGCGCACCCGACAGCCGCGCAAGTCGCCGCGTGCGGCTGGTCGCGCGACGCGGTGCGCGAGCCACGCCTGCCATACGGCGGCAGCCGCAACGCGGTTCCAATCGTCAGCGCGGACAGGCGCGATCGGTGCACGGTCGGGAGTGCTTCATACCTGACGGTGAGGCGCGCCGTGCGCAGGACTTCCACGCCCAGCTGCACGCTCGCGCCGGGCACCGTGGTTCGCTCGAACCCGGAGAGGCGGACCACCCGCGGACCTGCGGCGACACCGACGTACAGCACGAGGGCGCGCGACCGCTCGGCATCCACCGGGCGATACCGGACGCCGGCGCTGACGGCGAAGATGCGCGCCGTCGAATCCGCGGACGCGATGCGCGAGTCGTTCAATTCGAAAATCGGTGCATACCCGCGCCGTTGCGGCCGGTAGAGTTCAAACGATGGCGACCAAGTGCCCTGGCCGAACCGGACGCGAGCGGCTCCATCCATGAACCACGTATAGGTGACGCCGACCAGCAGCGAATACCGCTTCCCGCGAATCCGCACGAACCCTTCGGGATACCACCCGTCGTCCGTGGTGGTGGCTGGGGCCGGAACGATGGAATCGGATTTGGTGGCGGGCCCCTGACCGATGCCGGGCTGCGGAACGGCCAGCGCCAATGCGGCCACGCACATCGTGGTGACGAAGGAATGGCGGTTCCTGTGCACGTCAATCGGCACGGAGCGCCTCCAGGGGTGAGATGCGCACCACGCGACGCGCGGGAATCCACGCCGCCATCAGCGTGATGAGGCCGAGCGCAAGCGCGACGGCGCCAATCACGGCGGGGTTCCGGGGATCGGTCTCGTACAGGATCTCCTGCATGCCACGCGAGAGCAGGAGGGCACCGCCAACACCAAGCACGACGCCCGCGACGGCAAGGGTCGCCGACTGCCGCAGCACCAGCCTGACGATGTCGGCCGGGGCGGCACCGAGGGCGATGCGTACCCCGAACTCGCGCGTCCGCTGTGCGACGCCGTACGCCACCACGCCATAAGTGCCGGCTGCGGACATCAACAGGGCAACGATTGCGGCGACGGCAAGCATGCCGGCCGTGGCGCTTTGCGGGGACGTCGCGCTCGCGACCACGCGAGGCATCGTCGCGACTTCACCGGCGGCGAGCCGCGAGTCAAGCGCGGCAATTTCGCGCCGGATGCCCGGCATCAATGCCTCCGGATCGCCGCCGGCGCGCACGACAAGCGTCATCGACCGCGCCGGCCACTGGCGTGCGGGAACGTACAGGACCGGGCCGGGGTCACGCGTGGCCAGCGGATTTCCGCGAACGTCGGCCACCACGCCGACGACTTCAATCCACCTACCGGCGTCGCCGTCAAGCGCTCGGGTGCGGAGGCGCTTGCCAACTGCGCTCTGTCCCGGCCACAGTCGCTTGGCGGCCGACTCACTGAGCAGCGCAACCGGCGTTGCATCCTCGCGATCGAACGCGCTCAGCACGCGGCCGCGCACCAGCGGAATGCGCAGCGCCTCCGCATACGACGCGGAGACCTGGCGCAGGCCGATGCTGACGGCGTCTTCCTTGCGCAGGAGAGGCTGTCCTTCGACTTCCACCGCGGTGCGCTGATCGGTCCACGTCATGGGGAGCACGGTCGTGACGCCGGCCGCCTCGACGCCGGGCAGGGCAGCCACGCGCTTCTCGAGATTGTCGAAGTAGGTGACGACGACGCTGTCGGACGGATAATCCTTCTCGGGGAGCGTCACGCCGAGCGTCAGCACACCGGTGGTGCGGAATCCCGGATCGGAGAGCGCTATGCGGCGGAACGTGTCCACCATCAGCGTGGCGCCCACGATGAGCTGCAAGGCCAGTGCGACCTCGACCACGACGAGGGCATTGCGCAGGTGTCGCGTGGAGCCGGTGCCAGTTTCGCCACGGCCGCCATCGCGCAGGGCGCTTTGCACATCGGCGCGCGCCGCAGTGAACGCCGGTGCCATACCGAACAGCAGGCCCGATGCCATCGCGACCACGGAGGTCAGGACGAGCGCACGCCAGTCAAGCTGCAGTTGACCGAAGCCCGGGATGTACGCCTGCACTTCGACGGGAACAGAGCCGCCGAGCGCGCCGAGTCCCCAAACCGCCATCACGCATCCGAGTGCGCCACCCAGAGCCGAGATGATGAGACTCTCGGCGAGGGTTTCTCGCACGATGCGCAGCGGCGATGCGCCGAGGGCGAGCCGCACCGCGATCTCCCGGCGACGTCCGGTTGCACGCACGAGCAAGAGATTTGCGGCATTGGCGCAGGCGATGAGCAGGACGAACGCCGCCGAGGCGAGGAGGACGATCATGAACGGACGCGGTCCGCTGCCGAAGAAGGACTCCGCGTCCTCCACGCGAAAGCTCCAGTCGGCACTGGCTTCCGGGTACGTGGTCGCGAGCCGGGCCCCCAGCATTGATACTTCGGCCGCGGCCTGCTCCTCCGTCACGCCATCGCGAAGACGCGCCAGCACCAGGGCAGAACGCGCCCGACGCTCGGCCGCCTCCGCCGTGGTGTAGGCGAGCGGCGTCAGCAGCTGGGCGCCGGCCGGGAACATGAAGTCCTGCGGCAAGATGCCGACCACGGTGTATGGGTCGCCGTTGATTCGCACACTGTGCCCGACGATGGTCGAGTCGCCGCCGAAGCGGCGCAGCCACAGCCCGTAGCCGAGCAGGATGACGCGCTCGACGCCCGCCTGATCGTCCGCCGCGGTAAAGTCGCGGCCGAGGATCGGCTTGCGGCCCAGCGCGCGCAGCATATTGGCGGAGACCTGCGCCGCCGTCACGCGCTCCGACAGGTCCGCGCCCTCGATGTTTGGCTGCCAATAGCGCGCCGCCGCCACCGCGGAAAAGGATCGCACGGTGGCGAGGTCGCGGAAGGCGGCGGGAGAAACGCCTTCGTAACGCTGCGGGGCCTTGATGGGCGACTCCCAGACATGAAGCAGACGATCCGCGCCGCGCACCTGCGGCAGCGGGCGGAAGGTGAAGGCGCTCGCCGTGCCGTACACGGTCGTCACGGAGCCGATGCCGAGCGCCATGCAGAGCGCCGCCAGCACGGCCAGGCCGGGGGCACGGCGGAGCGCACGCCACGCGTAGCGGACATCCTGGATCAGCGCGTCCATGCTTCACCTCGCGTTTCATCCACCACGCGGCCGTCGAACAGGTGCACCGCACGGTCGGCGTGATTGGCATACCGCGCGTCGTGCGTCACCATGCAGATGGTCGAGCCGCTGCGATGCAGCTCCTGCAACAGTGCCATTACCTGCTCGCCATTCACCGAATCGAGATTGCCGGTGGGTTCATCAGCGAGGAGAATGAGCGGCTCGCCCGCAACGGCGCGGGCGACGGCCACACGCTGCTGCTGACCGCCGGAGAGCTGCGACGGGAAGTGACGCATGCGGTGCGCCATGCCGACGCGCTCGAGCGCCGCCTCGACGCGCCGCTTGCGATCGGCGGCGGCGAGCTTCCGGTAGGTGAGCGGAAGCTCGACGTTCTCGTAGACGGTGAGCTCGCCGATGAGGTTGAAGGCCTGGAAGATGAACCCAATCTGCTCGTTTCTCAGGCGCGCCCGCTCGGTGGCGGAAAGACTCGCCACTTCACGTCCGCCGAGCTGGTATTCGCCCTCGCTCGGCGCATCGAGCAGGCCGAGAATGGAGAGCAGGGTCGTCTTGCCGCACCCGGAGGGACCCGCGATGGCCAGGTACTCGCCCGGACGGATCTCGAGGTGCACGCCCTCGAGCGCGTGCGTCTCGACCTCATCGGTGAAGAAGACCTTCTTGATGCCGTTCAGGCGGATGATGGCGGTGGTGGACGGAGCGGTCATTGGAGGCATGCTCGAGGCGTGAGTTAGCGAATGCGGACGCGCGGGACGTTGTCCCACTGCGACATGTCGGAGACGATGACGCGATCGCCGGGCTGAAGTCCGCGGAGGATTTCAATGGCGTTGACCGAGGCGCGCCCGAGTCGAACGGGAACGCGCTCCGCGGTCTTGCCGTCCGGCATCAGGCGAAAGAGGCTGACGGAGGCATCGGATTGGCCATACGCGGGGCGACCGACGTACAGCACCTTGGAGAGGCGTTCGAGTTCGACGGTTCCCTCGACCGAGAGATCGGGGCGGGCGCCGCGCGGGAGGGCGCCGTCGAAGGCAATGTCGACGGAAACCGTACCGCCCTGTGACGCGGGGTCAACGCGCGCCACCCGGCCCGCGACGACGCCATTGCGCGTGTCAACGCTGGCCGACTGACCGATGACGACATCGCGCGCCTGCGTCTCGGGGATGCGGATGACCGCCTTCAGCCGTCCGGGTTCGACGATGCGTGCCAGCTGCTGGCCGGAGATGACCCACTGCCCCGGCTGCAAGTCGAGGTCCTGCACGACGCCATCCACCACGGCCGTGACGACCATGGAGCGCACGCGCTCCTGCTGGAACTGGGCGATCGCGCGCATGCGCTCCACCTGCGTGCGTTGCAGCGCCACCTGCGAATCGACCGCCTGCGACATCAGACGCAGGCGGGCCTGTTCCGCCTCGAGCCGAGCGGTGAACTGGGTGGCGTTGTCACGACTGCGTGCCAGTTCGTGTGGCGACACCAGGTTCCGGCCGGCGAGCGCCTCGGTGGCGACCGACTCGCGCTCGGCCTGCTGCTGCTGTGCCCGAATGGTCGCGACGGTCGCGCCCTGATTCAACCGGCTGGACTCGAGCGTGGTGCGGAGCTGGAGCAACTCAGCTTCGGCGGCGGCCAGCGCGCGCTGGGCCTCGAGCGCTTGGAGTTGAACGTCCGGATTGGTGAGTTCCAGGAGGACGGCGCGCGCGGAGACTGCCGCGCCGCCGCGATAGTTGACGCGCTCCACCCGCCCAGCGGTCACGGCCGAGACGTAGCGGATGCGTTCGGGCTGCAGCGATCCCGTTCCGTGGACGGCGCGCAGCATCGGTCCGAGTCGGACCGTATCGATCATCAGGGCGGAGCTCTCCACCGCTGGAGCGGCTGGACCGATTCGTGAGAGCACGGCGGTGACGACCACCAGCGCAACAACGCCAACCGCGATCGCCACGCGGCGCTTCTTGGAATTTCTGGCAGGTCGGGCGATGTCCACGGGTTACTCCTCATTCGGTGAGTCATCCGTGAGAAAGGCACGAAGCGTACCAGAGCGTGCGAACTTGTTAAGTGGTGCATGTTCAACGCCTTAGCATTTGGTGCCACCGCCTGCTCAAAGCGATCAGCGTCCGGTTGTGGGACGCAAAATTTCGGAAGCGGACGCATCGCGAATCCGTCGCGCGTTTCTGCACCCGAAGGACGCAGACGGTTTCGATGCCGCTTCAGGTTGCGCCCGTTGTGCACCAAGTTTCCGGGGTCACATGTCCGTCGAATGACCGGACGTTGTCGGCAGCCACTGTTCGAACACGCAAGAACAGGAGAGGCAGGGTGAGCGAGATTGACCGAAGGGACTTTCTATCTGGCGTCGCCGCCACCGTCATCGCGGCCTCGGGGCTTGAGCTAGCGCATGCCGCCGGGTCGGATCAGCAGGGCTCGAAGCAACGCACCGACCCGCGTCCGGCCCTGGCCGCACTTGCCTATACGCCACTGCCACTCGGCACCATTCGTCCCCGTGGGTGGCTTGCGCGCCAGTTGCGCATCCAGGCCGACGGCCTGAGCGGACACCTCGACGAGTTCTGGCCGGATGTGGCACAAAGCCAGTGGTTTGGCGGCAACGCCGAGGGATGGGAGCGCGCGCCCTATTGGCTGGATGGCGCGATTCCGCTGGCGTGGCTTCTCGACGATGCCGCCCTGAAGGCGCGCATCACGAAGTACGTCTCGTATATCGTCGAGCATCAGCGCGCAGACGGCTGGTACCACGTCTACCCGGAAGATGCGGTGGCCAAACGCTACGACATGTGGGCCATCCTGCTCGCCAACAAGGTGCTGGTGCAGTACCACGAGGCCACCGGCGACGCACGCGTCCTCGAGGCGGTGACGCGCAGCCTGCGCGCGCTCTCCACCGGCCTCGACCGCACGCCCCTCTTCGATTGGGGGCGCACGCGCTGGTTCGAGGGGGTGATTGCGACGTACTACGTCTATGAGCGCACACACGAGCCGTGGCTCCTCGACCTCGCGCGCAAGCTGCGCGCCCAGGGCGTGGACTTCGAGGCACTCTACGCGACCGACGACATGAAGGTGCCGACGCCGCGCCGGGGCCTGTGGAAGTGGACCAAGCACGTGGTGAACGCGGGGATGTCGCCGAAGGCCGCGGCGCTCAGCTGGCGCCTTGACCAACGCGCCAATGATCGGGCGTGGCCACGGAAGATGATCGACTTTCTCGACCGCTACCACGGACAGGCGAACGGGATGTTCTCGGGCGACGAGACGCTCTCGGGAAAGAACCCGGTGCAGGGAACGGAGTTGTGTTCGGTGGTGGAGTTCATGTACTCGCTCGAGACGCTCGTCTCGGTCTTCGGCGATCCATACTTCGCCGACCGGCTGGAACGCGTGGCGTTCAACGCGCTGCCGGCGACGATGAAGCCGGACATGTGGGCGCATCAGTACGACCAGCAGGTGAACCAGGTGCAGTGCACCGTGAATCCCGATCACGGGTGGTCGTCGAACGGGCCGTCGTCGAATCTCTATGGGCTCGAGCCCAACTACGGCTGTTGCACGTCGAACATGCACCAGGGATGGCCGAAGTTCGCGGCGCATCTGTGGATGCGCTGCGCTGAAGGCGGCTTCGCTGCCGTCGCCTACGCGCCGTGCAGAGTGATGGCGGATGGCGGAGGGCAGAAGACAGAGATCGTCTGTGAGACGGAGTATCCGTTCCGCGAAACGGTCACCATCACCGTCACCACGGAGAAGGCAGCGCGGTTCCCGGTGCTCCTGCGCATTCCGGGGTGGGCCAACGGGGCGACGGTCAAGGTGGATGGGGCGCTGGTGGCGAACGCAAAGCCGGGAACTTTCCATCGGGTGGAGCGCGAGTGGCGCGGGAGCACCACGATCACCCTGCGCTTTCCGATGCGGCCCACGATGGCGGTGCGCTACAACGACCACGTGGCGATCGAGCGCGGACCGCTGGTGTACTCGCTGCGTGTCGGCGAGGAGTGGACGCGCATCAACGCGGACAAGCCACATCGCGAACTGCCGCATGGCGACTGGGAAGTTCGGCCGGCGACGCCCTGGAACTACGGCATCGTGGTCGAGAAGGGCACACCGGTCGGGCTGACGTTTGCGGAGAAGCCGATCGGGGACATTCCGTTCTCGCCGGAGGGGGCGGGTGTCGTGGCACGCGTCTCGGCGAGGCGCATTCCGAGTTGGGGCATCTCACGCGGGTGGGCATCGGAGATCTCGTCCACCGATGCGGAATGGGCAGACGCGTCGAAGCGGCTGAGCCTGGAGCCGGTCGAGACGGTGGAGTTGATTCCGTATGGATGCACAAATATTCGCATCACCGAATTCCCGAGAGTCAGAGGGTGACGGAAGACGGTGGACGGAAGACGGCAGACGTTGCACTGCAATGGAGCACTTCATGAAGCTGGTTTCACTCTTTCTCACGCTTGCTGCCGCCGCGCTTGAGGGGCAGGGGCCTGGCGCGGCGATTCCGCTGCCGGAGCATCCGCGCCCGGATTTTGCGCGGGCCGAGTGGGTGAACCTGAACGGCCGATGGCGATTTGCCTTTGATGCGTCCAACGGTGGTGAGCGCGCCGGGTGGGCGACGGGGACGCTTCCCGGAACGCGCGAAATCGTGGTGCCGTTCTCGTGGGGATCGACACTGTCGGGCGTGCCAGACTCAGCGGACATCGGGTGGTACTCACGCGCGATAACGGTTCCATCGTCGTGGAAGGGACGCCGACTGGTCGTGGTGTTCGGGGCCTCGGACTGGCGCACGACAGTCTGGCTGGACGGCAAGCAAGTCGGCGAGCATCAGGGTGGATACACGCCGTTCTCGGTGGAGGTGACGGCGCAGGCGAAGCCAGGTACGGTACAGCGACTCACCGTGCGAGTGGACGACACGCCCCATCCGTTCAAGCTCGAAGGCAAGCAAGGGTATGGCAAAGCGCGCGGAATGTGGCAGACGGTCTATCTGGAGGCGCGCGGGAGCACGCCGATTGACGCGGTGCACTTTACGCCGCGCGCGGACCTGGCTGGCGTCGGGATGGATGTGCGATTGCACGAAGCGGCGCCGCGCGACCTTACGTTGCGGCTGGCGTTCGCGAGCCGGCCGGAGCGAGCCGAGGTGACCACGCGCATCGCAAAGGGAGCGACAACGGCGCACGTCGATGTGGCGATGTCGGGTGCACGAAGGTGGTCACTCGAGGACCCGTTCCTTTATGGCGTGACAGTGACTGTTGGGTGCACGGGCACGGGCACGGTGGGGTGCACGGGAACGGAGTTTCACGAAGATCGGGTAGAGACGTACTTCGGAATGCGGACGCTTGGCGTGACGAAGCTCCCCGGGACGGACATTCCGTACGTGGCGCTGAACGGCGAGCCGGTCTACCTGCAACTGGCGCTCGACCAGGCGTACCATCCCGACGGCTTCTACACATTCCCGACCGACAGCGCGCTGCGCAACGAAATCCTGATGGCGCGGCAAATCGGGCTCAACGGCCTTCGTGAGCACATCAAGATCGAGGCGCCGCGCAAGCTCTACTGGGCCGACAAGCTGGGCGTGCTGATCATGGCGGACGTTCCCAACTGGTGGGGCCCGCCGGATTCCGCGGCCTTCCGCGAGCACGAGTTCGCCCTGCGCGGGATGATCGACCGCGACTACAACCATCCCGCGGTTTTCTCATACGTGATGTTCAACGAAACCTGGGGCCTGCACACCAAGGTTGGCGATCGCGACCGCTACCTGCCAGAAACACAACGCAAGGTGGCGAGCGTCTATCGCTTGGCGAAATCGCTCGACCCGACGCGGCTCATCGAGGACAACTCGATCTGCTGCGGGATGGGGCACACCGAGACCGACCTGAACAGCTGGCACGAATACCTGCCGGGGTGGCGCTGGGCAAGGTACGTGCAGCGGCTGAGTGACAGCACGTACGCGGGATCGCCGTTTCATTTCATGCCGGGGTTCACGCAAGGCACGCAGCCGATGCTGAACTCGGAGTTCGGGAACGTCTGGGGCTACAACGGCAGTACGGGCGACGTGGACTGGAGCTGGGACTATCACCGGGCCATTGACGCCTTCCGTCGCTTTCCGAAGGTGAGCGGCTGGCTGTACACCGAGCACCACGACGTCATCAACGAATGGAACGGCTACTGGCGCTTCGACCGCACGTGGAAGGAAACGGGGCTGGGCGATCTGGTGCCAGGGATGTCACTGCGCGACCTGCACGCGTCGCTCTACATCGCGGTAGGGGACTCGCTGCTGAGCCACGACGTGGCTGCCGGCGTGCACGTGGACGTGCCGCTCTACGCATCGTTCCTGAGCGGCAGCGCTGCGTTCGGCGACACGCTGATGCTGCGGGCCGAACTGTATGGATGGAACGCCTACGGCGAGCGGAAAGTGTACGGGACATACACGAGGCGCGTGCCCTACCGCCCGTGGATGTCCACGCCACTGGCACCACTGACGGTGACGATGCCAAGCGAGCCGAGCGTTGCGGTGCTGGCCGTGCGACTGGAGGATGCGGCGGGGACGGTGCTGCATCGCAACTTCACGAGCTTTATCGTGGCGGGTGCAGTACCGGCAAGCGGGGTGATGGCAGATGGCCGCCGTGTGCGCACGGCGAGCATTGGTGCTACGGCGATGGCGGATGGTCGATGGTCGGTCAAGCAGTGGACGGTGCTCGACAAGAAATACAACGGCACCGGGAGCGGGTATGTGGAGTATCGCCTGCCGTGGCCGGCAGGACTGAAGGCGAGCGATGTGGCGAGCGCCACGTTCCTCGTCGAGGCGTCGGCCAAGCGGCTGAACGGCAAGGATCGTGACACCACGGCTGCGGGTGGCGGCGACTACATGCGCGGCGGCGGCTTCCACGATCGCAGCGCGAACAAGAACAGCTACCCGATGACCAGCGCGTACAAGTACCCGAGCGCGGTTACCGTGCGCGTGAACGGGGAGATTGCGGGGCAGCGCGAGCTCGCCGACGATCCGGCCGATTCACGCGGCATCCTCAGCTGGCATGCGCAGCCGTACGACCGGACACTGCACGAAGCGGGATCATACGGGGAGCTGCTCCGTGTCCCGCTCAAGGCGGCTTCCATCGCGGCATCCGAACGAACGGGCGAGATTGTCATTCGCCTGGAAGTGAGCGACGCACTCCCGGGCGGACTTGCCATCTACGGCGCGCGTTTCGGCCGCTACCCCATTGATCCCACCGTGCTCTTTGTGCTTCGTGACAACGCCCCATGACGGTCCAGAGGACCCACCTATGCTCAACGCCACCCATCGCGGGATGCGCCGCGCTCTTGTCCCACTCCTGCTGGCGCTCGCCGCGTGCGGACGGGCCGGCGAACAGGCCGCGGGTGTCGCGGCGATGACACGAGCACCCTTCGGAACGGCACCGGGTGGTGAGGCGGTGGACCTGATCACGCTGACGAACGCGCACGGCGTGGAGCTGCGCGCGATGACGTACGGCGCGATCATCGTGTCGCTCAGGGTGCCGGATCGCACCGGTCAGCTCGGCGACGTGGTCCTCGGCTACGATTCGCTGGCAGGCTACGTGAAGTCATCGCCGTACTTTGGCGCGGTCGTCGGCCGCTACGGCAACCGAATTGCGAAGGGGAAGTTCGCGCTCGACGGCAAGACATACACGCTGGCGGTGAACAACGGACCCAACGCGTTGCACGGCGGCCTGAAGGGGTTCGACAAGGTGGTGTGGAGCGCCGACACGGTGCGGTCTGCCCACGGCGTGGGCATCAAGTTCCGCTACCTGAGCAAGGACGGCGAAGAGGGGTACCCAGGAAACCTCGACGCGACCGTCACGTACACGCTCACCGACAACAACGAAGTTGAGATCGGCTACGAGGCGACGACGGACAAGGCCACGCCAGTGAACCTGACGCAGCACTCGTATTTCAACCTGGCCGGGAAGGGCGATATCCTGGCCCACGTGCTGACGCTGAACGCCGATCGCTTCACGCCGGTGGATTCGACGCTCATTCCAACCGGAGAATTGGCACCGGTGGCGGGAACGCCATTCGACTTTACGGCGCCACACGCGATCGGCGAACGGATCGGCGCCGACCACCAGCAATTGAAATACGGTGGCGGATACGATCACAACTTCGTGCTCTCACGATCGGACACGGGACTGACGTTGGCCGCGGTGCTCAAGGAGCCGTCGACCGGTCGCACGCTCGAGGTGCGCACGACCGAACCGGGCGTGCAGTTCTACTCAGGCAACTTTCTCGACGGCACACTGACGGGGAAAGGCGGCGTCGTGTACCAGCACCGGACGGGGATGTGCCTTGAGACACAGCACTTCCCGGACTCACCGAACCAGAAGACGTTCCCGAGCACGATTCTTCGGCCGGGAGAGACGTTCCGGTCGAAGACGGTGTGGACGTTCAGGGTCGAGTAGGGTGGGTGCTACTGCCTACCACCACCCCAGCAGCTTCCACCACGCCAGGCCAACGGTTGCGAAGACACCGATCGACAGGAACGAGATGATGAGTCCGTAGAGCCACCAATCGCGCTGGCTGATGTAGCGAGAGCCGAAGTAGATCGGTGCGGGCGTGGTGCCGTAGTGCGTGAGCGATGCACTGAGGTTGGAAAGGTAGGCGAGGAGCAGCACGGCGAGCAGCGCCGGCGCGCCGGCGGCCAGCACCACGACAAGGAATGGCGTGAACATCGCGGTCACGTGCGCGGTGATGCTCGCAAATCCGTAGTGCGCGTAGAAGTAGACAAAGAGCAGCACCGCCAGCGCGGCTCCCCACGCCCAGCCGGTGGTCATCGCGGCGGATGATTCGGCAAACTTCCGCGTGAGCCCGGTCTCGCCCAGCGCTTCGGCCATGCGCACCAGGCCGCCATACCATATAAAGACGTCCCACGCCGGGCGCTCGCCAATGACGTCGTCCCACGTGAGCAGGTTGGCGAGGACGAGCACCGAGATGCCAAGCAGGCCGACGACCGCATAGTTGATGTGGTGCAAGGTCGTCGTCATCCACAGTCCCGCCACGAGCCCAAAGACCAGGAGCATGGTGCGTTCGTCACGCGACATGGGCCCCATCTTCTCGAGCTCCTCGCGCGCAATCTGGGCGGCGTGCGGGGTGTGCTTGATGGTCGGTGGATAGAGCCGGTAAAGCACGAGCGGGATGAGGATCAGCAGGACGAGTCCCGGCACGATGGATCCAAGGATCCACCGACCATAGCTGAGTTCCACGTGCGCCGTATCAAAGGCGAACTTGGCGATGAGCGCATTGGAGGCCTGGCCGGTCAACCACATCGCGCTGGCCAGGACATCGCCCTGATAAATGGTGAAGAGCAGGAAGGCGCCGAGCTTGCTCGCCGTCTCGCCAGGTCGCGAGTCGTACGCCTCGGCCAGCGATCGCGCCACGGGGTAGATGACGCCGCCGGAGCGCGCGCTGCTGCTGGGAATGAAGGCCGCAAGCAGCGTGTCGGTGGAGACGAGCGCGTACGCCAGGCCGAGCGACGAGTGACCGATGGCGCGGATGAATAGGAAGGCGATGCGCCGACCCAGTCCGGTCTTGATGAGCCCCCGCGACATGAAAAAGGCGCAGAGCACAAGCCAGACGATGGGATCGGCGTAACCTGCGAGCGCCGCCTTCGGCGGCATCACCTGGAAGAGCGCGATGGCGCAGACGCCGAGGAAGACGACGGCACCGGCTGGCAATGGACGCGCGATGGAGCCGACGATCGTCGCCGCAAAGATGGCGAGCAACTGCCAGGATTGCGGTGTGATGCCGTCGGGCACCGGCACCGCCATCACCACCGCGGCGGTGCCGAGGACGGCGAGCCATCGCAAGCCGCGATGGCTCACGGAACGACCTTGTCGCGCGCGAAGTTCGGGCCGAGGAGAGCACGCGCCTTCGTCATCGTGGCGTCGAGTTCCTTGCGGAGCGTCGAGTAGCGCGTGTATGCGTCGCGGCCGACCTTCTGGTCAGCGCCATTGGTCATGCCATAGAGGTACTGGATGTGCGACTGCAGTTCGGGCTTGCTGTAGCGAATGGCGGGCATCACGACCGTGAAGCGGATGCCGGCGACGCTCTTGGCCGTGTCGGCCGCCACGCCGCTGGCATTGGCGAGGCGTTTGGTAGTCTCGTCGAGCGCGGCAACGAGCTTGTTCACTTCGCTGACGAGGTCGCGCACCTTGATATTGTGATCGTACTGCACCTGCAGGTCGGCCACGGTGATACCATCGGCGGCAGAGCGCGGGTCGATCTTCACCGTCAGCGGCTGAGTGACGACCATACCGGCGGTCAGCCGGACCGCGTACTTGCCCGGGACGACCGTCGGTCCGCCGCCACCGCGTGCAAAGCCGCTGGCGCCACCTGCCGTCCAGGGGCCGTTGGTGGTGAGATCCCAGATGAAGCGGTTCATGCCGGCGTTGTTTGTGAGGCGGGGCGCGCCGCCGCCGAAGCGACCACCCGCGGCGGGGGCCGGCGCGGCGTCAGAGGCGGTATACGTGCGGACGACGTTGCCCTTGGCGTCGAGGAAGTCGAGCGTGACGGGCCCTGTGTAGGAAGCAGGGAGGTAGTAATCGATCATGGCGCCCGCCGGCGGATACTGCGGGTCAGCGCTCGCATCGCGCGTGCTCTCGACGCCGCCGAAGCTGCCGGCGTAGCGTGCGCGGATGGCGTCACGCGGCGCGAAGAGCTTCACCGCGGCCGTGGTGTTGGCCGCGAGCTGGTGCAGGGCCGTGAGGTTGTCGAGGATCCAGAACGCGCGTCCCTGCGTGGAGATGACAAGGTCGTTCTGGTGGACCTTCATATCGGTGATAGGCGTGTGCGGAAGGTTCTGCTGAAACGACTTCCACGTAGCGCCGTTGTCGAACGAGACGTACATCCCGAATTCGGTTCCGGCGTAGAGCAAACCTTCACGCTTCGGATCCTCGCGGACGACGCGCGTGGGTTCATTGGCGGCGATGCCATTGGCACCATCGGTGAGCCGCTTCCACGACGCGCCGTAGTCGTCGGTGCGCCAGATGAAGGGGCGGAAATCGCCGAGTAGGTAGCAGTAGACCGCATAGTAGGCGGAACCACGGCGATGCGGCGACGGGTCGATGTTCTGGACGCGGCAGCCCTTTGGCTGGTCCTTGGGCGTGATATTTTTCCAGGTCTTGCCGTCGTCGCGTGTGATGTAGAACGGGCCGTCATTGGCGCCGGTCCAGATGACGCCACGCTCGAGCGCCGACTCGCGGATTGCGTAGAGGGTGGAGTACATCTCCTCGCCGGTGCCGTCTACGGTGATCGGCTCGCCGCTGTAGTGGCCGCGAAGTTCCGGCGGATTGGCGGTGAGGTCGGGTGAGATGGTCTCCCACGTCACGCCTTCGTCGCGAGTGCGGTGCAGGTACTGCGAGCCGTAGTAGAGGACCCGCGCATCGTGGGGCGAGAACTCCATCGGCGAAACGCGCTGGAAACGATAGATGAGATCCTTGGAGGCATTGCCATACAGCGACTGGGCGCCGACCCAGTACTGCTTTTCGGAGCCACTGCTGACACGCAGGCGCGAGAACTGTCCCTTGCAGGAGCCGTAGACCGTGTCGGCGTTGGTGGGGTGCGGGAAGAGCGGGCCCGTTTCGCAACCGGGGCCGGTGCGCCATTCCTGCATCGGCGAATCCGGACGCCCCGACGACAGCGGGAGCGACGGGACGATGAGCGTGCTGTTGTCCTGCTGCGCGCCGTACAGGCGATACGGGAAACGGTTGTCCGCGTAGACCTGGTAGATCTCGGCGGTGGGCTGGTTATAGATCGTCGACCAGGTACGGCCGCCGTTCAGCGAGACGGTGGCACCGCCGTCGTTGCTTTGCACCATGATCTGCGGGTTGCTGGGATTGACCCACAGGTCGTGATTGTCGCCGTGCGGCGTGTTGAGCGTGCGCCACGTCTTGCCGGCATCGGTGGTCTGGTAGAATCCCTCGGTGCCGACCCAGACCGTATTCGCGTCCTTGGAGTTCGCCGTGATGTTGGTGTAGTAGAAGGGGCGCGTGATCAGCTGGCCGTAGTCGCTGGCGAGCGTAAACGACTCGCCGGCGTCGGTGGAGCGATAAAGGCCGCCGCCGGGCTTGGCTTCCATCAGGAGCCAGACGACGTTGGGGTCGGCGGCGGTGACGGCGATGTTGGACTTCCCGACGAGGCCGTTGGGGAGGCCCGTGGTGACCTTCTTCCACGTGGTGCCGCCGTCGGTGGACTTGTAGAAGCCCCCCTCGCGCGCGCCAGAGATGATGGTCCACGGTTTCCGTTCGCCGCGCCACATCGAGGCGTAGAGCGTACTCGGGTTGCCGGGCTGGAACTCGACATCCACCGCGCCGGTGGAGTCGGAAACGTAGAGCACGCGCTGCCAGGTCTTCCCGCCGTCGGTGGTGCGATAGACACCGCGCTCGTTGGTCGGCTTGAACGGATTGCCGATGGCGGCGACGAAGGCGATGTCGGGGTTCGTCGGATGGACGCGAATGCCACCGATGTTGCCGACGGCTGTTAGACCGACGTGTTGCCACGTCTTTCCCGCATCGGTGGACTTGTAGACGCCGTTGCCGATGGAGACGTTCGACCGAAGGCCATCGGAGCCCGTGCCCACGTAGATGATGTCGGGGTTCGAGAGCGAGACCTCGACCGCGCCCATCGAACCGACCGCGAAGAAGCGGTCGGAGATGTTGGTCCAGTTCTGTCCCGCGTCGGTGGTGCGCCACACGCCACCGCCGGTGGATCCCATATAGAACGTATGGGGCTGGGACGGGACGCCGGTGACGGTGGTGACGCGCCCGCCGCGAGCGGGACCGACGTTCCGGTACCGCAGATGCTGGAAGAGGGAGGCGTCGCCCGGCGTAGCCATCGGCAGTGGCTTGGCAGGGATCTGGGCCGAGAGGGCGACGGGGAAGGCCAAGAGAGCGAGGTGGCGCAGCATAGGGGCTCCGGGGTGGGTCTGCGGAGATACGGCTGAACGGGCAAAGATGCTTGATTGGGGGTGCAGGGGACAGGGAACAAGGGGTGGTGCAGGGGCACGGGCACGGTGGGGTGCAAGGTGCGGGAGACAGGGTGTGGTGCGGGGTGCGGGGGGCAATTGGTTGAATTGAGGGGCCACGGGTGGCTACCTTTCCTCTCAGAGGGCGCCGTAGCCAAGTGGTAAGGCAGGAGACTGCAAATCTCTCATTCGTCGGTTCGATTCCGACCGGCGCCTCTTAACTGCAGAGAGACAACAGAGAAACAACAGAGAAACAACAGAGAAACAACAGAGAAACAACAGAGAAACAACAGAGAAACAACAGAGCGCCGGGACCAGGGATCGTCCGGGCGCTCTGCGTTTCTTCCGGCACGCGCGGGCTATCGGTATCCGGGGCCGAGTTCGGGCCAGACAGACTGCAACGAGCGGCGCGTGCCGCGCACGACGCTGATGGGGACTTCGCGTTCCTCCTCCACCCCCCACGGCTCGCGAACGGTGGCAACCAGGGCGACCGAATCGGCGGCCTCGCGCAGTCGCTGGGGATCGATGCCGACTGCCAAGATGACGTTGCCTGACTTGTCACCGGGACCGAACTGCCAGTAGGTGCCGCACGGACAGACGGCGCGGGGGAGTCCATAACGCGGACCGTAGAAATCGATGGCGCCGGCCCGGCCATAGTTGCTTGCGAGAATCACGACGTCTCGTTGCTCCTGAGGCGAGAGACTTTGATAGACGCGCGCGACCTCACGCACCTTGGCTTCCCATCCGCGCATGTCGGCGTAGTCCTGCGGCAACTGCAGGATGGTGCCGGAATTGGTGGTCGTGGCGGCGCGGGTGCCGAGATGCGCGGCGTATGCGGCCATCTGGGCCGGTGGGAGAATCGGCAAGCCAAGCGGCAGGGTCACGACGCCCCAGAGCACGCACCCAGTGACCAGCGTGCGTCGCAACGCGACGTGCCACGGTGCACGCTCGACGCGTTCTATGAATGCCGCTCCGGCCGCAAACAAGACCGGAAAAATGGGGCCGACGTAGTACGACTTGCCCTGCAACGCGAGCAACAACAACCAGGTTGTCGCGCAGGCCACACCGATCACGCGATACGGGCGGAACGCGTCGGACCGCAGCAGCGCCACCAGACCAATAGTCGCGACGATAAAGCCGAACGGGCTGAAGAGCAGCTGGACCCCGGCGTATTCGGCGATGCCGATACGGCCGAGTTGCGCTTCCTGCAGCCCCGCCATCTGGGCGCGCAATGGCCAGTCAAGCGCGATCTGCCCCGCGATACTTGGCGCGCCAATCACCAATGCGAGCAGCAGCGCCGCATACGGCCACGGAGTGAGCAGCGCGCGCCGTTGCGGCGTCAGCAGCATTCCGGAGAGCATGCCGGCGCCAATGAAGAGAATGCTCCATTTGTTCAGCAACCCGAAGCCGCCGGCGGCGCCGAGCAGCATCCACCAGCGCGGCGAAGGCGTGCGCGCAATGCGTGCCAACGCGACAAACGCCACGCTCCACCAGAGTTGATCGAACACGACGGGCTGGAAGAGGCTTGCCGCCCGCATGAAGAGCACGTTGCAGAGGGTCAGCACCGCCGCGAAGACCTGTGCCTGCCGCCCACCGTTGAGTTCACGCGCCAAGACGGCGGCTAACGCCACCAGCGCCGTCCCGGCGAGCGCTGGGGTAAGCCGCACCGCGAAGAGCGAGTCACCCAGCAGGGCCCGCACACACTCGGCGAGAATCGCGATGCCGGGCGGGAAGTCCATGCGCCACAGCTGGAGGTGGCGCCCCATCGCCAGGTACAGGAACTCATCACGGTGCAGTTCGTACGGCGTGATGGCCGTCGCCACCAGGTGCACGACGAGCGTCAGTGCCAGGATGACCGCGAGTGGACGAACCGCGAGATCCGGGCGCGCGAAGTCGGCAACTGCGTCCGGCGCGCCGTGTCTGACGGCCGACGGAGACGCGGACATTTCAGGCGGCACTGGAGGAGAACACGGGACGGGTGGGGAACCCTGCATATCGCAGGCCCGCCTGCAAGTGTTCGTGCTTGAGCACGACGCTGTGCGGCGTGACCCGCGCGCCAACGCCGATGTCGGCACCGTAGAGGAGCACCGCGTTATTGCCGACCGTCGCGCCCCGCCGAATCGCGATGCGGTCCATCTTGAGCACGCGATCCTCGAAGGTGTGTGCCTGGAACAGACAGTCCACCGTACACCCATCCTCGAACGTGAGCATGTCGGGGTCGGGCAGGTCCTCGGCGAAACCGGAGCCCAACACCACGCGACGGCCGACTTTCACGCCGGTTACCCGCAGCAGGGCATTGAGCAGGAGCGTGCCATCGAGCTGCGACACCAGCGGTCCGGCACAGATGTGCCAGGCGAGGCACATCAAATCCCAGCGAGACGCCCAACTCGACCACAGCGGATGCATCGCCGGCTGGACCTTTCCGAGCAACGACCACTTGGCGAGCACCACCATCGCCGTGAAGGCCGCCCCGCAAAACAGCGTGGCGGCGGGTAGCGCTGCCAGGAAGAAAAGCGGCCACGGCACTGCCGACCACGCGCTCACCAGCGCATACCACGCGAGCAGCGCGACGACGAGCAGCGTCGGCACGACGAAACGCGCCAGTTCCCAGAAGATGCGCACGGCGTAGCGCCACGGCGTGGGGTCGAACGTGAACTGGGCGTCGTACTCGACCACTTCGCGATGCGGCAGCGCAAAGGCGGGATGCCCGAACCACGCAGTTCCGGCGTGCATCGTGGACGGCTCGGCGACCGTGCAGATACCGAGCAGCACGTCATCTGGCATCGCAAGGCCACCGCGCACGATCACGCCGTTGCCGAAGAACGTGGAGTTGCCGAAGGTCGTGTGTGCCACCGTGACCGTGCCGCGATGCACGCGCGGGAACCCGATATAGATGCCGTCGGCGAAGAAGTTCTTCTGACCGATCGTGATGGATTCGGGAACGGTATCGATGAGCGAACTGATCTCGCAGTCGCGGCCGACTCGCGCACCGGCCAGTCGCAGCCAGAATGGCCAGAAGAGCGTGCCGTAGAGCCACTTGCTCGCGTTGTCCACGAGCAACGGCTTGAGCCAGAGGCGCACGTACGTAGGGCTGTAGCGGGAGACGGGGACATCCGGCGCGCGCCCCAGCGCCCGGCAGGCCAGCGCGCTGAGCACGAGGCGCATCGGAATGGCGACGGCGATGAGAAGAGCGACGACCACAACGACTTGAAAGCTGAACACGCCGCTCAGCAGCCACTCCAGCACCTGCTCGTCGCCCATGAACCACCGGCGCATGGCCATCCACGAGAACAGGCCAAGCGGGAGCGCGAAGATCAGGGCGAGCGCAATGCGAGTATGATAGAGATGGAGGGCGTACGTCAGCGACGAGAGATCGCGCGCACGATCCACTGGAGGCGCATCCGGCGCGCGTCCAGCGCGCTGTGCGGGGATGCCATCCCACCGTTCACCCGCCGGGACTGTGGTGCAATCGTCCAGCGAAGCGTTGTCGGCGAGCATGGAACCTGCTTCCATCACGCAGCCGGCGCCGACGCCCGAATGCACGCCCAGCGTTACGTCATTGCCCAGGCGCACAGTCGAATAGACAAGGTGGCCGGCGTCGAGTTCGGCAATGCGGACGGCCGCATCCTGCGAGAGGGTGACATCGTCGCCGATCTCCAGCAGGTCCCACCCACCGCGCAGGAGCACGACGCCGCGGTGGATATGCACGCGCCGGCCGATGCGCGCGCCGAGCGCCCGCAGGGCCATCACCTGGAACTCGGTGCCTTCGAGAATCCACCACGGAATCGACTTCACGGCCTGCTGCACCAGCCAGTGCGGCAAGAATGCCGCGCTCCACACGCGCACGCGCCCAGGGGTGTAAGTGCCGATAAGCCGGCGCTTGGTGGAGACGGCAAGCGCCACGGCGATGGGTGCCCATGCCAAGACGGCGATCAGCGCCGCCGGTGGGGCGAGAATCACCGTGGGTACCACGCCGATGGCGCGCACGACTGCTGGCAGCAGTTTGAAGGCGACCAGCCAGAGGGCCGCGGATCCGACCAGCAGCGAACGGATCAGGGCCAGCGTCTGTCGTACCGTGAGGCCGAGGACCGGTGCGTCGAGCGCCAAGGTCGTCTCGCTGACGGGCGCATCCGTCTGCCGGGGTGCCCGTGCGCGTACCCGATCGGCGAGCGCCGTCACCGTGCGCCCCTCGTACACATCGCGCACATCGAGCACGTTGGTGCGCGGGTCATTGCGCAGGCGCGTGACCAATTCCGCGGCGCTGAGCGAGTCGCCGCCGAGTGCTGTGAAATAGTCGGCGGACACATCGGGATACTGCGCCATGCGCAGCACGTGCCGAACGGCCTCGGCGATGGCGAACTCGAGCGGATCGTCCGGTGCGACGCCTTCGCCACCGGCGGGCGTGCCATCGAGGCGCGGCAGGGCGCGCCGGTCAAGTTTGCCGCCAATCGATGTGGGGAGCGCGGCCACCGGCGCGATGTGCGACGGCACCATATATGGGGGCAACACCGTCCGCAGCGCGTCCTGCAACTCGGCGGCACTGGGCACCGGCACCATCATCTCGGGAACGATGAAGGCGACCAGCGTCTGGCGGCCATCACTCTCCTGTACGGTGCAGGCGGCCTCCCGCACGCCGTCGCAGGCGACAAGCGCGGCCTCGATGGCGCCCAACTCCACGCGATATCCCCGCAACTTCACCTGCGCGTCGAGCCGTCCATGATAGATGAGCGTGCCATCCGCTTCCCGCTGGGCACTGTCACCGGTGCGATAGATGCGGCCGAGCGTCGGGTGATGCGAAAAGCGCTGTGCGGTGAGGTCCGGCTGATTCCAGTAGCCGCGTGCGAGGCAAGCGCCGCCAAAGACCAGCTCTCCCGGCACGCCATCGGGGACGGGCTCGAGCGACTCGTCAACGATCCACGCCTGCACGTTGTGGATCGGGATGCCGATGGTGACCGGCGCGCCGACGGTGATATGCGCACGCGAGCAGGTCACCGAGCACTCGGTGGGGCCATAGCCGTTCACCAGCGAACGGCCGTGGGCCCATCGATCGGCCACGTCCTGCGGCAGTGCCTCACCGCCAACGTACAGCAGGCGGAGCGCTGGGAGCTCCTGCGCGGGGTTCTCGCATCCGGTCGCGCGCAACAACGTCGGCGGCGGGCAGAAGACGGTCACGCGTTCGTCGCGCAGCCAGCCGATAAGGTCGGGGCCGAGGCGCGCGGTGTCCTCGTCGGCGACCACGATGGTGGCGCCGGCGGCAAAGGCCAGCCACAGTTCCTCCACCGAGGAATCGTAGGCGGCCGACGAGCCCTGTACCGCGCGATCGTCCGGAGTGAGCGCGAACGCGTCGATGTCGGACTGCACCAGGTTGCAGATCGAGCGGTGCTCGATCATCACGCCCTTGGGGCGTCCCGTCGTGCCTGACGTGTAGATGACGTAGGCGAGCGAGGCGGGCGTAAGCCAGGCCGGCGCCGGCGGCGCCGTGGGCTGCGGATGCTGATGCGACAGGTCGACGACGTCGAGGATGCGCTCGACTGGAAAGCCGGCAGCGATTGCGCGGGCGCGTCCAAGCGCGTCGGTCAGCAGGGCGGCAGGCTGGGCGTCGGCGAACGTGTCGCGCAGCCGTTCATCCGGGAAGGCGAGGTCGAAGCAGGCATAGGCGGCGCCGGCCTTCATCACGCCGATCTGGGCGGCGTACAGCTGGGCACTGGTGCGCGGCAGGAGAATGGCGACGATGCATTCCTGCCTGACGAATGGCGCCAGCGCATGGGCCACGGCATTGGATTGCCGGTCGAGTTCCGCGTAGGTGGTGCGATGCCGATGCGGACGCAGACGGCCAGGCGGAACGTCGACGGCGACGTGCTGCGGCCAACGCGCGGCCGAGCGCGTGAAGAAATCGTGCAGCAGGGCAGGAGGCGGCGGACTCATTTACTCGTATCGTGCATGCACAAAACATATTGCGCCCCGCTCGCAATGGGACGGGGTGTGCACATGAACGCGTACGCGTGTTACCGGGTGCGGAGGTGACGCCGGCGCCGAGATCGCGCATCGTCGCGTGGCGTGGATGCCTCACGGGGATCGAGCAGGCGCCATGCGAGCCGCGCGAGCGCGTCGCGTGCCGTTGGCTCCCAGTCACGCTTCCGGTGCGGCTGATGGCGCGTCGCCATGCACCACGCGGTCTCGACGAGATCGCGCACGACCCATTGATCGAGTGCATCGGGGGCGTAGATCGGAGCCGTCACGGGTACCAGGCGCTCCGCGTCGATGAGCGTGCGCCATGAGTCGGGGGGCAGCTCAGCCCATCGCTCGACCAGTGCATACACGGCCCGCCAAACGGCAGCGGTGCGATCGTCATTGGCGCGTTGCATGGCTGCAGAGTGCAACGATGGGCGTGAATTGCGCATGAAGAGCGCCGCCCCGTACATAAACGAATGGTGAAGAACGCCGACGCGTGGCGGCGCCCCTTTCGCCAGCCCGCGAGATCCACCAGCATCAATGCACCTGTCCTGGACATTCCGACGATGAATGGTGTGCCGTTCTCCGTGCTGGTGATCGATGACGAGCCGCAGATCCGCCGCGTGGTGCGCAACGCACTGAAGGCAGAGGCGCTCGCCGTGGGTGACGCTGGCCCGCCACCCGCCGTGCGCGCGCTGGAGGCGGCGACGGGACGCGACGGGATCGACATTGCGGCGGCGGAACTGCCGGCCCTGATCATTCTGGACTTGGGTTTGCCCGATCTGACGGGCATTGCGGTCTGCCGCGAAATCCGCCGTTGGAGTCGCGCGCCGATTATCGTGCTCTCGGCGCGCCACGAGGACACGGAGAAGGCGGCGCTGCTCGACGCCGGCGCCGATGACTACATGACGAAGCCGTTCAGCACCGTGGAACTCCTCGCGCGTGCGCGCGCCCAATTACGCCGCGCAAGCCAGGTTGGCGGCCCGACGACGGCGGGTGATCGGGTGACGATCGGCGACCTGACCGTTGACCTGGCCCTGCGCCGCGTGGCGCGCGGCGAGGTGGTGATCCACCTGACGCCCACCGAATGGGCACTGCTGCGCACGTTCATCGAGAATCCGCGCAAGACGCTGACACACCGGCAGCTCTTCACGGCGGTGTGGGGCAACTCAGAGGGCGACGCCCCGCAATACTTGCGGGTGTACGTGGGCCACCTGCGCCGCAAGATCGAGCGGGACCCGATGCGTCCACGGTACCTCCAGACAGAACCGGGCGTGGGATATCGTTACGAACCGGATGCCGATGGCGCGCCCTGATCGAGAGTCGGCTGCCGTCCGCCGCCCCGCGCCACTGCGTGCCTGGCTGACGTGGTTCGTGGCGCTGGCGGCGCTCACGGCGGCAATGATTGCCGGTCGCGAATACCTCGACAAGGCGCACGTCGCGCTCCTCCTCCTGCTCGTCGTGCTCGGGGCAAGCAGCGCCGGCGGCCGCACACTTGGCATCTCGGTGTCGGTCGCGGCCTTTCTCCTGCTGAACTTCTTCTTCCTGCCGCCGCTCGGGACGTTCACGATCGCCCACCCGATGGACCTGGTGGTGCTGGCGACGTTCCTGGTGACGAGCCTGGTGGCCGCCCAACTGCTTTACCGCGCGAACCGTGAAGCGATGGATGCCCAGGCACGCGCCACCGAAATCGACCGGCTGGCTGCGCTGGGGGCTGAATCGCTCAACGCCGCCGACGCCCGCGACGCGCTGGGTGCCATCGTCGGGGTGATCCAGTCGATTCTCGGCGTGGAATACTGCGCGGTCATCGAGCATCCGGTGCCTGCAGAACTCGCGGAGACCCAGGACAGCGAACGGGAACTGCTGCTGCCGCTGCGCGTGCGCGACACGCCCGTGGGCGCCCTGCGCATCGAGGATGCTCGCGGCATAGGCCTCACGCCGGAACGGCGGCGACTGCTCGATGCGCTGGCGTACTACGCGGCGCTCGGTGTCGAACGGGTGCGGCTGACGGAAGTCGCGGAGCGCGCCGAGACGCATCAGCGGATGGAGTCGCTCCGCAATGCCCTGCTCACCTCGGTGTCGCACGACCTGCGCACTCCGCTCACGAGCATCAAGGGGATTGCGCACGAGATCGCGGATGGCGGCGACCCGCGCGCGGCCGCCGATATCGAAGTGGCCGCCGACCGGCTCAACGCGCTGATCGGGGACATGCTGGAATTCTCCCGCATCCAGGCGGGGGCGGTGCGACCGGCCTCCGCCATTGAGACGATCGATGACCTGGTCGGCGCCGCACTACAGCAATCCCGCGCGGTGCTCAAGGATCGGTTGGTCGCCATCGACGGGCCGGAAGAGATCCTCAGCGGGCGCTTTGTCTTTACCGACGCACTGCGCGTGCTGGTGAACCTGCTGGAGAATGCGGCCAAGTACTCGCCGTCGACGGCACCCATCGACCTGTGCATCCGCCGCGAAGGCGACCGGGTCACGCTGGCGGTGATGGACCGCGGTCCAGGCGTGCCACCGGCCGAGCAAGAGCGGATCTTCGAGCCGTTCTACCGGTCGCGTGCGACAGCGGCCGGCGTCGGCGGGACTGGGTTGGGGCTCTCGATCGCGCGCGGGTTGGCCGAGTCGATGGGTGGCGCGCTGAGATTCGAAGGGCGTGAGGGCGGTGGGGCGGTGTTCGCCTTCGAACTGCCAGCGACCGACGCGCCAGCGGCTCCTGGGGAGCCGTAGCGCCGGGGTCTTCACGGTTTCTTTACGGCTCCATTCCCGCCGTTCATGCGCGCTTCACGACAGACGGTGCATCGTGCGGTGTGACCTCACCCATCGTGCAATTCAAGCGCGTCCTGTTCGGCCGGCCACTCTCATCGGACCGGCTGGAACACGAGCGGCTCAACAAGAAGACGGCGCTCGCCGTGCTGTCGTCCGACGCGATCTCGTCCGTGGCCTATGCCACCGAACAGACGCTGCTCGTGCTGGCGATCCTCGGCGCCGTGGCGCTGCAGTACATCATTCCCATCTCGGCAATCATCGTCGGCCTGCTGGTGCTGGTGGCCGTGTCGTACCGCCAGACGATCTTTGCGTACCCGGCCGGAGGTGGCAGCTACACGGTCGCCAAGGAGAACCTCGGCACCGGACCGGGGCTCGTGGCCGCCGCGGCGCTGCTGACGGACTATGTGCTGACCGTGTCCGTCTCGATTTCGGGCGGCGTGGCGGCCATCACGTCGGCCTATCCGCAACTCGCGCCGCATACCGTGGCGCTGGGTGTCAGCGCCATCGTCATGCTGATGCTCGTGAACCTGCGCGGCGTGCGCGAGTCTGGGATTGCGTTCAGCGTGCCCACGTACCTCTTCATCGCGTTGATGCTGGCGCTCATCGCCACCGGCGTAATTCGCGGAGTGATGGGCCACGACCTGGCACCGCTGACCACCACCCCGCATGTGGATGCGGTGAGCGCGGCGCAACATCCGCTGGGATTTCCGGCAGGCTTTGCGCTGACGTACCTGCTGCTGCGCGCCTTCGCCGAGGGGTGCGTAGCGATGACCGGCACCGAGGCGATTTCCAACGGGGTTGGCGCATTCCGCAAGCCGAGCGCCCGTAATGCGGCGACGACGCTGGGGTGGATGGCTGCGATCCTCGCGACCTTCTTCATCGGGACGAGCTACCTCGCGCGGCACTACGGCGTGATGCCGAGCGAGACCGAGACCGTGCTGTCGCAGATCGGCCGGCAGGTGTTTGGGGGAGGCGCGCTCTATTATGCGCTGCAATACGCAACCTTTGCGGTCCTTGTGCTCGCGGCCAACACCGCCTTCGCCGACTTTCCGCGCCTCGCCAGTATCCTCGCCACCGACGGCTACATGCCGCGCCAGTTCGCGGCGCGCGGTGACCGGCTGGCCTTCTCCAACGGCATCATCGTGCTGGCGCTGATGGCGATCCTGCTTGTCTGGATGTTCGCCGGCGAGACAAGCGCGCTGATTCCGTTGTACGCGATCGGCGTCTTTGTCTGCTTCACGCTGTCGCAGACGGGAATGGTGATGCACTGGTTCAGGTGCCGTGAACCCGGATGGCGCTGGAAAGCGTCGCTCAACGGCCTCGGCGCGGTGGCGACCGCGCTCGTCACGGTGGTGCAGGTGGCGACGAAGTTCACGCACGGCGCCTGGATCGTGGTGCTCATCATCCCGCTGATCATCCTGCTGCTGCGGGGGATCCACCGTCACTATGAACGCTTCTCGGCGGAGCTGGCGTACACCGGGCAGGCACCGCTGATGTTCCTGCACCACACGGTGATCGTTCCGGTCAACGGCATTTCGAAGCCGACGGCGGGATCACTCGTCTACGCCACGACCATCTCGGAGGACGTGCGCGCGGTCTATGTGGAGGTAGACGACGCGAACACGGCCAAACTCGTGGCGGCGTGGGAGGCGTGGGACATCGGCGTGCCGCTCATCGTCATCCGGTCGCCGTTCCGATCGGTGCTGCGCCCAATCGTCGATTACGTGCAGGGACTGTCCATGCGTGGCGAGACCGACCTGGTCACGATTGTCGTGCCGGAAATCGTCCCGCGGCACTGGTGGGAGCACCTGCTGCACAACAAGACGTCGCTGTTCATCCGCACGGCATTCATGTTCAAGCCGCACGTGGTGGTGACGGCAGTGCCGTACCTGGTGGGTCACGCCGCGCGGCTGCAGGACCTGGCGAACTTTGATGAAATGGTGGCGTGAACGACGCGCGAGCGCTCAACTCGAGTAGTACGCCGCGTTCTCGTCGATATAGCCCTTGGTGAGATCGCACCCGTAGGCCCGCGCTGTTGCTACACCAGCGCCGAGTGAAACCTCGAGGTCCACCACTTCCACCTTGAGCGCGGCGCGCACCGTGGCGTCGTCGAAGTCGAGCCGCACGCCGTTGCCAACCACCTGATACCCATTGACCCAGGCATTGGTGGCCGTGGTGTTCACGGTCGCGTCAAAGCACTTGCCGATGGCCATCAGGATGCGGCCGACATTGGGGTCGGCGCCGTGCACCATCGTCTTGATCAGCGGCGAATTGAGGAGCGCCTTGGCGACGAAACGAGCCTCGGCGTCATTCACCGCCTCGCGTACGGTGACGCGCAGCAGGTGCTCGGCTCCCTCGCCGTCGCGCGCGAGCATTTCGGTCATCCGGATGCAGCCCGCGACGAGCGTGTTGCGGAATTGCCGCTCGTCCACGGTACCCGCGAGTCCGTTGGCGAGGATGGCGCACGTGTCGGACGTGCTGGTGTCCGTGTCCACCGAAAGCATGTTGAACGAGACGTGCACGGCCTCGCGCAGCAGGCGGTCGAGCGTCGGCGCATCGAACGCCGCGTCGGTGAAGATGTAGGAGAGCATCGTCGCCATGTTGGGCTCGATCATTCCCGAGCCCTTGGCCACCCACGTGAGGGTCGTGCCGCCGACCGACGCCGACAGCGCCTTGGGGTGCGTGTCGGTGGTCATGATCCCCTCGGCGCCGACGAGCGGGTCGTCCTGGAGATCGCCCTTCATGCCGCGCACGCCGGCTTCAATCTTCTCGACCGGCAGTTGGACGCCAATCACCCCCGTGGAACTGACGAGGATCTTGCCGGCTTCGGTGCCAAGCTCGGCCGCCGCGGCCGCCGCCATGCGGCGTGCGTTCTCGACGCCGCGCGCACCCGTGGCGACGTTGCTCACCTTGCTGTTGGCAATGATGGCGCGGAGCGATCCGCCCTTGACGGTCTCGCGCCCAAGGATGATGGGCGCCCCGGGGAACTGATTGCGCGTGAAGACGGCGGCCGCCGCCGCATCGACGTCGCTCGCGAAGAGCGTCAGGTCTCGCGCCTCAGGCTTGAGGCCGACATTGCGGCTGGCGCAGCGGAAGCCCTTGGGAAAACGGGCGCGGTCGTGAAAGGTCATAGGGAGGCGTCGCTAGAGCTGGGCGCGATTCTGCCAGAGCACCAGCACCCCGATGATGACGAGGAGCAGGGCAAAGGCGCGCTTCAATTGGCGGGTGGGAATGTGGTGGACCAGCGCGGTTCCCGCGAGAATGCCGACGATGGACACGCCAGTGAATTTCGCGACGAACAGCCACGGGACAATCTCGTAGCCGTGGTGCCCGAGGTACCCCGAGGCGGAGTTCATGGCGATCACGAGGAGCGACGTCCCGACGGCCGCCTTCATCGGGACCCGTCCGAGCACGACCAGGGCGGGAACGATGAGAAAGCCGCCGCCAATGCCGACGAGGCCGGTGAGGAGACCGACGCCGAGTCCAACCGCGAGCATCGGGGCCAGATGCGGGAGCGCCGTGGTATCGTCGGCGCGATCGCCGCGGCCGGCGCTTCGCAGCATCGAGACCGCCGCGGCAATCATGGCGGTGCCGAGGATCAGCAGCTGTGCCCGGCCCGAGAACCAGACGCTGGCGCGCGCGCCGGTGTACGAGCCGACCATCGCCACCGAACCGAAAGTCGCGGCGGTCTGCAGGCGCACGTTGCCGGCGCGCCAGTGCGACACGACGCCGACGAGCGCGGCCATGCCGACCACGGGGAGGCTCATCGCGATGGCGAGCTTGGCATCGAATCCCAGCACGTACACGAAGACGGGGACGGTCAGAATCGACCCGCCCCCGCCCAGGGTGCCGAGTGCGAGCCCGATCAGGGCGGCAAAGAGATAACCAAGCACGCCGTAAGATACGGCGAGCCGCGACGCCATGCGCCGCCGCTAGGTTGCGGCGGTCGTGGCCTGCTTTGCCTTCTTGAGGGCGTCGCGGAGCGAGATGTCCTTCGCGCCCGCGGTCAGCTTGCGGCCGTACCCAGCCCAGGACGCAACGCCGCCACCGAGCACATGGACGTCCTGCTTGCCCTGCCGGCGCAGCGCGGTCGCCGCCGTGGAGGCGCGGGCGCCCGAATGGCAGATCACGATGATGGGTGACGGCGCGGCGGCCAACTGCGTGAGCGACGCGGACAGCTGGTCGAGCGGAATGAGCGTGGAGCCGTCGATGTGACCCTGCACGTACTCGTTGCGGGTTCGCACGTCGAGCAGAATGGTGCCCGGATGCTCGACGCGAACGGCGTCAAACTGCTCGGGCCCGAAGGCTGAGCCGCCGAGGAGAGAGGCGAGGGAAGTGAAGAAGCTCATGGGCGTGATGAAATGGGTATATATAACTATATCGTAATATAGTGGATTATATACAGGAATCAAGGGGCCGTCCCGCGCCGCAGTTACCCGCCGATCGGCGGGTAGAACCGTGACGGCTGGCGGCGTTCGACGACGGTGTCGGCAAAAGCGGCCAGTCGCAGCAGCAACTGCTCGCCCCATCCGCGGCCGATCGCCTGCATCCCGATGGGGAGGCCGGCCCGGCCGTAACCGGCGGGGAAGGAGATGGCGGGATGTCCGGTCAAGTTGGTGAGGAAGGCGAAACGCATGGTCTCCATCGACCGGCCAAGATCTGACACGGCACCACCCGACGGATGCAGACGTGGCGCCGTGTTGCCCGAGGCCGGGGTGATGATGGCGTCGCAGTGCGCCAACGCCCGCTCGACGTGCGCGATGGCGCGCGTCCGCACCCGCTGGGCGTGGACATATTCGGCGGCCGTCGATGCCCGGGCGATGGCAAGATTGAGCTGCGTCTCGCTGCCGAACTCGCCCAGCCGATCGCGCACCTGCGGCCAGAGCGCCGTGGTCATCTCGGAAGTGATGATCACGAGATGGGCGAGACGAGCGAGTTCGAGCTCCGGAATCTCGACCTCAACCAGGCGCGCGCCAGATGCCGTCATCTCGTCGAGCAGCCGTTCACATGCGGCGACCACCTCTGGCTGCGCGTCCTGGAACCAGGGGCGGAACACGCCCAGCGTGATGCCGGCGAGCGACCGCGGCGCGCGATCATCAATGACCGCCGACGGATGCCCCAATGAATGCGGATCGTGCGCATCCGCCCCGGCCATGACCTGATACGCAAGGGCCGCATCCCGCGCGCAGCTGGCAAGCGGCCCAAGGTACGCAAGCGACCAGCACAGCGGGGCTGCGCCATACTCCGAAATGCGTCCGTAGGTCGGCTTGAGGCCGACCGTGCCGCAGAATGACGCCGGGAGGCGAATGGATCCACCGCCGTCCGCGCCGATGGCGACGGGGACGAGTCCCGCGCCGACCACACAGCCGGGCCCGGCCGAACTGCCCCCGGTGTGGTGGAGGTCGTTGTAAGGATTGCGCGCCGAGCCGTAATGCGCGTTGTGACCGCTGACGCCGATGCCGATCTCGTGCATGTTGGCCTTGCCGACCATCACGGCGCCAGCGGCGCGCAGGCGGGCCACGGCCGTCGAGTCGTGCGTGGCGGGCGGCGCATTCCGAAAGATCTTCGTCCCGACGGTGGTGGTGTATCCGGCCTGGTCGACTTCGTCCTTCGCCGCCACCGGCACGCCATCGAAGACACTGATCGGCTGGCCAGCCTTCCAGCGTTCCGTCGATGCGGTCGCCTGCGCGAGGATGTCCTCGCGGCGCATCGAAATGAAGCCGCGCAGCGGGCGCTCGCCCTGCTCGCTCGATTCCCACCGTGCCAGGAACTGCTGTGCGACCTGCAAGGCTGTGAGCGCACCGCTGCGATAGGTGGCGTGGAAATCCTCAACGGTGGGGAACCGGAAGCCGGCCCGGGCGTCATCGGCGCGTGCGTCGAGCGCGGGGATGGGCGGCGCGACGTCGGGCAGCATCGGCTCATTCGTGGGCGGATCGTCGACGACCGTGCGAAGCAGGGCATCGAGCCCGGCATCGCGACGCAGTTTGCCGATGAGCAGCGAGCCGAATCCCGGAATTCCGGTGATCGCATTGATGGTCCGAATACCCGTGGGGCCAAGAACCGGCAGGTGCACGCCCTTCAGGTCATACGTCACGGCGCGTTCCCCTTGAACTTCACGATGCGGCCGCGGGGGCCAACCGCCCATCCGGTGTCGCGCGCGGCGAAGTCGATGGTGTAGAGCGTCAGGGTGTCCCCGTGCGTCCAGGTGGCGCCGAAATCGTTCGTGAACGCCGTGCCGTACGCGCCGACCGCGGCAAACGTCGGCTTGGCCGCGCCACGCACCGCCACCACGCCACCGGTAATGCCCTGTGATGGCCACCTCGAGGCGCGTTTCCAGCTGACGCCCCCATCGGTGGTGACCATCGTGACATCGCCGCTGCTGCGCGACACGGTGTAATCACCGGCCACCGCGATGCCGCGACGGGTGTCAGCGAAGGCGATGCCGAAGAAGCCGGAGCTGGGTCCGGCCGGAATGCCGGCGCCGGAGACCTGCCAGGTGCGCCCGCGATCCGCGGTGCGCAGCACGCGCGCCTCGCGACCGCCGCCCGTGGCAATCCAGCCGTGGTTGCGACCCTGCACCGCCACCGACGTACCACTGGCCGCGAATGCCGCCTCGCCGGGGAGTCCCGGTGGGATGTTTCGCGGATCGACCCGCTCCCACGTGGTGCCGTTCTCGGTGCGCAGGATGACAAACTGGCCATTCACTGGATCACTGAAAGCGAACCCGTGCGATGAATCCCAGAAGGCGATGCCGTCGAGAAAGAGGCCCTTGGTGGTGTCGCTCCACTGCAGCGTCCAGTTCCGGCCGCCGTCGGAGGTGCGGTAGATGCGGGCCTGCCCCTGCTCGGCCGGGCCGGCGCTCATCGCGTAGGCGACACGCGAGCTGACGCCCTGCACGTCGCGGAAGTCGAGCGAGTCGGCGCCCGGAATGGACACATCCTCCCACGACTCGCCGCCATCGACGGTGCGCAGCACCGTTCCGCGACTTCCCCCCGCCCACGCCACCAGTCCGTTGACCGCGCTGATGCCGCGGAACGATGCCGTGGTGCCACTCGGTTGCAGGATCCAGCGCGGGTCGCGCGGCACGGCGGTGAGACGTTCGGCAATCGTCTCGGCGAGCGCGGCGGCGTTGGCGTTGTTGCGGTTGGTGAGCACGATGATGGTGGCCTTCAGCGTCGGATAGCGAATGACGGCATTCCGAAAGCCGATCGTGCTGCCGGTGTGCCGCGTGCGCGGCAGCGCATGCGTCATCTCGAGGTACCAGCCGAAGCCGTAATCGACGCCAATGCTGTCGGAGCGCGTCCCGCGGCGGAAGATCAGGGCGCGCAGCGAATCGCCGAGCAGTTCACGCGTCTCCAGTGCGTTGCTCCAGCGGTAGAGCTCGGAAACCGACGAGTAGATGCCGCCGTCGCCGAGGACCGCGCTCGTGCTGCTTTGATCGGTGCGCAGCCAGGCGCCGTTACGCCGCGAGTGCCCGAAGGCGCGCCGCTGCACCGGCGTGCGTCCTTCCTCACGGGCGAGCGTCCACGGCATGCCGACGCGGTCGAAGATGCGCGCCTTGAGGAAGTCGGCGAACCGCTGTCCCGACCGTCGTTCGACGATCATCGCGAGCACCGCGTAGCCGGAGTTGCTGTAGCGAAACCGCGTTCCGGGCGGGAAGTACGTCGAATCGAGGGCGGTCATCTGACGCAGGACGTCCGCATCGAGCACCTGCGTGGCCTGCGAGTCCGGGACGAAGTCCTCGTAGCTCTGGAGGCCGCTGGTGTGCGTCAGCAGGTGACGCACGGTGATGCGGCTGCCGTACGCAGGGAAGCCGGGGAAGATGTCGGTCAGCGTCTCATCCAGGCGCAGCTTCCCCTCCTGCACGAGCAGCAGGGTCGCCATGGCGGTGAACTGCTTGGTCACCGAGGCGAGCCGGAAGTTCGTGTGCGGCGTGATGGGCGTGCGCGCTTCAAGGTCGGCCAGACCGTAGCCCTTGCTGATGAGCACCTTCCCGTCCATCGCCACCAGGACGGCCGCTCCGGGCGTCGCCGGTGTGTTGAAATCGGCGAACAGCGAGTCAACGAATGCCTCGGTCAGCGGGCTCCCTGCTGCTGCCCGCGCCGTCACGCGCCGGGACGCGAGGTCGTATTCATCGCCGGGGAGCAGCGTGAGGTAGGGATAGCCCGGATCATTGGCATCGCGTCCGTTATGCACGAATGCCTTGCCTCGACCGATGATCTCTCCGCGGTCACCCTGCACGACGAGGGCGGTTCCCTCGTCGAGGCCGATGCCGAGCAGTTCCGGGTGGGCGGTGACGACCTGCTGCAGGTCGTTCTGCCGGTTGCGGGCCACGACATGCTGGTCAATGGCGGTATTGCGCAGGCATCCGAAGCCCTGCTCGTACCCCTTGGCCATCATGATGTTGTTGCCCGAACGGGCACCGCGCACGAGGTAGCTCGACAAGATCGAAGCGCCGGCCGACGTGCCACCAATGACACCGCCGCGACCGAGCACGGCGCGCAGCTCGCGCTCCGTACGTGTGCCGAGGTAGGCGTCGACGAGGCGCCATTGGCGCCCTCCCGGGAACCAGACGCCACGCGCCGCACGAATCGGGGCGACGAATGAGTCGCTTTCCGCGAGGCGACGGTCCATTGTATGCAGGACGGTCAGGTTGGTGGCGCCGGCAGCCCGCAGGCCGGCCAGGCCGCGCCAGTCGGCCGGATAGACCGAATCTTCGCCAGCGGTGGGAATGACGACAATCGGAGCGTCCGGTCCGCCGGCAAGCGCCACGAAACGCTGGAGGATTTCGGGACCCATGTTTCCGCCACCCACCACGACAAGCGAGCCCGTGGCGGGGCCGACCTGCGAGCGCGTGGGCACGGTGCGGCCGATCGGGCCGCGAGTGCACGAGAGCGCCAGCACGACGCTGCAGAGGGCCAGCACGGAGCGATGATGGATCATGGCTGGTCGGGCACCGCTGGGGGAAGACGGGCGTTCAGTCAGGGGTGGACCCGGTAAACATCCCGCGCGAACGCGTGGGCGGCCAGTAGATGGGGGGGGAAGACTCATGGAAGCAGGCATGGCGCTCGTCGCCGCCCTGGGAGTTGCCGGAGGGCTGATGCTGGTCGCGTGGCAGCTCTACCGGGTCACGGACAAGGCGAGCTGGGTGGACGCATTCTGGGCCGGCAACCTGGCGGTAATCACTTTCGGCTACGCCGTCTTCCTGTCGGGCGACGCAACGCGTCGCGCCGTGGTCGCCGTCGTCGGCGGCCTGTGGGGGGCTCGGCTCGCGGCGCACATTGCCGTACGCGTGATGCGCGGTCCGGAAGATCCGCGCTACGTGGCGTTGCGTGCGGAGTGGGGAGGCAAGCTCGCGCGGCGCTTCCTGCGATTCTTCATGCTTCAAGCAGTCGTGGATGTCGTGCTGAGCGTTCCGTTCCTGCTGATGGCGCTGGACGCCGCGCCCTTCGGCCGGCCGCTGGAACTCGCGGGGCTGATGCTCTGGGCGATCGCGTTGGGCGGGGAGAGCGTCGCCGATGCGCAGCTGGCCCGCTTCAAACGCGATCCCGCGCACCGCGGACGCGTCTGCCGCATCGGGTTGTGGAGCGTGTCGCGGCATCCCAATTACTTCTTCGAGTGGCTGATCTGGATCGCGTTCGCGTTGATGGCGAGCGGGGCGCCGTGGGGGTGGGTGGGCTGGAGCGCTCCAATACTGATGCTCTATTTCCTGCTGCGCGTGACGGGGATTCCACTCACGGAGAAGCAAGCGGTTGCGACCAAAGGGGAGGCCTACCGCGCCTATCAGCGCGACGTGTCGGCGTTCTTCCCGTGGGGGCCGAGGCGAGGGTAGCGGTGCGTTCGATGCGCGGCGCAAGCGACGCGGAAGGCATGCGACGCCAGTCGCGTTAGATTTCGCGCATGCGACCGACCTCCCTCGTGCTGCTTCTCATCGCCCTGCCGCTCGCCGCGCAGGCACCGCAAACGTCAGTCCGCAAGCGTACGTCGCCGCCACCGGCGGCGGTCGCGGTGCCGTGCGGGACCGCCGATACCAGTTGCGCCGCGCCGGAGATGCGCCGCGAGTTCCGCGGGGTGTGGGTGGCCGCCGTGTCGAACATCGACTGGCCGTCGAAGCCCGGACTGTCGACAGCGGAGCAGCAGGCCGAGTTGCTGGCCATCCTGGACCGGACGCAGGCACAGCACCTCAACGCGGTCATCCTGCAGGTGCGACCCGCCGCCGATGCGCTGTACAAGAGCCGCATCGAACCATGGTCGGAGTATCTCACGGGCCGGCAGGGGCGCGCGCCATCGCCGGCGTGGGATCCGCTCGCGTTCGCGGTGACCGAGGCGCACCGGCGCGGCCTCGAGCTGCACACCTGGTTCAATCCGTACCGGGCACGGCATCCCAGCGCCAAGGGGCCGCTGTCACGGCGCCATCTGGCCAACACGGCGCCGGCGTTGGTCAAGAAGTACGGCACGCACCTGTGGATGGACCCGGGCGAGAGCGCCGTGCGGAAGCGCACGCTGCGCGTGGTGCTCGACGTGGTGCGGCGCTACGACATCGATGGCGTGCACCTGGACGACTACTTCTATCCGTACAAGGAACGCACCGCCAACGGCACCACCGAGTTCCCGGACGCGCGCAGCTGGAAGAAGTACCTCGCCGCCGGGGGCACGCTGTCGCGCGACGACTGGCGACGGGAGAACGTGAACACGCTGGTGCGTCAGCTGAACGAACAGATCCACGCCGCCAAGCCGTGGGTGAAGTTCGGCATCTCGCCATTCGGCATCTGGCGGCCGGGCTTCCCGGAGCAGGTGAAGGGATTTGATGCGTACGAACAGCTGTACGCGGATTCGAAGCTGTGGTGGGAGAAGAATTGGGTGGACTACTTCACGCCGCAGCTCTACTGGCCGATCGCGAAACCGGAACAGAGCTTTCCGGCGCTCATGCGCTGGTGGGGCGAGCAGAACGCCAGCGAGCGCCATCTCTGGCTTGGCCTGTACACGAGCCGGGTGAAAGCCGCAACACCGGAGGGGAACGGACTCTCGCCGTCGAACGCGTGGACCGCGGATGAGATCCTGGCGCAGGTGGACACCGTGCGCGCCTATCCGCGCGCTTCGGGCACCGTGCACTTCTCGATGAAGGCCTTCATGAACGATCAGGCGGGAGTCGGCTCGCGGCTGCTCGCACAGCCCTATGCTGAGGTGGCGCTCGTGCCGCCGTCGCCGTGGCTGTCGAAGCGCGCGCTGCCGGCGCCGACCGTTCGCGTCAGGAAGAACACGGCGACCGGCGGATTGTCGGTGGCCCTTGCGCTTCCCAAGCCGCATGTCGCGCGCTGGTACCTGGTGCAATCGCGCATCAGCGGCATCTGGACGAGCCGCATGTATACGCCGAGCCTGACGGCCGAGCAGATCATCCCCAACCGTGAAGGCGTTCTTCCGGACCGGCTTGTAGTGACGGCGCTGGATCGGGCCGGCGTGGCATCTCCGGTGGTGCGGCTCGTCGTCCTGCCGTAGGCGCCGCCACGCACCAGGTGATACGGACCAAGGGCCGTTCGATCAACAGATGCGTCGGCGGCCCGTAAATTGGGTATGATCAATCCCCGTCTGCTGGCGCTGCTGCTCGCGACGCTGCCGATAGTCGCCTTCGCTCAAACGCCTCGTGTTCACGCGACGCGTGATGCCCTGAAACTCGACGGCCGGCTCGATGAGGCGGCCTGGTCGCGCGCCGACAGCATCGATGACTTCCGGCAGCGCGATCCGGTGGAGGGTGCGCCGGCCACCGAGCGCACGGTCGTACGGTTCATCGCGGCGCACGACGGACTGTGGGTGGGCGTTCACGCCTACGATCGCGAGCCGTCGCGGATCCTGCACGCGCAGCTGCGGAGAGACACCGAGTTAGAGACGGACGACGGCGTGCAGGTGCTGCTCTCCCCGCTGCAGGACAAGCGCACGGCGTTCTGGTTCGCGGTCAATCCCAACGGCGCGATGACGGATGGCGAGGTGGTGTCGTTCGAGCACGACAACATCAACTGGGATGCCGTCTGGGACTCCCGGGCCGCAATCACCGCCGATGGCTGGGTGGCGGAGATCTTCATTCCGTGGCAGACGCTGCGATATCGGGCGAGCGCAACCTCGTGGGATGTGAACGTGCTGCGCGTGATCCGGCGAAAGAACGAAGAGGTGCTGTGGAAAGCCTGGCGGCGAACCGAGGGGCTCAAGTTCCTCGAGAAGGCTGGCGAGGTGGAAGGATTCAACGACCTCCCGCCGCGCGCGACGGTGGAGCTGCGGCCGTACGCGTCGGCCACGGGAAACGGGACGACGCGCGCGTACTCGCCAGATGGCACGTTCAGCGCCGCTGGCGAGGCCGGGCTGAAGGGCGCCTTCGGACTCGATGCCAAGCTCGCCCCGTCACGCGGGTTGACGCTCGACCTCACCACCAACGCCGACTTCGCCCAGGCGGACGTGGACCGGCAGATCATCAACTTCAGCCGATTCCCGCTCTTCCTTCCCGAGCGGCGCCCCTTCTTCACCGAAGGCGCGGGGATCTTCGACTTCGGCCGCCCGCAGGAGACCCAATTGTTCTACAGCCGGCGGATCGGGCTCTCGCGTGACGGCGAACCGATTCCCCTCCAGGCGGGGGCGCGGCTGTCAGGGCGCATCGGAAGCCAGCAAGTGGGCGTGATCGCGGTGCGCACCGGCGGCGACCGCCCAACCTCGGACGCGGTGGTCCGCGTGCGACGCGACCTGCTGGGGCGCGGCTATGTGGGCGCGATGTTCACGGGCACGGATGCGCGCGGTGAGCAGCCGTCCACCGCGACGGGACTGGACATCAACCTGCCGTTCATCGTGCGCGGACAGAACCTCGTCTTCCTCGCGGCAACGTCATGGACGCACGACAGCACCGGCGGGGCGCCCAACTACTCGCGTTTTGCCATCGACTTCCCGAACGACTTCGCCGACATCGTCAATCGCATCGAGCGCGTGGAAGCCGGGTTCAACCCGGCGCTGGGTTTTGTCCGCTCCGACGGCATCGTGCGGTATGGCGGGTCCTTCCGAATCACGCCACGGCCGCACATACCGCATGTCCGCCAACTCGAGTTCAACCTCCTGAACTACCAGTACGTCCGGCGCCTGGACGGCAGCATGGACAACGCCTCGTTCGAGGTCACGCCGTTCGGCGTGAGGTTCAGCTCGGGCGACGAGTTTCAGGTGAACCTGCAGCGTCAGGGAGACGCACCGCTCGAGTCCTTCGACGTGTTCGACGGGACGACGATCACCCCAGGCAATTACTGGTACGATCGCTGGGGCTTCGAGTACGATGGATCGTCACGCCGTCCGCTGCGCCTGAACGTCGAAGCAAGCTTCGGGGAGTTCTACACCGGCGTCGGCGAGGACTACCGAGTGTCCGTCGAGGGACGCTGGCAGCCGCACGTGCTCTGGTCGCTGGAGTACGGCTACACCGATGGCCGCTTCCCCTCGTCGCGATTCATCGCGCGAACGACCACCGCTCGCATCGACTACGCCCTGACCCCGCGGCTCAATACGACGCTCTTCGCCCAGTGGAACAATGAGTCCAATCGCGGGGCCCTGAATGCGCGCCTTCGCTGGACCCGCTCGCCGGGGAGCGATCTGTATGTCGTGTTGAACAGTGCGTGGCCGACGTCCCTCGAGGGACGCTCGATCCCGTGGTCGCGGCCCTCACGAGGCGGGGTGGTGGTGAAGTATGTGCAGTACCTGCGGTACTAGAGAAACAACAGACAAACAACAGAGAGAAAACAGAGAAACAACAGAGAGACAACGGAGGGCTGGCATCCATCGCCAGCCCTCCGTTGTCTCTCTGTTGTTTGCCTGTTGTCTTTCTGTTGTCTCTCTGCCTTTAGGGCTCCCGCTCCTCGTCATCGTCCTCGAACGGGAAGCCGCTGCCGCCGCCACCGCTGATGCGCTCGACGCGCAGCACCTGCTTGTACGTCTGGCCCCCGACGCTGATCGACACCAGGTAGTCGCCCGTGCCGACAAACGGGGCGCCACCGCCACCCCGACGGCCACCGCCGCCGAACATGGCGAACATGCCGCCAGCGCCGCGTCCGGCGATCGCCTGGAAGACGCCCATCAACTGGCTCTGATCCGGGGCCGCTCCGCTCTCCGCCTGGCCGGCCTGCGCACGACCGCCCCCTGCGCCTGCCGGACGCGGTGCCGCTGCCGGCGTCTCACCCGGACGGTCCTGCCAACGCATGGGCTGGCCACCGAATCCGCCGCCCCCGCCGAACGCGCCGAACTGCTGGATCATCTGCTGCATGGCATCCGGGCCGCCGGTGAGGCCCGTGCGGATCCGCTCGAGCATGGGCTTGGGCAACGTCGACGTGCTATCGGCGGCGATGGAATCGAGCGCCGCGACGATCTTGCGGATGTTGTTGATGGAATCGCGCACTTCAGCCGGCGACAGCTTGGGCGACGGCGGCGCCTTGCCGCGGAAGTCCCACGTGACGCGCTGGATGCCGGCCGCACCCGGGCCGTTCAGCGTGCGCAGGGTGTCACCCGAGGCGTCCTGGATCACCACCTTTACCTGACCCGTGTTCGCCTTCGCCAGCCTGTACACGATCTCGGCGCCGTACGCCGGACTCGGCACCTGGAACAGGTTCTGGCCGACCGACTCCCCGTTGAAGGGCTTCTCCCCCCACTGGAATGCGGTGCGCGGCTTGAAGAGATACGCCGGCGCGGAGGCCACCGTCGCATCCATCTGCCGCAGCGCATTGATGTCGACGATGTAGAAGCCGCGGCCGTGCGTCGCGGCCACGAGTTCGCCATCGCGCGGATGAATGACAAGGTCCAGCACCGGCAGCGTGGGCATACCGGCCATGAACTTGGTCCACGACTTGCCGGCGTCGAGCGACGCGTACACGCCGACGTCGGTGCCGACGAACAGCAGGTTCTGGTTCTTGAGATCCTCGCGGATCACGTAGACGTAGTCCGGGCCGCCCGTCGGCAGGTTGCCGGCGATCGACGCGAACGTCTTGCCGCCGTCCTTTGTCATGAAGACGTAGGGCGTAAAGTCGCCGCGGCGATGGTTGTCGTACGTCACGTAGAAGGTGAGCGAGTCGAAATGCGACGGCTCAATGCGCGACACGTACGTTCCGGCCGGCACGCCCTTCACGTTGGCGGTGTGCTCCGTCCAGCTGCCGCCGTCGTTCAGCGACGACCAGAGGCGGCCATCGTCCGTGCCGGCGTACAGGATGCCGGGGCGCAGCGGCGATTCGTTGATCGAAACGATGGTGCCAAAAGTCTCGGCGCCCGTCGCATCGATCGTGATGCCGCCCGTCGTCTTGGTGGAGACGCGGATCTTCATCGTGTCGGCATACGACAGCTCGGGCGAGATGAAATACATGTCATCGCCCTGCTTCGTGGACTTCAGCACGCGGTTGGCGCCGAAATACATGACCGACGCGTTGTGCGGCGAGATGAAGAACGGCGTGTTCCAGTTCCACCGGATGTCGGTGTCAACGGAATCCCTCTTCTGGGCCGCGCGCAGCGCCTGCTGCCGCTTGGCCTGCTCCTTCGACATCGGCTTGGTGGTGTCGGGCCGGTCGACGAGAATGGAGTCTTCCCACTGCATGTAGCGCGGACGCCAGCTCGGCTTCACCAGCGCGGTGCGCTCACCCGTCGAGACGCGATAGCGGCCGATGTTGCCGCCCTGCGACTCGCCGTAGATGATGTCGGGGTTCGTCGGGTCGTTCGCGGTGACGAAGCCGTCGCCGCCATTGAACGTGAACCACATCGAGTTGGTGATCATTCCCTGCTTGCGGCGCGACGGTCCGCACCACGAGCCGTTGTCCTGCGCGCCACCGCAGACGTTGTAGGGCACCGCGTTGTCCACCGACACGTTGTAGTACTGGCCCACCGGGAGCACGTTGTTGGCGTCCCAATTGCCGCCGCCGTCCCAGGTCTGCGAGACGCCGCCGTCGTTGCCGACGACGATGTGCTGCGGATCCTTGGGGTCAATCCACATCGCGTGGTGATCGACGTGGATGCCGACCGTCGCGTTGCCGACCGTCTTGCCGCCATCGTTGGAGTACTTCACCGGCGTCGACGACCAGAAGACGCGATCCGGATTGTTCGGCGCGACGCGCACCTGCGAGTAGTAGAACGGACGGACGTTCTCGTCGTTCCGCTTCTCCCACGTCTTGCCGCCATCGGCTGAGCGATACAGTCCGCTCGGCGATTTCTGCGCCTTGACCTTGGGATCCTTCTTGGGGTTCGCCAGCGTGTCGGCTTCGACCATCAGGTATATGACGTCGGGATTCGACGCGGCGATGGCGATGCCGATGCGCCCCTTCGTCGTCTCCGGCAGACCGCCGCCCTTCACTTCGGTCCACGTCTCGCCGGCGTCGGTGCTCTTCCACAGCGCCGAGCCCTTGCCTCCCGAGTACTGGAAGTACGGGCCGCGGATGCGCTGGTAGCTGGCTGCCCACACGACCTTCGAGTCACGTGGATCGAGGGCGACGTCGATGAAGCCGGTGCTGTCGTTGATGAACTTCTTCAGCTGCCACGTCTTGCCGCCGTCCACGGACTTGTAGAGCCCGCGTTCCTTGTTGGTCGCCCAGGCCGCGCCGAGCGCGGCGACGTACACGACGTCCTTGTTGGCCGGGTCCACGACAACGCGGCCAATGTGCTGCGTTTCCTTGAGGCCGAGAAACTCCCACGTGCGGCCGCCGTTGGCCGTCTTCCAGATGCCCGCGCCCGGGGAGATGGAGTTGCGCGAGTTCGGTTCGCCCGTGCCGTAGTACACGGTGTTGGTGTCCGACGGGGCGATGGCGATCATGCCACCCGACGAAACGCGCTCGTTCTCGAAGACCGGACGGAAGGAGGTGCCGGCGTTGGTGGTCTTCCAGAGGCCACCGCCAGCGGACGAGACGTAATACGTGCGCGACGGCCACGGAATGCCGGCGACGTCCACGATGCGTCCCTGATGATTGGCCGGGCCGATGTTGCGCCAGCGGAAGCCGGCGATGGTCGCCGAGTCGAGCTGGGCGGCAAGCGGCGCCGCGGCAGCTGCACTCAGGACAACCAGTCTCAGGACAGATCTCATGGGTGTGAGGGCTGAAGGAACAGACGTGGAACGAGTGGATGGATCCTCGGCCAATTACGCTAGGCACAACTATAGTGTTGGCAGCGAAGGCGCCCCGAGAGGCGCCTTCGCGGTCCAGCTATTGGGGCATGCTTGCCGGAATGGGCCTCCGTTCGGGTGGCGGCATCTTCTTGGTCCGGCTGAACTCACGCCGCGCCGCATCCATCATGAGCGCCCGGTTCCACCAGAGCTGGATGGCCGAGTCGTAGCGGGTGAGCACGTTCTGCAGCCAGTACGGCCGGTTCTCGGCCCGCCAGCTCTTCTCGTAGAGTTCACGGCCCAGCACATAGGCTTCGCGCATCGTCTGCAGACGGCCGTTGATGCCGGAGATCTCCGAGAGCTCCACCCAGGTGACGGGCGTCGTGCGCGCCGGGTCGATGCTTCCAGCGTACGCCTTCACCATCTCGTCGGCGAACTGGAATTTCATGCCGATCAAGTCGAGGCGGCGCGCGCCCATGTCCATGGCATCCAACGCATCCTGCTCGCGCAGCGTCGGCTGCAGGCGACGCGCCTGCGCGATGAGCACCGAGGCCGACTCGGCATGGACTCGCAGCTCCGGCGCGGCAACGCGCACCTTCTTGGCGATCTCCATCCCTTCCGACGAGTACGGGTCCACCCAGTACAGGAAATCGTGGCCGTTGCCGGCGCCCGCCTTGCTGAGCGCGGCGTGGGCCAGCATCAGGTGCTGCTGGGCGGCGTCAATCTTGCCGGTGGTATCGCCGTGGAACTGCAGTCCATACGAGCGCTGAAAATGGGGAATCGACGACTCCCCCGGCTGCCACGAAGCGGCGGCCCCGAAGAGCACGCCGTACCACGTCTGGTTGAAGATCTCCTCTCCGTCGTCGCCCCAGCTGGTGTTGAGCATTCCGGTGGCGCCGAGCTTCTGTCCGTCGCGCACGAAGCCCTGGATGTTCTTGAGGGCGATGTTGTTATCGGGGTACGTCATCGACCAATTGTTGACCCCGGGGGCAACCCACGTCTGCATGCCGCTGCCGCTGAACGGCGTGAGGTACCGCTCGAAGTTGCCCGTGCTCCAGTAGTTCCAGGCCACCGCGACCATGTCCTTCGGCAGCGAGTTGACGAGTTGTGGCGACTCCATGGCGATGTCGCCCCAGAACAGGAACGTCTTCTTGCTCCCCTGGGCGCGCAGTTCCCGTTCGATGTCGCCGAGGAACTTCAGGTAGACATTGCCGAGCCCGTCCTTGGCGACGGCCTCCTTCGTCTGGCCCTTGCCCAGCTCGAACGTCTCGTCCGCGCCGAGGTGCACGAACTGTGACGGGAACAGGGAATCGATCTCGCTGAACCACCGCTTGATGATGTTCATCGACTCCGGCTGGCCCGGCGCCAGCACGTGGCCGTGCGGCGTCTCGGCGACCTTGCTGTAGATCTCGTACTTGAGCGCATGATGCAGGTGGCCGAAGGCCTCCTGCTCCGGAATGATCTCGACATGGAAGGGCTTGGCGTAGGCGACCAGCTCCTTCACCTGTTCGCGGGTCATCGCACCGCCGGGCGGGCCAACCAGCGGGTCGCTGTTGTAGGCCAGCGTGTGCTCGTAGTACGGCGAGTACGCGTTCATCTTGTATGCCGCGATGGTGCGGATGATGCGCTTCTGGAACTCGAGCGTCGGGACCGGACCGCGCGAGAGATCGTCGTGGAAGCCGCGCCAGCGCATGGCGGGCCAGTCGCGGACGACGCCCGTCTGCAGGGTCATCGCCGTGCCCTGTCCGGTGATGAGCTGCCTGACGGTTTGGGCGCCGTAGAAGAGACCGGCCGCGGAGGCGCCGACGACCTTGATGGACTTCGGTTCGGCCACGAGGACGTACCCTTCGTCCTTCATGTCCGGCGTGAAGGTCAGCTTGTGCCTTGCGAGGAGGGCCTTGGCCTCGACGGTGCCGCTGCGCATCAGCTGAACGGCGAGGGTACCGCCGACCGCGACCTTGGCGCCGCGCTCCTTGAGCGCGGCGGCAAGGTCGGCGGCCGCGAACTTGTCCTCCTTGTCGGCGCCGGCGGTGACCGAGATGGTGCCCTTCAGCGGGACGGTCGTCCCGGCAGTGAACTCACGCGGGGCAGGAAGCAGCCGTGGGGCTTGTGCGGCGGCGGCGAAGGGGAGGGCGGCGATCAGAACGAGGCAAGCGCGCTTCATATAGTAGTTCGGGCGAGGGTAGGGTAAGCAAATTGAATGTCGTCGCGGCGAGGAAGGGACGCCAGCGGGAACGGCGTGCCGGCCGCGACCGCCCAATGATCGGTGCGCGCCGGTGTCGGCCCCCCGCCTGCCTTGGGCGTAACCTGATTGCGAGCGCCCTGGCGCCACGGGTAGAATAGGGCAGCCCCCCTTTCGAGTGGTCTGTCTCGGGAGGAGTCATGGTCTTGCGCGTGGATGCCCTGGATCGCCGCGAATTCATTCGCGCCGTTGCGGCGGGCGTCGCCCTGATGCCGACGCTCGGCAAGGCTGGCGCAGCGCAGGCAATCGGACCGCGCCGCAGCCGGGTGGCGCTCGTGACCACCGCCGACCGCAAGCGCGGCGTCGCCGAGGTACTCAAGCTGCTCGACCTCTCCGCGGTGAAGGGCAAGAAGGTCGTCATCAAGCCGAACTTCAATTCGGCCGACGAGGCGCCGGGCTCGACGCACAACGATACGCTGGGCCAACTGGTGACCGAGTTGCACGATCGGAATGCGCGCAGCGTGACCCTGGGCGAGTCGAGCGGTCCGCCGAAGACGCAGGGCGTGATGGAGAAGAAGGGGACCTTCGATCTGGCGCGCGAACACCGCTTCGACGTGGTGGACTACGAGCAGATTGCGGCCCAGGACTGGGTGGCGTTTCCCAGCGCGCATTGGCCGGACGGCTATTCCCTGCCACGGCTCGTCGTGGAAGCCGACTACAACGTCTCGACGTGCTGCCTGAAGACGCACGGCTTTGGCGGCGTCTTCACGATGTCGCTGAAGCTCTCCGTGGGACTCACGCCCAAGTCGATCCGGCGGACGATGCACGCCTCCCCGGAGATGCGGCGCATGATCGCCGAACTGAACACGGGCTACCGTCCCGACCTGATCGTCCTGGACGGCGTGTTGGCGTTCACCGACGGCGGACCGTCGCGCGGCGAGCTGAAACAGGGGAACGTGATGATTGCCGGCACGGACCGCGTCGCAGTGGACGCGGTGGGCGTGGCGATGCTCAAGCACCTCGGCGCCAACCCGGCGATCATGTCGCGCAAGATCTTCGAGCAGGAGCAGATTGCGCGCGCGGTCGAGCTGAAGCTCGGCGTCGAAAGCGCCGATGCGATTGAGTTGGTGACGGCGGATGCCGCGAGCCAGAAGACGGCCAACGCGCTGCGGGCGATCCTCGCGCAAGGATGATCGCCAACGCGGGATGCACCCGCGCAACGAGGCCGGCGCCAGTGCGCCGGCCTCGCTGCGTTAGCGCGCTACGGCCTGCGTGTCGAGTCGCCCGCCGCAGGTGCCGTCTCAAGGCGCGGTATCGGACGTCCGATGATCGAGACGGTGCGATCGTCACCGAGGATATATAAATCGTCGCCCTTGGCGGCCATGCCGACGGGACGCACGAGCCCCGGAATCGAATGGACCGCCAGCACGCGATGCGTCGCCAGGTCAAGCGTGAGTAACGCGCTGTATGCGGCGCTGACGGCGTACAACTGGCCGCCAACCACCGTCAGCCCCGTGATGGCGTACTCGCCAAGCGATCGGTCCTTCGCCAGGGCAACACCAGCGTCCTTGGCGAGGGTCGGCACGAACTCTTCCGAGAGGGTGAAGTCCTTTCGATCAAACCGCGACACGACCATCCGCTTGACCCGTTCGGTTGGCACGGTGATGGTGTAGACCGAGTTGGAGGCCGGGTCATAGGCGGCGGACATGATGTAGAGCATCCGGGCACGCACGGTGCCAAAGCGCGAACGGTTCACCTCGTCGAACTTGTCGCGCGACTCGAGGAAGTAGCGGAAGTTGGAATCCGCGTTCGCCTTGTCGTTGGGCTTGAGGACCACGAAGCTCTTGTTCTCCCCGACGGCGATCAGCTCCCCCTTGTCGAGGAAGGCGCCGCCGGCGAACCGGCCCAGATCGACGGAGTAGCCGATGTCGATGACGGTGTAGCGCTCGATCTTGGCCAGCGCGCCGTCCGCCAGATAGATCCCGGCGTCAGTCGTGACCAGAAAACGATTGCTGACGGCATCGTATGCGAGATCCGTCGGCGTCCCGTTGAGGGCGAGGGTGAGCGGCTTGCGACTCTTGACCGTCAATTGAGGCAGGCCAGCAATCGGGCCCTTGGCGGGATCCGCGTCGAAGGTGGCAACGTCCGGTTTCTTCACCGCCCAACGGCCGCGGAAGGCGTACTTGAGGGGCGGCTTCCACTCCTCTGTCGACCAGTGCCAGTGCCTGGGGTTGAAGGAGAAGCGAATAGGATCGCTCTGTCCCATGAAGGGCGGCGGTCCAGTGCTTGCGAAGGCCTGCACGATATTGCCGCCGACGACGGCCACGAAGGCCCAGCCGGTGATGCGTTCGAGCGTAGTCAGGGTCCGCACTTCAATCGCGAGGTGCGCTGGCCGGACGAGGAGGAGCAGGGCTCCCATCGCGAGGACGCAAATCCAGTACGTGAAAAGCGCCCACGTATACGTGTGCGCCCCCATGATCTCGAGGCTGAAGCCCTGCCCGATGTCGCGCGCGCCGTGCATGCCGGTGTGTCGCATGCCCATGAACAGGCCCCACGCCGCGATCAGCACGGCCATGCCGACGTACTTGGGCCTGGGGCCAAAGCGCAGCACAAACAGGCCAACAAGCGAGATCAGCATCATGCCGATGCGCTGCTCCCAGCACATCACGCAGGGTGAATCGCCGCGCACAAAGCCAAGATAGAAGACCGCCGTGCCGACGGGAACGACGGTAAGGAACAGAACCGCGAGCGCGGTGATGGTGAAGACCGTCTCGCTCTTTCCGGCTGACGGCGGGGCGCCGGCGACCATCGACGGAGAGTCAGTCATGGTCAGTAGTTCAAGCCGGGAAGCATCCCGGTGCGGGTGGCCAGCGTGAACAGGAAGATCATCAGCAGGGTGCTGACGACGAGCATCCGGAAGGCCGCGCGCTCCCTCTCGGGCTTGCGCAGCACCAAGAGGGCGGTGAGGAGGATGAGGACGAGATTCAGGAATTCCACGACGGCACTCGCTCCAGTCTGGGGGGCCGGTTCGCGGTCAGGCGACCGCGGAGTGCGGCCGCCCCTGCAATGTGGCTGGCGGTCTAGAGCCGCATCAAGCCCAGCGTCACCAGTATGGGAATGATCACGGCCACAATGGCTTCGCCGGCGATGAAGCCAGAGGCCGTGGCAATGGAATAGCGGGTGTGCGACTCGGTGTCAGTCTTCTCCCAGGCCTTGTCCGCCGCCGCGCCGATGAACATCACGCTGACCGCGCTGATCGGGATCAGCACGCCGATGCCCATGCCCGTGGGAGACGGAACGAAATTGCGCCACGCCTTCTTCTGCTCGAGCAGGGTAAGGAGCACGCCGATGATGGCGCCGATCGCGAACGAGTTCTTCATCCAGCTGATGCGCATGATGGCCTCGGGCGTCAGCGCCCCCGGGCCGGACAACTGTTGCGTGACGATCTTGGCAAAGCCCACCCAGCGGGCCGAAACGGGGCTCGAGAGCTGGGCGCTGTCGCCGATGATGCCGTACGTGTCGCGCAGCATCGGGTAGGCGAACGCGAGTGCGAGGGCGCCGACCGGCACGGCCAGCAGTTGCATGTAGGTGAGGATCTTCGGTGTCGAGCCGATCATCGATCCCACCTTGTAGTCCTGCATGATGCCTTCGGACTCGGCGGCGACCGCACCGGTGACGCCGGACGAGACCATGCTTGCGTTGAGCGAGCCAGGAGCGATGGCCCCGAAGACCGCCTGCGTGAGGTTTGCCATCGTCGAGATGGGTCCCCAGTTCGTTTCGCCGAGCACGCGCAACGCCACCAGGCCGAGGGGCACCGCCAGCAGGATGGCGATGACCGACTGCCAGACGGGGGTGCCGAAGAAGGCCAGCTGGATGCCAACGAGCACCGTGGCGGAAACGACGCTGCCAATCCACACCCAGCGGAGCGGCATATCGCCGCTGACGCTGCCGGATTGCGAGAGGCTGCGGAACGTGGTGAGCAGCGACCGCCAGCGGAGGACCAGCGTGGTGATGCCGCCGGCAATGAGCACCGCGATGCCGGGCCACATCACCGTGAGCAGGATCTCGGTGCGCTTGGCGTGCTCTCCGATGTAGCCATGCTGATAGAGCCATTCTGGGGCGACGACCCAAGCGAGCACCGCACCGATCAGCATGCTGGCCGTGATGCGCAGGCCGATGATCATCCCGGAACCGATGTTCAGCAGCGACAGCGCGAAGCCAAGCCCCACGGTCGGCGACCAGCTGTTCACGCGAACGGCGATGACCTCGATGATCCAGCGGGCCTGCGTGGCGAAGAAGACGAGCCCCGAGACGAAGAGCGAGCCGATCATGGCGATGGTGGACTTGCGCGCCTGCGCGCCGCGCGAGTCGAGCATGATGAGCGTCTCACCCGCGGCGATGCCGTCGGGGAACGGGAGCTTCTCGTCATCGATGAAGTGCTTGCGGAGCGGGACGGCGAGAAAGACGCCGAGGATGCCGGCGGTCGAGAGCCAGAGCCAGATCTGCAGCCGCGTGAGGTGGACGTTGAAGCCGCTCCCCGGCTCGGCGGCCAGGATGTCAAAGGCGGCGAGCAACCAGCAGATGAAGGCGATCTGTCCGGCGCTCGTTCCGGCCGTCTGGACGACGTTGTTCTCCCAGCGGTTGTACCCCTTGGAGAAGATGCCGAGTGCCAGGAAGCCGAAGAACGCCGACACGACCGAAATGTTGGGGCCGATGCCGAACTTCAGGACGACATATGGATAGGACGCGCCGATGATGACGGCCACCAGCAGGCCGACGGCGATGGATCGCGGCGTGAACTCGCGGATGTGGGATGGTTTCTGCGGAACGGCGTCGCTCACGAATCACCCTCCGGTTGATCCCGAAGAAGGTAGCGCGGCCGGTCGCGTGGCGACACCACAATCGCGGCTGTCGCGCGCCCAGCGGGTCGCTGGCAATTCCGTGGCGGCGCACCGATTCTTAAGTCCATGCGCATTGGATTGGTGGGTTTCGCGGGGTCCGGGAAGACGACCGTCTTCAACACGCTCACGGGACTGCACGTCCCCATCGGCTTCGGCGGCGAGGTGCACCTCGGCACGGTCCGGGTGCCTGATGCGCGCATCGACAAACTGAGCGCGATGTTCAGTCCGAAGAAGACGACGTACGCGGAGATCGTCTACAGCGACATTCCCGGTGAGCACGGCGCTGAGAGCAAGGGACTTTCCGGGAAGGCGCTGCAGCAGATTCGCGACCAGGACGTGCTGGCGCTGGTGCTGCGCGATTTCCAGAATCCGGCGCTCGACGGAGCGCCGAACCCGATGAAGGACCTTGACGCGTTCGTGACCGAATGCCTGTTCGCCGACCTCGCAATGATCGAGCGCTGGCTGGACAAGGCGCGGAAGGAGCGACGCGACCCGCACGACATCGCGAACTTCGAGATGATGCGCGCGACGCTTGAATCGGAGCAGCCACTGCGCTCGATCCCCCCCAATCACCTCGATCGCAGCAAGCTGACGAACTTCGGCTTCCTGACTGACCGACCGTTGATGGTGGTGCTGAACCGGAGCGAATCGGAGGCGGCCGCTCCGATGCCTCCGGAGATGGCGAAGCGCCTCGGGCAGCTGCACGCGGCCGGGGTGGTGCTGTCGGCCAGCGTCGAGGCCGAGATTGCGGCCATGGATGCCGCCGACCAGAAGGCGTTTCTCGAGGACCTCGGCCTGACGGAGTCCGCGGCGTCGCGATTCATCCGCGGTACCTACAGCCTGCTCGACCTCATCTCATTCTTCACCGTTGGGCAGGACGAGGTGCGGGCGTGGCCCATCCTGCGCGGCACCCACGCCAAGCAGGCGGCGGGGAAGATCCACTCGGATCTCGAGCGCGGGTTCATCCGGGCCGAGGTGATCGCGTACGAGCATTTCATCGTGGACGGATCGGAACACGCCGCCCGCGACAACGGCCATCTCAAGGTGGAAGGCAAGGACTACCTGGTGCAGGACGGCGACATCCTGCACATCCGCTTCAACGTCTAGGGAGTCGGGGCGGGCCACGCGGCGCGCTGCACGCGCTGCAGGTAGTCCATATTCGGATTGAGCGGGCCGGGTCGAACGGTGAAATTGTAGGAGAAGAGGACGATGCCGCGCGCACCGAGGGTGCGGGCGGCATTGATCTTTGCCACCAGGGAGTCCGCCTCCATGCGGTACGCGCCCAGCCCCGCCCAGACCTTGGCACCGCCACCCGCCTCGATGGCCACCTTGACCTGGTCGCTCACCAGCTGCGTGTTGGTGTTGTACGCCATCAGGGCGGCGACGTCGAGAAAGCCGCGGCGCAGCCAGTCGGTCCAGTCCTGGAAACGGTTCTCGTACGCGTCTTTCGCATTCGCGAAGACATCCGCGGAAACCAGGACGTTGGGATTGCGTTTCTTCACCCCGAAGTAGACGCGCTCCACGATCTCGGTCATCTGCGCGCGCCGGAAGTCGTTGTACTGGGCCGGGAAGGAATCGGCATAGGCGAGGGGATCCGCGCCAAGCACGGCGAATCGCCCGCGCTGTTCTTCGGACAGCTGCGGAAGCAGCCAGCGGCGGAAGCGGTCGAGCGAGACGCGCGAGTAGTCGTGTGAAGGCGCCGGATACCGGACGTAGTCGAAGTTGAGGCCGTCCACGTCGTAGTGCTCGAGGACGTCCATCCACATGGAGTAGATGTGTTCCTTCGTCTCGGGGGCGGCGGGCGAGAGATAGACGCCCTCCACCTGCGCCCGTTCCAGCCTGGCCGCCTCGAGGATCCGGGCGCGGTACTGCGGAGTGAACGGATCCATCGCATACAGTTCGCGCGCCACGCTGTACGGCACGGCGAGCAAGTCGGGCCGACGGTTGAGCATGTGCGCCGTGTCAGTGGGCGGCGTGTCCATGTTCGCGAGGAGCATGGTATTGAGCCACGCGTGCACCGCGATGTTGCGGGCGTGCGCCTCCTTGATCACGAGCGCGAGCGGATCGAAGCCCTTGATGTCGGCGATACCGGCCGCGCGCGGTTCCCATCGCGCGTTGTAGTACGCGTCGCCACGTCCGCGCACCTGCACGATGAGCGTGTTGAAGCCGCTCGCGTGCGCGCGCGCCACCATCACCTTGATGCTGTCAGGGTGGGTGAGCACATCGCGCACCACCCAGAGTGCGCGCACCTCCGGCGGCATGGGAATGGGGGTCCGAACGACGGGCGGCCGGTGCGGCGCGCAGGCGGCGAGGGCGAGTGCGGCCAGGGCGAGGCCGCGCACTGATGTCAGCATGGGAGGAGTCACGATCGAGTGGTCCCGACAGATGCGAAGCCTATGAAAGGCGCGACGCGTTTCTATAATACGGAAATCGCTTCCCGTCGGCTGACGTCACCAGGGAAAACAAGACGGGCCCCCACGGGGCCCGTCTTGAAGATCAGGAACAGGAAATCAGGGTTTCTTGCGGCCGTACGCGGCGACGTTCTCGTCGAAGCGCGCGCGTCCCTCGGAGCTCAGCAACGCCCGCAGTTCGGCGCGCTCCTTGAGCCGAAGCGCCTCGAGGCGCGCGGTGGCCGTGGCATCGCGAACGCCATCCTTCTCATTCTGCCGGGCTTCCTTGTCCAGTTCGCGGACTTCGGCTTCGTAACGCTTCCGGCTCTCCTTGGCCGCCTTGCGCTGCTCCTTGGTCATCGGCACGCCCTTGAGCAGGGCCACGGGCTCCTTGCGCGCCACCTTGGCCGCGTCGCGAAGCGCCTTGGCTTCAGACTTGGCGACGTCCGCTGCCATCTTGCGTTCGCGCGCCTCGGTGCGGCTGGCTTCGGCCGTCGCCTGGCCCTTGTCCGCCTTCGGATTCGACTTCACGGCGCCTTGTGTCGTGACGGGAGGTCCGGCGGGCTGCTTGCCCTTCTGTGCTGCGGCCGGCAGGGCCACGCCAAGCAGCAACGTGGCGATGACCGCCGTTCGCGCAATCGAAAATGTCTGCACTGGCCTGTTCATGCGATCCTCCGATATGTAATGAAGAGGTCCTACGGGAGTTCACTGCGGACCAGCGTCACCACCGTCGTGATCGCTGGGAAGAGACCGGCTCAGACGGCGCAGCACCCGGCGACCGCCGGATGCTCCCCATCCCTGTTCTGTATAACCGCCCAGGTTCTTCAAGTTTCGCAGGACACGTGCTGCCAACTGCAATTAGCACCTGGCAGCACGAACCAAGGGTCAGACGGCGTCCTACACATCGACGCGCTGATCGTCCGGGGGGCCGTCGCGCGAGCGTTACGGCCGGACCGAACCCTGAATGACCGGCTTGAACAGCAGGCCGTTCTGGCTGATGGAGTTGCCGCGCATCACGAAACTGTTCGCGACGATGAAATCGACGAGCACCGTCGTGGTATCGTTGGCCGCGACTGCAACCGGCGTGGCGAAGACGACCTTGATGCCGCTGCGCGAACCGCTGGGGAAGAGAATGCTGGGGGTGCTCGTGCCACTCAGCACGGCGCCGTTCTTGAGCGTGACGCTCGATCTGGTGGGATCGAGGATCAGGCGGAAGCCGGCATAGTTTCCCGCGGCCACGCCCGCATTGCCAAGCGGCAGGACGGCGCCACTCTGGTACGCCAGGAGATTGACCAGCTGATTTGGCCGCGTGATCGTCGTCCAACCACCGGTGCTCGCGCTGTCATCCGGCGCGCCCTTGGCTGCGGCCGCCGAGTCGGTGTCGGCCATTCGCGCGTCCACGCGGACGACGAAGATGTCGACGCGCTGCACGGAATCGGTCGGGAACGGCGCGTCCGTCAGCTGCACCGCGATCGTGCCGCGGCCCGCTTCGGTCGTGGACGTGCCGCAGGCGGTGGCGAGTGTCGCGGCCGCGAAGAGCGCGGCGATCCCGGTCGTGCGCAGCCACGCGGACGGTGGCGTGTTCGCGACGGGTTTCGTGGTGGGCGTGGGTCGTGCGGAGGTTCTGGTGTTGGTCATGCGGTCCTCGTTGCTGGTGACGTGTGACGCCCGATCATCCAGCGGCATCGGGATGCGCCGCCACCATTTCGGGGGATGTCGAATGAGTAGGCTTCTCCCGCTTGCGAAACCATCGCGCAATGTGAGTAGTCCCAATGGTCCATGCCTCGCGTGGCCCGGGTGCGTGAGGCAAATTCAGCCTCTCTGCCGACGCTCCGCTGCACTGAACACAGGTGTGCCATGCGACCGACCTGCCGACCGTACATACCGATTGCGCTCCTCGCCCTGACGATTGCCGCCTGCGAGTGGCCAGCGACGAAATCTGCTTCACGCGCGGAGGCACCCGCGATTCCCGAACGGCGCGTGCCCGTCTTCCCCGCAGAATGGCCGTGGCAGCCGGGGGCGAAGGCCACCTTTGCCGCGCAGGCGATGGTGGCCAGCGACGATCCAATTGCGAGCGCGGCGGGCGTGGACGTCATGCGCGCCGGCGGCAACGCCGTGGATGGTGCGGTGGCCACGGCCTTCGCGCTGGCGGTCACGTATCAGGAGGCGGGCAACATTGGCGGTGGCGGCTACCTCGTCCTGCGCATGGCGGACGGACGCACCGACGCCATCGACTTTCGTGAGATGGCACCCGGGAAGGCCACCCGCAACATGTATCTGGACGCACAGGGAAACAAAACCGACAAGAGCCTCGATGGACCCCTGGCATCCGGCGTCCCCGGATCGGTGGCCGGGCTGACGACCGTCCTCGCGAAGTACGGCACGTTGCCGCTGCGGACCGTGATGCAGCCGGCGATTCGGCTCGCCGAAGACGGCTTTGTGGTCAGCGAGAACTTTGCGCGTTCGGTGCGCAACGACAGCGCACGCATCGCGAAGTTCCCCGTGGCCGCCGGCGTCTTCCTGCCGGAGGGCCGCGTTCCCGCCGTTGGATCGCGGCTCAGGCAGCCGTGGCTGGCGCGCACCCTGCGGCTCATCGCCGAACAGGGCGCCGATGCGTTCTACAAGGGGGAGGTGGCCGATTCGATCGTTGCGGAGATGCAGCGAGGCGGCGGCATCATCACGAAGGGCGATCTCGCCAACTACAAGCCGATCTGGCGGACGCCAATTCGGGGATCGTACCGGGGCTATGGCTTCATCACGATGCCGCCGTCGTCGAGCGGCGGCACCATCGTGGCGGAAGCGCTGAACATCCTCGAGACGTACGATACGCTGCCGCCGATTGCGACGGCCGACTACGCGCACCTCCTCGGATCGGCCTATCAGCGCGCGTTCATCGACCGGAACAGCCGGATGGGCGACCCCGCCTTCGTGCGTGTGCCGGTGGACACGATGACGGACAAGGGGTATGCGAGGCGGTTGCGCGCAACGATCGACCCGGTGCGCCATACGCCGACCCCCGCGCTGGAGCGGCGCATGCGCGAGGGGACCGAGACGACGCACTTCTCCGTCGTGGACGCCCGCGGCAATGCGGTGGCGATGACGACCACGACGAACGGACTCTACGGTTCGGGCGTCCTGGTGCGCGGGGCGGGATTCTTCATGAACAACGAGATGGACGACCTGGCGGCGAAGCCGGGCGAGCCGAACCAGTTTGGGCTCGTGGAAGGCGAGAACAACGCGGTGGCGCCGGGCAAACGGCCGCTGAGCGCCATGTCACCGACCATCGTGCTCGACCCGGCCGGGCAGCTGCTCCTGGTGGTGGGATGCCGCGGCGGGCCGCGAATCATCACGGCGACCTCCCAGGTGATCCTCAACGTCATCGATCACCGGATGTCGATCGCCGACGCGATGGCGGCGCCGCGCCTGCATCATCAGGCCCTGCCCGACACGCTGCGGACGGAGCCACGCGGTCTCGACCGGTCGACCATCGAAGCGCTCACCGCACGCGGGCATGCCGTGGGCTTGATCAGCAACGTGGGGCTTGTGAACGCGATCATGCGCGTGCGTGGCGGCTACGAAGCCGTGGGCGACCCGCGTCGCCCGGGCGGGATTGCGGGCTACTGAAGGGACTCTCGTTCGCGCTGTCGGCGGGCGCGCCCCCGCGGTAATTCTTAGTGGCACGCTGATCGCCGCCAATCCCCGAGGGAGCCCGTGTCTGCCACCACCTCTGCCGCAACGCCTGACTCCATGCGCGAACAGGTCATCACCTGGCGCCGGCACCTGCACCAGCACCCCGAGTTGTCATTCCACGAACGGAACACGTCGCAGTTTGTCGCGGACACGCTGGCGTCGTTTGGCGGACTGGAGATCTCCAGACCGACGCCGACCAGCGTGATGGCGCGGTTGTTTGGTGAGGCGGGACCGGGGCCGGTGCTCGCGATCCGCGCCGACATCGATGCCCTGCCGATCGTCGAGGCGAACACGCACGACTTCGTGTCACAGGCGCCGGGGGTGATGCACGCCTGCGGTCACGACGGCCATACCTCGATGCTCCTGGGCGCCGTGAAGGTGCTGCTCGGTCACCGGCGCGCGCTGCGGGGAGAGGTGCGCTTCCTCTTTCAGCACGCGGAGGAACTGTATCCTGGCGGCGCGTCGCAGATGGTCGCGGCCGGCGCGCTCGACGGCGTGGAGCTGGTCATCGGTGCCCATCTCTGGTTGTCGATGTCGTTCGGCCGCGTCGGCGTGAAGGCCGGGCCGTTGATGGCGTCGCTGAACACGTTCCGGATCACGATCACCGGCGCCGGCGGGCACGCCGCCATTCCGCAACAGACCATCGACCCGATCGTGACGGCGGCGGAGGTGGTCACGAGCCTGCAGCACGTCGTGTCGCGGAACGTCGATCCGCTGGCGTCGGCGGTGATTTCGGTGACGCAAATCAACGGCGGCAGCACGACGAACGTGATCCCCGGCGCCGTGGAGATGGCGGGCACGGTGCGCACCTTCGATCCGGAACTGCGACAGCGCATACCCGTGCTGATGGAACGCGTGGTGGCGGGAATCTGCAGTGCGCACGGCGCGACCTACGAGTGGACGTTCGAACCCGGGTACGCCGCCGTCGACAACGACGCGGCCGCCTGTGACCTGGTGCGGCGCGCCGTGGTGCGCGCCCTCGGACCGGACGTGCTGGTCGAGGCGAGGCCCACGATGGGCGCCGAGGACTTCTCGGCGTACCAGCAGGCCACGCCGGGCGCGTTCTTCTTCATCGGCGCACGCAATGAGGAACGCGGCATCGTCTATCCTCACCATCACGAACGCTTCGACCTCGACGAACGCGCGCTGGACTACGGCACGCGCATCTTCGTCGCCGCAGCCCTCGCACAACTTGGTGATCCCCATGCCGGCTGATTCGCCCGGTACGCGACGTTCACGGTGGCGCCGATATCACCTGCTGGCCTTGCTGCCGGCGCTCGGCATGCTCGGCGGACTCCCGTTCGCCAATCGGGTGCAGCCGCTGATTCTTGGATTGCCATTCGTGATGGCCTGGCTGGTGGCCTGGGTGATTGTCACCGCGGCCATCATGGCGTGGATACTGCGAACTGACACCGCGAACGGGCTGGCTTCAGACCAGGTGCAGGGGCAGGGAGAAGAGGGTGGTGCGGGGGAAGATGAGGGAAAGACCTCATGACGATTTCCCTCGCCATCCTTGGCACCTTCTTCATCATCGCCATCGGACTCGGGCTGCTCGCCAAGCGCGGGCACACGATGACGCTCGAGCAGTGGAGCGTGGGCGGGCGCGGCTTTGGTAGCCTGTTCGTCTTCCTGCTGATGGCGGGCGAGATCTACACCACCTTCACCTTCCTTGGCGGAAGCGGGTGGGCGTACGGAAAGGGCGCGCCGGCCCTGTACATCCTGTGCTATCTCACGCTGGCCTACACGCTGTCGTACTTCCTGCTGCCGGCCATCTGGCGCTACGCGCGCGGACGCGGGCTCGTGTCGCAAGCCGACTTCTTCATCGCCAAGTACGAGAGCCCGGCCATGGGATTGCTCGTCTCGGCGGTGGGAGTCGCGGCGCTGGTGCCGTATCTCGTGCTGCAACTGAAGGGGCTGGGCATCATCGTCACGGAAGCGTCGTATGGCGCCATTTCGCCGGTGACGGCGATGTGGTGCGGCACGGCGGCGCTGATGTTCTACGTGGTGGTGTCTGGCGTGCGCGGATCGGCGTGGACCGCGACGCTGAAGGACATCATGATCCTGGTGATCGTGGTCGTGATGGGCGTGTACCTGCCGTATCACTATCACGGCGGCTATGGCGCGATGTTCACGGCCATCGATGCGGCGAAGCCGGGATTCCTCACCCTCCCCGACAACGGGATGAGCCAGTCGTGGTTCATCTCGACGGTGCTGCTGACGTCGGTGGGCGTCTATACCTGGCCGCAGTTCTTTGCCGGGGTCTACACGGCGAAGAGCGAGAACGTCTTCCGCAAGAATGCGGTCATGCTGCCGCTCTACCAGCTGGTGGTGCTCTTCGTCTTCTTCACCGGCTTTGCGGCGACGCTGGCCGTGCCGGGACTGACCGGCTCCGACGCGGACCTGTCGCTGTTCCGCATCGCGAAGCTGACGTTCGCGCCATGGGCGGTGGGGATGATTGGCGCGGCGGGACTGCTGACCGCCCTGGTGCCCGGATCCATGCTGCTGATCACGGCGGCAACAATCCTGGCCAAGAACATCTTCCGCGTCGCGGTGCCCCAGAGCAGCGACCGCACGGTGGGCATCGTCGCGCGCTCGATGGTGCCGGTGCTGGCGCTCATCTCGCTCTATCTCGCGCTGCACGGCGGCCAGGCGATCGTCGCGCTGCTGCTGATGGGCTACAATGTCGTGACGCAGCTCTTCCCGGCGCTCGTGCTCTCATTCGGCGACCGGCCGCGGATTGGCACGACGGCCGCGCTTGCCGGGATCATTGCCGGCGAACTGACCGTGGCCGCGGTCACGCTGTCGGGGACGTCGCTGGCGAAGCTCGCCCCGGGGCTGCCGCAGGCGGCGAAAGACCTGAACGTCGGTGTGGTGGCCCTCCTCGTGAATATCGCTGTCATCCTGCTCGTTTCCGCCGTGATGCCGCGGCGGGTGAGGGAGCGCGTGGCATAGGGAGTTGCGGTGTCGAAGTGCGCGTGTGCGGTTCCTCCACCTGAACCTGTGGCTGTATGGCGGCACGGCGCCGCTGAATGGCCAGCCCATTGAAGTCGTGATCCGGCGCGTCACCTGCACTCCGGGCGTGCCGAGCACGATCACTCCCTCAACATCCTGCCGGTAGACGGAAACCGGGTCGCCGATATGCCCAACCTGTTTGATCCCCTTGTCGTACGCAGCGTGACGCTGCGCAACCGCATCGGTGTGTCGCCCATGTGCCAGTACTCTGCCACGGGCGGCCTGGCAAACCACTGGCACCTGGTGCACTACGGCAGTCGCGCGGTCGGCGGCGCCGGCCTCGTGATCGTGGAAGCAACGGCGGTCACACCCCAGGGGCGAATCTCGCCGCACGACCTGGGATTGTGGAACGACACCCAGGTGGAGCCGCTGGCGCGCATCGTGCGCATGCTGGAAGAGCATGGTGCCGTGGCGGGGGTGCAACTCGCGCACGCCGGACGCAAGGCCTCCACGCGCCGTCCGTGGGAAGGAGGGAACACCGCGCCGGCGGCGGAGGGCGGATGGGAGGATATCGTGGCGCCGAGCGCGCTGCCGTTCGCCGACGGCCACCTGATGCCCCAGGCGCTCGACGACACCGGGATCGCCGGCATCGTGCGCGCCTTCACGGATGCCGCGCGCCGCGCGCGGGCGGCCGGCATGCAGGTGATCGAATTGCACGCCGCGCACGGCTACCTGCTGCATCAGTTCCTGTCGCCATTCAGCAACCTGCGCACCGACCGGTACGGCGGATCGTTCGAGAATCGCACGCGCCTGGTGCGAGAAGTCACCCGGGCGGTCCGCGGTGCCTGGCCCGAGAAGCTGCCGCTCTTCGTTCGCGTATCGGCCACCGACTGGACTGAAGGCGGCTGGGACGTGGCGCAGACCGTCGAGCTGGCGCGCCTGCTGAAGGATGACGGCGTTGACGTCATTGACTGCTCATCCGGCGGCAACGTGGCGAAGGCGCGGATTCCGCTCGCGCCAGGTTATCAGGTGCCGTTCGCGGCCGAGGTGCGCCACCGCGCGGGGATCTTCACCGCCGCCGTCGGAATGATCACCGAGGCATCGCAGGCGAATGAGATCATCGGCACCGGCAAGGCGGACCTGATCTTCCTGGCGCGCGAGTTGCTGCGAGACCCATACTGGCCGCTGCATGCGGCGCAGACGCTGGGGCTACCGGGACGCTGGCCGGCGCAGTATCTGCGTGCGGCGCCGAAGGGGACGCCAGCGCCCGGCGTGAAAGCCTAGAACGGCCAGCGCGACACGGCGGCGCGGGGTCAGGAGCCCCGCGCCGCCGTGCGGCGCGTGCTACCGATGCCGGCGCGGCATCGGAGCGAAGCGACCGCTGCGCCCGCCGATGACGATCGGGAAGGTCACGCTGACCCCCGAGTAGTAAGGCCGGTAGTAGCCGAACGAGCCATACAGACCGAAGGCCCACGGGTCATAGAACGGGTACGGCGGTCCCCATCCCGTATACACGTTGGTGACGTGCGTCGGCTGACGGGTCTGCACGTCAGGCGCATTGACCGTCACGGATGAGTTGCCGACGACATCCCTGCACGACCGCCGGTCCTTGATGGCCTTGGCGATGAGCTTGCCGTCCATCCAGAGCTCCATCGCGGCCCTCGAGGGCGAATTGAGCTCGACCGACTCCCGCTCGTTGAGCGTGATGCGCGTGTGCTCGGTTCCCTTCTCGAGGCCGTACTCGAGATCGATCGGCTTGGTGCCGTCGTTGCGGATGACGAAGCGATCGTCGCAGACGTAGCCGAACGTCACCTGCGCGGCGTCGGCGATGGGCGTGCGCGCCACTTCGGTGATCTGCGCACGCACTGGCGAAGCGACGAAGGCGGCGCTGGCCACGATGCCAAGCGCCGCGAGGACGGAGTGACGCACGTTCTTCATGATGCAGTCTCCGGAGGGTACGCTCGACGGGCGGCGAGCGTCGCCGTCCGTCGGACCGCAGTCAGTCGTACCCGCGCCGCCGCCACGGGTTCCTGTCCAGAGGACACCCGGAGGCGAAGAAACCCTGCGCCGTGTCCGCGCGGCGGTCCTAGCGAGCCGCCCCGACGTTCTTCGTGGTCACATAGAAGTTCACGTCAACCTGGAAATCCGCGGCGGACGCCAGCGCGTACTTCCCCGACTGCCACTGCTCAGTGGGCGTCACCCAGTCAAAACCGGTGCCCGCGATGCGTACCTTGATGGGCATGTTGAAGCCCGGCACCACGTTCGCCCAGCGATAGCGCACGGTGCCGCCGTCAATCGCGTACTCAAGCACGGGGATCTGGATCGTCGTCAGGTATTGCTGGAAGATCTTCGACAGGTCCTTGCCCGACTCCCTGATCATGTAGTCCTTGATCTGGCTCCCGGTGACGGTCTGGTGCCAGAAGGTCTGCCCGAGTCCGCGCAGGATGCCCCGCCACTTGTCGTCATCGTTCACGATCTGGCGGATCATGTGCAGCATCGTGCCGCCCTTCGGATACATGTCGCCGGAACCGGAGGCGTTGACGCCGCGGTTGGGCGGTTCGATGGGCCGGTCGTTGCGGATGCCGCGGCGCACGCCCACGGCATACTCGGCGCCCGCCTGCTTGCCGAACTGGCACTCCGTATAGAGCGCCTCGGAGTAGTTGGCGAAGCTCTCGTGCACCCACATGTCCGCGTGGTCCTTGAACGTGATGTTGTTCGCGAACCACTCGTGCGCGCTCTCGTGCACGATGATGAAATCCCACTTCATGCCGTAGCCCGTGCCCGACGCATCGCGGCCGCGGTAGCCGTTGGCAAAGCCGTTGCCATAGGTGACGGCCGTCTGATGCTCCATGCCGTTGTTGGAGACCTCGATGAGCTTGTACCCGTCCTCGTACCACGGATACGGGCCGAACCAGTGCTCGAAGCACGCCATCATGGGGCGCGCCTGGGCCCACTGCTTCCTCGCGGCATCCATATGGTAGGCGAGCGGCCAGTAATCCATGGTCAGGGTGCCGCGCTCCCCCTGGTACAGTTCGGTGAAGTGATCATACTTCCCGATGGCCACGTTGATGGCGTAGTTGTTGATCGGGTTGACCGAGAACCACTCGTACGTGGTCGTGCCGTTGCCGTTGTTGCGAATGCTGCGCAGGCGGCCGTTGCCCACGCTGACCAACGGGTCGGGCACGGTGGTGACGATGCGCATGCTGTCAGGTTCGTCGGCCTCGGTGTCCTTGTTGGGCCACCAGATGCTCGCGCCGATGCCTTCATCGGTGGAAACTATCCACGGGCTGCCGAGGCTGTCGGTGCCCCACGTGAAGCCGCCATCCCACGGTGGCCGCTTGGCCGGCTGCGGCTTGCCATGATAGTAGACCGTCAGCTGCTTGCTGGCGCCGGCGCGCTGGGGCGACACGACCGTGACGAAGAAGGCGTTGCCGTCGCGTCGATACTTCAGCGCCTTGCCATCCTGCCTGATGCTGTCCACCACCAGCGGAACCTGCAGATCCACCTGCAGTTCGGACGCCGGCTTCAGCACGCGGTAGGTGATGCCGTTGAAGCCCTTGATGGAACTGTCGGACGGATTGATGGCGACGTGGAGGTCGTAGAAGGTGACGTCCCACCAGGCGCGCTGGGGTGTGTTGTAGGAGCCGCGCAGCGTGTCGGCGCGGGTAAAGGCACGCGCGCCCTGTGCCGGCGCGGACTGCAGCGCGGCCGAGGCGAGGAGGGCGAGCAGGGCCAGACGGGTCTTCATAAGTCCATCTCCGTTCAGTCAATCAGGACCAGCGGTCACTCCGGAATCTGCGCATCGGGAGCACCGGTAGCCAACGGACGGGTGCGCACAAACGTTTGACTTGATGGCTGGCAGATCGCGCGGCACGTGCGCAGAATCCCTCTAGAGGCGATGCCGCTTGCCCCCGTACCACTCTTCTGGCGGAGCACAGGACATGAAACCGATTGCGTTCACCCTCAACGGCGTCGCGCGAACGGTGTCCGTGGAGGCCAACCGGACACTGCTCTGGGTCCTGCGCGACGACCTCGGCTACACGGGCACCAAGTTCGGCTGCGGTTCCGCCTTCTGTGGGGCCTGCACCGTGCTGGTGGATGGCCGGGAAGTGCGCTCCTGCATCACGCCCATCAGCAGCGTAGACGGAAAGAAGGTGGTGACCGTCGAAGGGCTGGCCCAGGGCGACAAGCTGTCCCCGGTGCAGGAAGCGTTCATCGAACACGTCGGCTTTCAATGCGGCTATTGCACCAGCGGCATGGTGATTGGCGCCACCGCACTGCTGAACGCGAATCCCAAGCCCACCCGCGAGCAGATCGTGCAGGGCATGGAGCGCCACCTCTGCCGTTGCGCGGCCCACCAGCGCATCGTGGCAGCGGTCGAGTCGGCCGCGAAGAAGATGGCGGGAGGTGCCAAGTGATCCGCCAGGACGAAGAAATGGTCGTCCCCGAGGGTTGGGGATTTGTGGAAACGATCGACCGCCGCGACTTCCTGCGGCTCACGAGCACCGGCCTGCTGGTTGTGTTCGCGGTGAAGCCGCCGGAAGGCGCTCTTCGGCCCGTCTGGAACTTCGCCGAGCAGCAGCGCACGCCCCCTGACTTCAACGCATTCCTGCACATCGGCGCGAACGACCGCGTGACCCTGCTCGTGGGGAAGATCGAGATGGGACAGGGCATCATCACAGGCCTGCCGCAGATCGTGGCCGAGCAGCTCAACGTGCCGCTCGACCGGGTGGACTGCGTGCTGGGCGACACGGACCTGTGCCCCTTTGACAACGGCACCTTCGGCTCGCTCAGTGTCTGGCGGCTTGGCCCCGTGCTGCACGCCGCCGCCGCGGAAGCGCGCGCGGTGCTGGTGCAGCTGGCCAGTGAAAAGCTCGGCGTACCGGTCGCCGACCTCGAGGTGAAAGACGGCGTTGTCCTCGCGAAATCGAACGCAGCCAAGAAGGCAACGTACGGCGAGCTCACCGGGGGCAAGAAGTTGGAGCGGCGCTTTGAAGGGCAGGCCGCGCTCGACAAGGTCTCCGAGTACACGATCATCGGAAAGTCGTATCCGCGGCGGGACGCGGTGGAGAAGGTGACTGGAAAGGCGAAATACGCCGGCGACATCATTCCGAAAGACGCGCTCCACGCGCGCGTGGTGCGGGCGCCGGCCCACGGGGCGACGATCGTGTCGGTGGATACCAGCGCCGCCGAGCGCGTGCCGGGCGTGCGGATCGTGAAGGACGGGGAACTGGTGGCGGTGCTGCATGCGCACCGTGATGAAGTGGACCGTGCCCTCAAGCTGGTGAAGGCGACCTTCACGCCCTCGCCGAGCACGCTCGATCACGAGAACATCTTCGCGCATCTCGAGGGGTTCGCCGCCGAGGCACGCCCGGCCGGCGCGGCCGGCGACATCGCGGTCGGCGAGAAGGCCGCTGCCGAGATCGTCGGCGCAAAGTACAAGAAGGGGTACGTTGCCCACGCGCCGATGGAAACGCACTCGGCGGTGGCCGCGGTCGCGGCCGACGGCAAGGTGACGGTCTGGGCGAGCACCCAGACACCGTTCCCGTTGCAGACGCAGATCGCACGGGCGCTGAAGCTGGCGCCCGAGAAAGTCCGCGTGATCACACCGTTCGTGGGCGGCGGATTTGGCGGCAAGAGCGCCAACCAGCAGAGTGTCGAAGCCGCGCGGCTGGCCGTTGCCGCCGGTGTCCCGGTGCGCGTAGTCTGGAGCCGCGAGGAAGAATTCTTCTTTGACACCTTCGATCCGGCGGCCGTCTTCAACATCCGGGCCGGCCTCGATGCCAACAAGCGCATCGTGTTCTGGAGCAACGAAATCATCGGGGCGGGCGGGCGTGGCGCGGGCATGTTCTACGACATTCCAAACTACCGCACGCTGACGAAGGGCGGCTGGTCGGGGAATCCGGCAGGGATGCATCCGTTCGCCGTCGGACCGTGGCGTGCGCCGGGCGCCAACGCCAACGTCTGGGCGCGTGAATCGCACCTGGATATGCTCGCGGCGAAAGCCGGCATGGATCCCGTCGAGTTCCGGCTGCGCCATCTGCAAAACCCGCGCATGCGGCGCGTGCTGGAAGCCTGCGCGAAGAAATTCGGCTGGACCGCCAAGGCCACGCCGAGTCGACGCGGATTCGGAGTGGCACTGGGCGAGGACGCCGGCACCTACGTGGCGCACATGGCCGAAGTGAAGGTGGACGCCGCCACCGGAGCCATAAAGGTCGTGCGAGTCGTCTGCGCGCAGGACATGGGAGTTGTCGTCAATCCGGAGGGCGCCACCCAGCAGATGGAAGGGTGCATCATGATGGGACTCGGCTACACGCTCGCCGAAGAGGTGCGCTTCAGGAACGGCGAGGTGCTGGACAAGAACTTCGGGAGCTACACGCTGCCGAAATTCTCGTGGATGCCGAAGATCGAGACGCTCATCCTCGACTCACCCGACCTGCCGTCGCAGGGCGGCGGCGAACCGGCGATCGTGAGCATGGGTGCGGTGATCGCGAACGCCGTCTTCGATGCCACCGGCGTACGGATTCCGCAACTGCCGCTGACGCCGGCGCGGATGAAGGCGGCGCTCGCCAAGGGATAGACCGGCGCAGAGACTTGCTGCGAGAACGTCGCCACCGCCCGCGGTGGCGACGTTGTTCTCTATGGTCGGCGTCAGTCGCCCCTACTTGTTCGCGTCCAGCACCGCCTTGCGTTCGACCCAGCTCTGGCCGTCCGTGATCCACCTGGGTGCCGCTTCGCCCTTGAGATAATGGCCAAACGACTGGAGGATCCGCCGCTCGTAGTCCACGGCGTTCTCCCGCATCTGCAGGCCATGCCCTTCGCCTGCATCGCGGGTGCGGCGGACGGATGGACTGGACGCATGGGCGACTCGTCACGGTGACGGGTGAGGACGTGCAGGCTCAGACTTACGGCTCCCGGCGCCGCCCTGCCCTCGAGGACAAAGCGCTTGCGAAAGTCCGTCGAGGGGTCGATTGTCCGTGGTGAGGTTTGACGTTCACCTTGCCCGAGAATTACGAGATGCTCACGCCTGTGTCCGCCCTGACCCGCCGGCGCCTTGCCCCGGCACTTGTGCTTGGCCTGTGGGCGCTGGGTGCGCCGCTCGCGTCGCATGCCCAGGCGCGCCGCGATGTCCACGCCATCGACGCCCGCCCCGTGGCACCCTGGGTGCGCGATGGCGTCATCTATGAACTGAACGTCCGCACCTTCTCACCAGAGGGCACATTCAACGCGGTCACCGCGCGGCTGCCAGAGCTGCAAAAGCTCGGCGTCACCGTCGTCTGGCTGATGCCCATCCATCCCATTGGGGAAGTGAAGAAGAAGGGGAGCATCGGCAGTCCCTATGCCGTACGGGACTACATGGATGTAAATCCGGCCTATGGCACGAAGGCTGACCTGAAGAAGCTGGTCGCCGAGGCTCACCGCGTCGGCCTCAAGGTCATCATCGACATCGTGGCCAATCACACGTCGTGGGACAACGTGCTGATGAAGACGCCCGCCTACTACAAGCGTGATGCGTCGGGGCAGATCCTGTCGCCGTACGACTGGACGGACGTGGCGGCGCTCAACTACGCGACTCCGGTCACGCGCGCGTACATGCACGGCGTCCTGCAGTACTGGCTCAGGGAGTTCGATCTCGACGGCTACCGGTGCGACGTGGCCGGCGAGGTGCCAACCGATTTCTGGGAGGAGGCCCGGCGCAACCTCGAGAAGATCAAGCCGGAGATCATGATGCTGGCCGAGTCGCACGAGCCGGAGTTGCTGGCCAACGCCTTCGACCTCGACTACGGCTGGCCTGGGTACCACGCGCTCAAGGATGCGATCCTCGGCACTCGCAGCGCCCGCGCGGTGCGTGAGGAGTGGGAAGCGGAGCGCCGCGTCTACCCCAGGGGCGCGTTGCACATGGGGATCTTCGACGATCACGACGAGAAGCGCGCCATCACCTTCTTTGGCGAGCGGGCGGCCCTGGCCGCGGCCGCGCTGGTGTTCACGATGGACGGCGTGCCGCTGCTGTACAACGGCAACGAGGTGGGGGACGCCACCGAGAGCTTCGCCCCGGCGCTGTTCGAGAAGTTGAACGTCTGGTGGGCGATGACGGACCGCCGGCCGGAGTTCCCGAAATTCTACGACGGCATCATTCCGCTGCGCCGCGCGCATTCGGCGCTGCGGCGCGGACACACCACGTGGGTGCGGAACAGCGACGAGGATCGCGTGATCACCTTCGTGCGGTCGGACGCCACGGAGGACGTGCTGGTGGCGGTCAACCTCACCAACCGCGCGTTCACTGGCACGGTGGAAGTGGCGGGGAGCGGCTACGCGGAGATCACCCCGGGCACGACCGCGGCAGCCGCGGCGGCCGTGCCGGTACTGACGCTCGACCCGTGGGGCGTGCGCATCTTCCGGAAAGCTAAATAGTAGCGAAGTGATACTAATACGGCCCGCCGAGGCACGACCGGCGGGCCGGTCGTTCAGCGCGCCGGCGCACCCCCGGGCCGCCCCAGGCTGATCACGAACCCGGCGTAGCCGGGCAAGTCGACTGTCGCCTTGAGCCGTCCGTGCGCATCGACCTGAAGCGTCGGTCCCCGAGACTCGCCAAACAGCGTCCGCGGCCACGCGCGTCGCGAAGAGATGGCGCCATCGGCGGAGGTGACGGTCACCTCCTTGAGTGCCCTCGCGCCAACGTTGGCGATCACGAGCACCACGTCCGTCGCATCACGCCGCAGGAAAGCGACGACGGCGGCGTCGCTGGTGGTCAGGGGCTCCAGCACGCCACGCGCGAGTGCTGGCGACGCGGCGCGGACCCGGATCAGCGTGCGATGGAGGTTGAGCATTGACGACGCCCGGCCGGCCTGCGCCTCGACATTCGCGTCGAGCGAGTCAGCGGCCAGCGGCTCCCACGGTGTGCCGGTGGTGAAGCCGGCGTGCGGCGTCGTGAGCGACCAGGCCATGGGCGTGCGGATCCGCTCGTCCGGCTTGCCGCCCGTCATTCCCAGTTCCTCGCCGTAGTAGACGAATGGAAGCCCGGGGAGGGTGAGCAACAAGAGCGACGACACGCGCGCCTTCCCCCAATCTCCGCCAAGTTCGGTGCGCGTGCGCGGCTGGTCATGATTGCGCAGGAACGGCGCCCACCGCGTGGCCGGCTGCGCGCGCTGCAGCCGCAGCACCGGGGCGAGCATCCCTCGCGCATCACCGCGGCGAACCCCCGCGATCAGCGAGTCGGCCACTTCGAACGCGAAGTAGGCATCGAGCTGGTCGGGATAGTAGGTGAGCAGCGTGCCAGTGCTGTCGAAGACCTCGCCGATGGTGAACGCCCCCGGCTTTGCCTGGCGCACATACGCGGCATACTCGCGCAGCACGGCATGCGTGCCGGGTGTGTCGTCGACCTTCGATCCGTCTTCAACCAGGTACTTCACCGCGTCGAGCCGGAATCCGTCGGCGCCCATCTCATTCAGCCAGAACGCGGCCACCTTCTTCATCTCGTCCAACGCACCCGGCGCCTCGTAATTCAGGTCCGGCATCCCCTTCCAGAAGAAACCGTAGAAGAACTCGTCCCGGACCGGGGATCGGTGCCAGTTGTTGTTCCCCCAGCGGTTGTTCGGGCCGGGGGCCGGCGCAAAGCGATACCATGACCGATACGGCGAGTTGGGGTCGCGCAAGGCGCTCTGGAAGGCCGGATGCTTGCTTGACGTGTGGTTCAGCACCATGTCAACCAGCACCTTGATGCCGCGCTTGTGCGCGGCGGCGACCAGCCGCCGAAAATCGGCGTTCGTGCCATACACCGGGGCCACGCGGTAGTAATCGCTGATGTCGTAGCCGTGATAACTCGGCGACTCCATGATCGGCATCAGCCACAGGCAGCAAGCGCCGAGCGAACGCCTGCTCCGCGGGTTGCCGTCGTTGATGTAGTCGAGGTTCGCCGTGAGGCCATTGAGGTCGCCAATGCCGTCGCCGTTCGAGTCGCGGAACGAGCGGACGAAGACCTCATAACAGGTGGCGCCCTCGCGCCAATCTGGCACCGACGCCCGCGACGGGGACTGGGCCGAGAGTGCGGCGACGGCGACCACCGTTGTCGCGAACGAGGCACCGAGGCGCATGATCATCCCTAAGAGTGGCACCCGCGCTGCAGGGAGGCCAGATTCCCGGTGACGACTCACCTAGCCCCCCAATGAGTGATCGCACGATCCGTGATATGGCCCGCACGGCGGTTGGGTTGGTCTACCTGGCCGCGGTCCTGGCCGACCGGCTCGACGCCCAGCGTTCCCCCGCGCGACTTCACGCGGTGCAGGGCGTCCTCTTCGATTCCGTCGCCCAGGCGCCGCTCGTTGGTGCCGAGGTGCACCTGGCGTCCCGCGATGGAACCGGCGTTCCGTTCACGACTCGCACCGATTTGGAGGGCCGCTTCGCGATCGGGGGCGTTCCATCGGGCAAGTACGTGCTCGGCTTCTACCATGAGGCGCTCGACCTGCTCGGCCTCGACGCTCCCGTGCAGGGCGTCGATCTCGACACGGATTCCATCGTCCGCATGAACATGAGTATTCCGTCCGGGGGAATCGTGCGCCTCCTGCGATGCGGCGACGCCGAGGGCGACTCGAGCGGGAATGCGCTGCTCGCCGGGTTCGTGAGGACGGCGCGCGGACGGCAGTCGGCGCCCGGCGCCACCGTCACCGTGTCGTGGAGCGCAATCTCGCTGAAGACGGGAATGATGCGCACCGAACCTGGACGCGCGGTGGACACGGTATCTGCCGCAGGCACCTACAGCATGTGTCAGGTGCCGTCGGGCGTGGTCCTGAACTTCGAAGTGCACGCCCCCGGGTATCGGGACGTCGCCAGTCCGGTGACCATCTCCGCCACGGGGGCACTGCGCCAGGACGTCTGGCTGGTTGATTCGTCCGTGACGACTGGTCCGGCCGAAGTGCGGGGTCGGGTGCTCAACGAACGCGGCCAACCGCTGGTCAGCGGGCGCGTGCGGATTGCCGCGCTCGGGCGCGAGGCACCCGTCACCGACGGTGCCTTCTCGCTGATGGACCTTCCGTTCGGCACCTGGGTGATGGAAATCCGCGCCATCGGCCTCGAACCGCGGTCGATGCCGGTGCTGGCGTCGGGGCGGCGCAATACGACCTTGCTGGTGCGCGTGAGCGAGCAGGCGCAGCGCCTGGACGCGGTGACGATCACCGGCCGCGTCGACCTCGTCATCCACGTGCTCGACGCGGTGCTGGCCCGGCACCGGATTGCGAGCGGCTCGGTCTTCCTGCCGGGAAGTCCGCAACTGCTCAGCGCGCAGCGCGTGACCGACCTGCTCTCGAATGCACGCGGATTCACGGTGCGCAGTCCCACCGACATCCGCGCGCGCAACACGAGCAGCGGCGCGCGTTGCGAGAAGATCGGCGTCTACGTGAACGGGGTGCGCGCCATCGAAGGCGTCGAGGTGCTGGACGCAACCGCGCGGCCCGACCAGGTGCTGGCCGTCGAGGCCTATCCGGACGTGATGTCGGCGCCGTTCGAGTGGCGATCAGCGGACGGCGTCTGCGCCGTCATCGCGCTATGGACACGACGGTGAATACGCTTCGGCGTTGGGCGCGCTATGTTGCGTGCTCGCGCACCCACGCCGTGATCTCGGCGTGCGTGGCAAACCAGACGTCGCCCTTCGCCTTGGCGTGGCGGATGAGTTCCTCGACGATCCAGATGCGCGACCGATGCGTGATGATGTGCGGGTGCATCGTCACCTGGAAGATGCCGCCGGCCGCGTGCGCGCCGTCCAGCTCGCGCCGGAAGATCTCAAACACCGCCTGTGGCGGCGTGTACGGCCGCAATGACTGGAAGCGATGCATGCTCAGGTACGGCGCGTCGTCCCGAATCCACTCGACCGGGAGCTCCACAATGCCGCTCGGTGCGCCGTCGAGCAGCAGTTCATAGCAGTCGACGTCGGCCATCAGCGACGAATCGTACTGCAGTCCCATCTCGCGCTCGATGCGCAGCGTGTTGGGACTGAAGTCCCACGAGGGCGTGCGAAGCCCCACGGGACGCACGCCGGTGATGCGCTCGAGCGCCTCCGCTGACCGCATCATCAGGTCACGCTCGGCTTCGTACGGGAGCACCGAGTTGAGTTCGTGAATCCAGCCGTGGATGCCGATCTCATGACCTTCGGCCACCACCCGGCGCTGTTCGTCGGGATGCAATTGCGCGGAGACAGCGGGCACGAAGAAGGAGGCGCGCACGTCGTGGGTGCGCAGGATGTTCAGCAGGGCAGGAACCCCGACCCGGCTGCCGAACTCCCCCCATGCCATGCGGCCGATGGAACGGCCGCCCTCGCGAAGTTCGTTCGTTTCGTGATCGGAATCGAAGGAGAGCGCCACGGCGCAGCGGGCGCCGTCCTTCCAGGCCGCGGGGCGCAACGTCCGGCCGGCGCGCACCTGGTTGACGAGGGCGCGCCAGTGAGTCTCGGGCCACTGCCAGGGTTCCAGTGCGGGCGAATCTGGTGTCATCTGAGGGATACCGTCAGCGCAGCGGTTCGTGCGCCGTTTCCTTGAGGGAGAGTATGACGAGTCCGGTGACGACGGCGGCCGACATCACGTACGCCACCCAGGCGATGGGGTTGCCGGTGCGCGCGATGAGCCACGAGGCGATGTAGGGAGCGAAGCCGCCGAAGAGCGCGGTCGCCAACGCGTTGCCGGCGGACATCAGCGTGGAGCGGCTGCGCGTGGGGAAGATCTCGGCGATCGCCGACGGACCGGCGCCACTGTAAAGCGAAATCACCAAACCGAAGAGCACCTGTGAGGCGGCGATGACCGCAAAGGGCGGCGCCGTGAGAAAGAGCCGGGCCATCGGATATGGGAGGACGACGAAGGCCGCGCAGCAGGTCAGCAGCAGCGGCCTGCGTCCGATACGATCAGACAGGCGGCCCATCAGGGGAATCGAGACCAGCAGGACCGCGATGCCAATGGAATTGGACCAAAGCGACTGTGCGCCGGACAGTCCGGCGTACGTGCGCGTGAAGGTCGGCATGTAGTTGATGTAGATGTAGAACGCGACGGTCCACAGGATGGTGAAGCCGGCGGCGCGCGCCGTGAGTCCGATCGTATGGGCACTGACCTTCACCGACTCGGGCGCGGCTTCGCGATAGGCCGGTGTCTCACCGATGCTGCGCCGCATGTACAGTCCGACCGGTCCAATCAGGCCGCCGAACAGAAACGGGAGCCGCCATCCCCAGCCGGCAATCTGATCCGGCGTCAGTAACGTGTTGATGGTCGCCCCGGCGACCGAGCCGAGCAGCACCCCCGAGACGACCCCCACCTGCTGAAGACTGCCATAGAACCCGCGCCGGCCGGGTTCCGACCACTCGACCATGAATGCCGTCGACCCGCCCCACTCGCCGCCGGCGGAGAATCCCTGAAGCAGGCGGGCAATGACAATGATGATGGGTCCCGCGATCCCGATGGTGGCGTATGTCGGTGCCACGCCAATCAACACCGTGCCGGTCGCCATCAGGAAGATGGTGAGCAGCAGCGAGGTGCGCCTTCCTTTCAGGTCCCCGATGCGACCGATGACGATTCCACCCAACGGACGCGCCAGGAAGCCGACGCCGAACGCGGCGAAGGAAGCGAGCACCTCCGTCGCCTCGTCGCCGGTTGGAAAGAAATTCCGACCGATGACCGCCGCGAAGAATCCGTAGACGGCAAAATCGAACCACTCGAGAACGTTGCCCAGCGACGCGGCGGTGACGGCAATCCGCGCGGCACGCGCCGACGTTGTGGATGACGTGGCATTACCCAGCGGCGCTGCGTGGCGGCGACTCTGCATGGCAGGGAAAGTTGCACCGACAACTGGCGGGCGGCGAGTTGATTCTCGATTCTCGACCGTCGACGGCGCGAAGTGCCGCTGTCGTCCGCAGGCGTCGTGCCCGGCAAATCATTAGAATCAGGCATCGCCGCGTCATGGTGTCGCGGCCTCAACGGATCAACGATCATGCGCTTCATTCGCGCGCTCTTCCTTGCCGCGTGCACGGCCGCCTCGCTCTCCGCCCAGTCCGCGGTCTCTCCCGGTCGATTCGACCTGGGAAAGATGTGGACGTTCGAGTACGCCCCGTCCGAATACTTCTCGAAGACGTACGGGTTCGCGGCGGATTCCGCCTGGTTTGCCCGCGCCCGCCTTGCCGCGCTGCGCATTCCCGGCTGCTCGGCTGCGTTCGTCTCGGAGAACGGGCTGATCATCACGAATCATCACTGCGTACGGGGGTCGGTGAACGCCATCAGCCGGCCGGGCGAACACCTGCTCGACTCGGGGTTCGTCGCGCGGACTCTCGCCGATGAACGGCGCCTGCCGAACATGATTGCCGACCAGCTGCTCGCGGCGGTCGATATCTCGAAGGAAGTGAACGCCGCAGGCGATGCAGCGGGCGAAGGGGCCGCGCGCGACGACGCACGGCGCGCGGCAACGGCCGCGGCGCAGAATCGGCTGAAGGCCCAGTATGCGTCGCCCGGCGACTCCATCTGGGTGCAGGTGGTGGGGCTGTACAACGGTGCCCGCGCCTCGGCCTACGTCTTCAAGCGCTACACCGATGTCCGTCTGGTCGTTGCCGCGGAACTCGGCGTGGCCAACCTCGGCGGCGACTGGGACAACTTCACCTTCCCGCGTTATGCACTCGACTTCGCGGTGATGCGCGCCTATGGCGCCGACGGCAAGCCCGTCGCGAGTCCGGCGCACTTCGCGTGGGGCGGCGTCAACGGCGTCAAGGAAGGCGACGTCGTCTTCGTGATCGGCAACCCCGGCGCGACGCGGCGCCTCACGACGATCAGCCAACTGGAATATCAGCGCGACGTCGCGCTGCCATATACCGAGCATTTCCTGTCGTCGCATCTGGCCGCGCTCAAGGCGTTCCGCGATGCGAGCAACGACGAACGGCAGCGGGCCGATGCGATGGTCACGATGCTCAGCCTGTCGAACAGCTGGAAACCGATTCCGGGACGGCTCGAAGGACTCCGCGATGCCAACATCATGGGACGCCGGTCGGCCATCGAACGCGACCTGGTGAACGCCATCCAGGCGACGTCCGAGTTGAAGAGCACGTACGGCAAGCTGTTCGACCGGATGACCGAGCTGCAGCGCCAGCGGACGAAGTCCCGCACCGCGCTCACGGCCTTCTCAAATTTGGTCAGCCCCGCGGCGAGCAGTTCGACGCTGCAGGCCGGGTACTGGGCGTGGCGGGTGCAGCATGGTCCCGCCGACAGCGTGCCGGCCTTCCAGCAGCGGCTCGCGCGCGTGCGTCCGCAGGTGCGCGACCTGGAGCGCCGCTACCTGGCCATTTCGCTCGACGACATCGCCACGGCGTACGGCGCCGGGCATGAGTTCACCCGTGCCGCGCTGGGCGAGCGTACCGCCGCCGAAGCGGCCGACGCGATGCTCAGCGCGACGGCGCTCACCGACACTGCCGGTGCGCGCCGTGCCGCCGCCGGGGAGCTGGCCACAGACCCCGTGATGCAGTTGATGAACACAATCATGCCCAGCGTGCTCGCCTTCGAACTGGAACAGGCGCGCATCAATGTGGAGGAAGCGGCGCTCTCGGCGCAGATCGGCCGGGTGCGGTTCGAACTCTACGGATCAAACATCCCGCCGGACGGGTCGTCATCGCCACGCATCGCCGACGGTGTAGTGAAGGGGTACGAATACAACGGCACGCTGGCCGCGCCCTTCACGACGTTCTATGGCGTCTACGACCGAAATCGCAGCCATGGCGCGGGGAGCGACTGGGACCTGCCGTATCGCTGGCGCGTGCCGCCGGTCGGCCTGGATCTCGGCACGCCACTCAACTTCGTCTCGACCGCCGACAGCTACGGTGGCAATTCCGGTTCGCCGGCCGTGACGAAGGACCTGCGCATTGTCGGGCTCAACTTCGACCGCAACATCAATGCGCTGGTGCGCGACTATATCTACCTGCCCGAGCGCGGCCGTAACGTGATGGTGGATGTGCGCGCCATTCAGGAGGCGCTGGCGTATGTGTACCGGGCCGATCGCGTGGTGCGCGAACTCACCACCGGGCGAATGTAGGATCGGTAACTCGTGAATGACCTGGCGGCAGCCGCGAACGGAGGGTTGCCGCTAGGCGCAGTCGAAGATCACGCGATGCGTGCGGGAGCCCTGGGCGCCGAACACCAGCGACTGTTCGATGTCCGCCGTCTTGGAGGGCCCGCTCAGGAACCAGCCGCATCCGGCGCCAACGGGAATGCAGCGCACCGCCTCGTGCATCGTGGGCACGATGGCATCCCGTGGCACGACGATGACCAGATGCTCCTCGCGCACGATGTCATTGCGCTGGGCAAGACGAGCGGCATCGATGTACACCGCTCCATTCTCCGCCACCGCGACCTCACCGCGAACCACCATCGCGCTCTCGCGACCGTCGCCCAGCAGTTCGTCGAGCAGGGCGTCGAGCGGCTGCGACGGATGACGCACCACACCCTGACCGCCGACGTCGGCGAGCACACGCAGGAACCGCTCACGCAATGCATCGATCGCTGCCGGAGCCGCGACGAGCGGCGCCGCCGGCGGCGCGTCGGGAACGTTCGCTGCCCGGATGGCCGCGAGGATTTCGTCGCGCGCGCTCACGTGTGCCGTCCCTCGCGTTGTGCCCATTCGCGGAATGACTCATCCGCCAGCAGCGGCAGCGCGCGCCCCGGACGCGTCCAGGGATTCCATCGCCCCGAGATCCATGACGGGGGGAGCAGTCGTTGGATACGCCGGCCCCATCGCGCCAGTCGCTCGTACCGGTTGAGCGACGCGAGCACCCATCCCAACAGCGGGAAGAGGAGCGCATAGCCGCGCGGCAGCCGCTTGGCCGCCGCCGCCCGCGCCCGCCAGGCGAGCAGTTGCGTGGGGATATCGATGCGCACCGGACAGACGTCGGCGCACGACCCACAGAGCGTGGACGCGAAGGGCAGCGTGCTATGCACATCGAGGTCCACGGCCGGCGCGAGCATTGCGCCGATGGGTCCCTGAACTACGTGCCCGTAGCTGTAACCCCCGCTGCGGCGATAAACAGGGCAGGTATTGAGGCAGGCGCCACAGCGAATGCAGTGCAGGGCGGTGCGCATCACTTCATCGGCAAGCCGGGCCGTGCGGCCGTTGTCCACGAGGACCACGTGCATCGCCCCGCCGGGCTTGGGCGAGTTCACGTGGGTCGTGTACGAAGTCACGGGCTGTCCCGTGCCGCTGCGCGCGAGCAGCCGCAGCAGCACGCCAAGATCGTCACGCGTGGCGACGATCTTCTCGATACCCACGCAGGCGATATGGATGGGCGCCGAGTGCATGCCGAGGTCGGCGTTCCCTTCGTTGGTGCAGACCACGACACCGCCAGTCTCCGCCACAATGGCATTGGCCCCCGTGATGCCGGCACCGGCGTTGAGCAGCGCGTCACGCAGGTGCACGCGCGCCGCCGCGGCCAGCGCGTCGGGGCTCGATTCGCCTGCCGGCGTGCCGATGGTTCGGTGAAAGAGCTCGCCAATCTCCTCGCGCTTCCAATGGATGGCGGGGATCACGATGTGCGATGGCGGTTCCTTGGCCAGCTGGACGATGCGCTCGCCGAGGTCGGTGTCCACCACCTCGATGCCGCGCGCCTCGAGGAACGGATTGAGCCCGCATTCTTCGGTGAGCATCGACTTGCTCTTCGAGACGCGCGTGACCCCCGCGGCATGCAGGATGCCGAGCACGATCGCGTTATGCTCGGCGGCATCGCGCGCCCAGTGCACGACCACGCCGTTGGCGGTCGCCTTCCGCTCGAACTCCTCGAGCAGGTCCGCCAGCCGGCTCATCGCATGTGTCTTGAGCGCGGAACCGGCGAACCGCAGCTGCTCCCACTCCGGCAGGGCGGTGGCCTTGTCGCGCTTCTGCCGCATGAACCAGAGCGACTGGTCATGCCACGCGGCGCGTTCGGCGTCGACGAGGAAGCCCGCCGCCGCTTCGGAATGGCCGCGACGCGCGGCGCCGACCGGTGCGCTCATCGCGTCGCCTCCTCGAGCAGTTCGGCGACATGCATCGTTCGCAGGGACGAACCGCGGTGACGCGCGATCGCTTCGAGGTGCAGCAGGCACGACGGATCGCTGCTGACCAGCACCTGGGCGCCGCTTGCGTCCAAGTCGGCGAGCTTGTCGCAGCCCATCGCGACCGACACGTCCGCTTCGCCGACAGCGAACGACCCACCAAAGCCGCAGCACTCGTCCGGCCGGCTGAGAGTGGCGAAAGTCAGTCCGTCGAGTCCGGCGAGAAGCGAGTGCATGGGCCCGTCGAGCGGCTGGTGCAGCTCCGACGCACCGCCCAGCCGGAGTCCGCGCTGCGCGTGGCAACCCAGGTGCATTGCGACCCGATGCGGAAACCGGCCGGCAAGGGTCGGTCGTCCGAGCGGACCGGCGATGAACTCGCACAGCTCGTAGGTGACCTTGGCGGCGTAGGCGGCGGTTCCACTCCCGAGGAACGGCGGCAGATGGTGCCGCACATGCTGCGTGCAACTTCCCGACGGCATCACGATGGCGTCGAAATCACTGGATTGGCGAACCCAGTTCTCGGCAGCGGCGCGCGCGGCGGTCACCACGCCCGCGTTGAACATCGGCTGACCGCAGCACGGGGCGTCGAAGTCGAGGCGGACGTCGCACCCCAGCCGCTCGAGCAGCGCAAGCGTTGCCCGCGCCGCCTGTGGGCGGAATTGGTCGACGTAGCAGGGGACGGCCAGCGCGACGCGCATATTCACGACTAAGCTAGCGCCGCGGCCGCACCCTCGCCGCCGCACGGGGGTGGCGCAATGTCCCCTCAACGACGTGGCATGTTTTCTTGACGGTGCCCGCCCCGCCGACGACTATAGAGCCTGTCCGGCTAGTGGTGCACTGCTGAGGTGCCGCCTCACCGCGTTCATCGCCACCCTGCGTGGCTCTCCGGGAGCGTTCCCATTCCGATCACTCAGAGCATCCAACTCGGCGCCGTCGACTGGCTGATCCTCGTCCTCTACTTCACCACGGTGGTGGGGATCGGCGCGGCGCTCAAGCGCGGCATGAAGAGTTCCAACGACTTCTTCATGTCGGGACGCAATATCCCGTCGTGGATCGCCGGCCTCGCCTTCCTCAGCGCGAACCTGGGGGCGCAGGAAGTGATGGGAATGGCCGCGTCCGGCGCGAAGTACGGGATGATGACTTCCCACTTCTACTGGGTGGGCGCCGTGCCGGCGATGGTCTTCGTGGGCGTCTTCATGATGCCGTTCTACTACGGCTCCAAGGCGCGCAGCGTCCCGGAATACCTGAAGCTGCGCTACGACGAGAAGACGCGAACGTTCAACGCGTTGAGCTTCGCCACGATGACCGTCTTCTCGAGCGGCATCTCGATGTACGCCATGGCGAAGCTGCTCAACCTGTTGCTCGGCTGGAACTTCGACGTCGCCCTGTGGGCGAGCGCCGCGATCGTGCTCGCGTACATCTTCCTCGGCGGCCTGACCTCGGCGATCTACAACGAGGTGATGCAGTTCTTCCTGATCGTGCTCGGCTTCGCGCCGCTCGTCTTCCTGGGGCTGCGCGATGCGGGCGGCTGGTCGGGGCTCGTGTCGCGGCTCGACCTCGTGGCCACGGGAAGCCAGAACCTCGCGGGGCAGCCGTACCAGGCCGGCGCGTGGGTGAGTGCCTGGAACCATATGGGGACGCCCGGCGGCAACCCGATGGGCGTCGAGTGGTTCGGGATGGTGATGGGACTCGGTTTCGTCCTGTCGTTTGGCTACTGGTGCACCGACTTCCTGGTGGTACAGCGCGCGATGGTCGCCAAGGACGAGCAGGCGGCGCGGCGCGTGCCGCTCATCGCCGCGGTGCCCAAGATGCTCTTCCCGTTCCTGGTGATCCTGCCGGGCATGATCGCCATCGCGCTCACGTACAAGAGCGGGCAGACCGGGTTTGCGCTCCCGGTGAAGGGGAACGCGTACGACTACGACATGACGATCCCGCTGATGCTCAAGCACTACTTCCCGACCGGCCTGCTCGGGCTCGGGCTGACGGCGCTGATGGCGTCGTTCATGAGCGGCATGGCGGGGAACGTGACGGCATTCAACACGGTCTGGACGTACGACATCTACCAGAGCCATATCGCGCCGAGCAAGAGCGACGCGCACTACCTGTGGATGGGACGGATGGCGACGGTGTTCGGCACCGTCCTCTCGATCCTCACGGCGTACATGGCGCAGCACTTCAACAACATCATGGACATGCTGCAGCTGGTGTTCGCCTTCGTGAACGCTCCGCTGTTCGCCACATTCCTGCTGGGGATGTTCTGGAAGCGGACCACAGGGCACGGCGCGTTCTATGGCCTGCTGGCGGGCACCTTCGCCGCCGCGATGCATCACGGCCTGACGATTCCGGTGGGCGCCGAGAGCCTGTTCAAGGGCGGGTGGATCGGGCCGATCATGCACACGTATCCCAGCGAGATGGCGCAGAACTTCTGGACCGCCATCTGGTCGTGGTCGACGTGCTTCACGGTGACCATCCTGATCAGCCTGCTGACGAAGAGACTCAAGAGCGACGAGGAACTCCGCGGTCTCGTGTACAGCCTGACCGAGCGTCACAGCGAAGGACACCTGCCGTGGTACCAGCGGCCGATCTACATCGGCGCGATGATCCTCGCCGCCGTGACCGCCCTCAACCTCGCATTCCTCTAAGGGGGCGCCATGCGATTCGACTTGCGACTTCCCATCGGATTCCTGTTCTCACTCTTCGGCGCGATCCTGGTCATCTACGGCCTCGTGACACCGCCGGAGGCCTACACGCAGTCGCTCGGCATCAACGTAAACCTGTACTGGGGGGTGGTGCTGTGCGGGTTTGGCGGGGGGATGCTGATCTTCGCCGTGCGAGCGCGAGGGAGGCCATAGAGGTGCAGGGGCACGGGCACGGTGGGGTGCAAGGACACGGGCACGGTGGGGTGCACGGGACGGGGGAGAGATGAAGCGTCGTGAATTCGTGGAAGTGGCCGCCGTCGCGGCGGCGGGGTGCGCGCTGCCGGCGCCGTTTGCGCGCAGCGCGGGCCGAGTGAAGCATGTGAGCCTCGAGCTCTACTCGGTGCGCAATGAGATGCGAAAGGACCCGGAGGGGACCCTCGCCGCGGTGCGCGCGATGGGTTACGACGACGTCGAACTCCTCTGGTCGTTCGGCAACTTCGGGCGCACGAACGAGCAGGTGAAGGCCGCGCTGGCCAACACGGGGCTCAAGGCGTCGTCAGCGCACATCGCGCCGTCGTTGCTCACCAAGGACTGGCAGAAGAGCGTGGATGCGGCGGAGTACCTGGGACAGCAGTACCTGATCGTTCCGAGCCTGACCGCCGAGGCCGACAAGTCGCTCGACGAATGGAAGCGGTGGGCCGATCTGTTCAACGCCGCGGGCGCCGTGGCGCGGAAGGGCGGCATCTGGCTGGGATTCCACAACGAACCCAACCATATGAAGCCGATCGACGGCGTGGTGCCGTTCGACCTGTTCATCGAGCGCACCGACCCGGCTGCCGTGCGCCTGCAACTCGATGCCGGCAACATGCGCATGGGCGGCGGCGACCCGATGCAGTATCTAATGAAGCATCACGACCGGTTCTGGTCCTTCCATATCAAGGACGTCGTCGCCGACAACACCAGGGACACCGACCTCGGCACGGGGACGGTGGACTTCAAGGCGCTGCTCGGGATGGTGCGCGACATCGATGACAAGCTGTGCGTGGTGGAGCAGGAGGGGTCGGCGGCTCCGCTCGAGAGCGCCAAGCGCAACCTGCAGTACATGCGCGCGCTCCGCTTCTAGGCACGGAGACGAAATGGCGAAGCAGTTCGTGGCGGCTGTCCTCTGTCTGGGCCTTGCCGCCACGTCGGCGGCGCAGGCGCCGGTGGCGGCAAAGCCCGCGCCGCCGCCCAACGGGCCGGCGCGGGTGACAGTCTCCGGGCGTACAATCACTGTGCGCTACGATGGCGCGACCATCCTCACGGCTGAAGTGACGGCCACGCGCGGCGTGCCCACGGTCCGCCAGCTCGTGGATACGGCGAACGGCCGCGTCACCCAGGTCGTGAGCTGGGTGTCGGGCGCCGGCCGGTACACGCTGCGCGGCACAGTGCACACGACGGGCGAGGCGCTGGCGGTGGACGCCGACCCGCGCGAGGATGGCGTGCCGGTGGTGCGGCATAGTGTGGGGCCCAGCTACAACCAGCTGAACCGCGCGGTGTATGCGCGCGACCGCGACTGGCTGCTGAGCGTCGACTTCCCGGCGAGCGCCCGGATTACGCCGGTGGCCGGTGGCGATTCGGCGGCGTTTGAATTAGTAGCAGATGGCTACGAAATAACACTCCGCTTCCGGCCGCGCTTCTACCAGAAGCACCGTGGGCTCGCGCCCTATGAACCGTGGGCCTACCGCACCTGGCCGCGCTCGGTGGCGGGATGGACCTCGTGGTTTGCGTTCAAGGACCGCGTCACGGAAGCCGACATCCAACGCACCGCCGACGTGATGGCCGAGCGGTTGAAGCCGTACGGCTATGACGTGCTGCAGATCGACGACGGCTTCCAGCGGTCACCCATCTCGGTGCCGGACAACTGGCTCAACACGAATGCGAAGTTCCCGAGCGGCCTTGGCGGGCTGCAGCGCTATATCGCCGGCAAGGGACTGACGGCGGGCCTCTGGACCAACACGGCCTTTCACGATTCGGCGTGGGCGTACGCGCATCCGCAGTACTTCGTGCGTGATGCCGCCGGCAAGCCGTCGCGCGGCAACTGGGTGGGGTACGTGATGGACGGCAGTCCCGCCACGATGCGCGACCTGGTGCTCCCGGTCTATGCCGCGCTCAAGCGGCAGGGGTGGGGCTACTACAAGGTGGACGCCCTGCGGCACCTGCGGTACGAAGGGTTCAACAGCCACAGCGCGTACTTTGCGCAACGCACGCTGGACCGCGTGAAGGTGTACCGCGACTTCACGCAGCAGATCCGTACCGTGATCGGGCGCGACGCCTTTCTGCTGGCGTCGTGGGGACCGCGCCCGGAGCTCGTGGGGATCATCGACGCCACGCGGCTGGGTGACGACGGGTTCGGCTACGGCGGCTTCGCGCAGTTCAACTCGTTCAACAACGTAGTCTGGCGCAACGATCCCGATCATATCGAACTGAGCCAGCCGGATGGTCGGCGCGCGGCGACGCTGACCTCGCTCACAGGCTCGCTGCTGATGCTGACCGACAAGCCGGAGACCTATCACGGCGCCGCACTCCTCACGGCGCAGCGCACGGCGCCGGTGCTCGTGACGCGCCCGGGGCAGGTGTACGACGTGGATCCGTCGCGCACCGACCGGCTGTGGATGGTGGAGAGCGAGGTGAGCGGCGCCGGGCCGCGGCCGTTCGAGGCGGACCAACGGCTGCAGCAGACATTTTACCAGACTGACATTGCGCGTCCTTTCGAGCGGTGGACGGTGCTTGCGCGCACCGCAGGAGCGCCGACGACGATCGCGATGGAAGAGCTTGGGCTCGACACAGCGCGCGTCTACGTCGCCTTCGACTACTGGAATGACCAGGCCCTCGGCGCCATCCGGTCGTCGCTCGCGCTGGAGCCCGTGACGGGCGATGCGGTGCAGGTGGTCTGCCTGCGCGAGCGCGTGGACCATCCGCAGCTCCTGTCCACCAATCGGCACGTCACGTGCGGCGGCGCTGACTTGCAGGATGTGCGGTGGGAGGGGAGCGCACTGCGCGGCATCTCCAGCACGGTGGCGGGTGACGCTCTTGAGATTGCGGTGACGGAGCCGCCGGGGTGGGAAGCGATCGCGATCGAGTCGCCGGACGCTCGGGCGCAACTCGGGGAGCGGGTTGAGCCGGCAGGGCCGAACGGTGTGCGCTGGCGGAGAGTGGTGCTGGCGGGGCCGGCAACGACGTTGCGATGGACTGTTCGTTTTCGACAGACACCGTAGGGAGATTCGATGCGCACACTGCACCTGCCGCACCCCATGGTCTTGCTGCTCGCCTGCGTGCTCGTCGCGGCCGCGCTGACGCACGTCATTCCCGCGGGGCAATTCGACCGGCAGGAGGATGCGGCAACGGGGCGGACCGTGGTTGTCGCGAATACGTATCATCGGGTGGAAGCGCAGCCCGTCGGCCCCTTCGCCGCCTTCGTCGCGGTGCCGCGCGGATTCGTTGCTGGCGCCGAAGTGATTGTGCTTGTCCTGCTGGTGGGCGGGGCGTGGACCGTCGTGGACAAGGCGGGGACGCTGCGCGCCATCGTGGACTGGCTGGTCGCCACGTTCGGGAGCCAACGGCACCTCGCCATCATCCTGCTGTCATGCGCCTTCACGGCCGGTGGTGCACTCGAGAACATGGGCGAGGAGATCATTCCGCTCGTCCCGGTGCTGCTCCTGCTCTGCCAGGGGTTCGGCTACGATGCACTCACGGCCGCGGCGATGAGCATCGGCTCGGCGATGATCGGCAGCGCGTTCAGTCCGCTCAATCCCTTCCAGGCGGGGATCGCATTGAAGCTTGCACAGCTGCCGCTGCTGTCGGGGGCGTTGCTGCGCACTGGTCTGCTCCTGGTGGCGCTCGCACTGTGGACCTGGTGGACGATCCGGCACGCTGAGAAGCACCGCGTGGAGCCGGATGAGGCGCACCGGCCGTCGGCGCACACGTTCGACGCACGCCAGCGCGTCATCCTGCTGCTCATCACCGCGCCGTTCGTCGCGTACATCGTCGGCGTGCTGAAGTTCGGCTGGGGGTTCAACGAACTTTCGGCGGCCTTCTTCGTCTCTGGTCTATTGGTCGGATTGGTCGGCCGCCTCGGCGTGCAGGGCACGGTGGACGCGTACTTCGACGGCATGCGTTCCGTGACGGCCGCCGCGGTGCTGATCGGCGTGGCGCGCTCGATCTCGCTGGTGCTCGAGGACGGGCGCGTGATCGACACCATCCTACAGGGGCTTGTCACGCCGCTCGCCAGTGCGCCGCGCGCCTTCGCCGCGGTGCTGATGGTGCCGGTGCAGGCGTTGCTCCACATCCCGGTGAGCAGCGTGAGCGGACAGGCCGTGCTCACGATGCCGGTGATGATTCCACTCTCCGACCTGCTGGGTATCTCACGCCAGGCGACGGTGCTTGCGTATCAGGCCGGAGCTGGACTCACGGAGTTCTGGACGCCGACCAACGGCACGCTGATGGCGATCCTGCTCAGCGTGAAGTGCCCGTACGAGCGGTGGCTACGATTCGCCGCGCCGATGGTCGTGGTCCTGACGTTGCTCTTCATCGCGGGCATGATCGCCGTCTTGTAGGGCGGAGCCGCCGGGCAACGCGAGGCGTCACGCGAGAATTGGCGCGTTTCTCGTAGCACTTCTATATAGAAAGCAGGCACCAACGGGAGGAACTGTGTCCCAGCAGTTGAAGGGCGCCATCATCACCATGGCGATCGGCTTCATGTTCGTGATCTTCGAGTTCATTCTGAAGATCCGCACGTCGCTGGCCGGCATCTTCATTCTTGGCATGGGGGCGGGGCTCCTGCTGGGCGACCGGCTTGGCAAGAAGCAGGCCGGGCCAACGAATCCGATGCAACCGCTCTGACCCTTCCTGGGGTAGTTATCTTGCAGAGAAGGGTCGGCCGCATCCGCCGCTGACCACTCGCGGCCCAGAGGCCCCCATGTCACGCCCGCAGTCCGTCGGAGAAGAGATCGCGAACGCCGTGAGCCACGGCATCGGATTCGCGCTGGCCGTGGCTTCAATCCCGGTGCTTGTCATCGCGGCGATGCCGCATGGCACGCGCGCGGTGGTCGGGGCGGCGATCTTCGCGGCGACTGCCTCGCTGCTCTACCTGACCTCGACGCTCTATCACGCGATCACGAACCCACGCGCCAAGCAGATTCTGCGCGTGTTCGATCACGGCGCGATCTACCTGCTGATTGCCGGCACGTACACGCCGTTCACGCTGGGCGTCCTGCGCGGTGCCTGGGGATGGTCGCTGCTGGGGACCATCTGGGGACTGGCCATCTTCGGCGTCGTCGTGAAATCGGTCGCCGGCTTTCACATGCGCGGCCTCTCCACGGCACTGTATCTCGCGATGGGGTGGCTGGTGATTATCGCGGCGCGCCCGCTCTACCTGAACCTCCCCGCATGGGGACTGTTCTGGCTGATTGCCGGCGGCGTGGCGTACACGGCGGGGACGGTGTTCTACACGGCGCACCGCATGCGGTACTCGCACTTCGCCTGGCACCTGTGCGTGCTGGCCGGCACGGCCTGCCACTTCGTGGCGGTGCTAAGGTATGCGGTGGTGGTGTAAAGATCGCGGAAGGCGACCACGAATGAGCACCGTTGCCTGATATTCCAGCGACGCAGCGCCAAACGCCGGCAGAGCGAGACTGCTACCCGTCGACTTCCTACCGACGACCTCCCGTCCAAATGGCGACGATTCCGCAGCCGTTGCCACCGGCGATCTGCTGCAGTTCAGCAGGGGCAGACACATTGCTACCATAGATCTCAATGGCAGCAACCGAGGAAGCCGGAACCAGATCGTCCAAGTACATCCGAGTGCCTTCGGGTCCACCATCACGACGATTAATTGCCTCCTCCCAAGTGCCTCGCAAGAGCATACCGTCCACAAGAACGGTCATGGCACACTTCGGGCCCCGGCCAAGCAGTATCGCACGTCCGCCTCCAGCTGGCGTCGCTCTCACCATTGTCTCGCCCGTGAACATCTGCGTGATCCTGATCGGGTTCCGCATCTCAAGTTCTTCAGGCGTGATCAGCCGGGCAGCGTACGCACCGCGCTGCACACGGCGAAGGCGATCGTAGAAACCGGTGCGCTCGAGTGTGACGTTCCGTTCGGTCGAGACTGAGACAGTGTCGAGCTGTCGAGCGACTGTCTGTAGTACGACGTGGAAACTCCCGTCGCGCGCTGCACGACGCGTCCAGCCGTCATACGGTAAGAATCCCATGCGGCGCACGTAGATTCGTAGCGAGTCGGCTCGCGGAACGATCAGTATGACGTGGCCACTATCATCGGCCACCTTCGAGCCACCGGACGCTACGCTGACGAGTGCAAACGGAACCGGCCGAGCATATTGGTCGGTGATCCTGACCGTCGTACGAACTTCCTGTCCGAGTGCGCTAGACCCGATCAGACCCAGCATCACGATCAAGCGCGCCGCGATGTTACACGCGGGGCAACAGGACCGAACTCTGTCAGCGAGACGCATTTGTTCGCTCATTCCTAGCGATACCGGACGATTCCTGAAGGGCCTATGGCACCAGCAACGCGACATCTGGCTTGACAGATGTGCTGACTTGTTCCTCAATGCCCGCTTGAAGCGGCGAACAATCCAGCAGCGCTCGCGAGTCGAGTGAGTTCGCCGGTGTCTGGTGGACTCCAATACAGGCGACCGTTCACGATGACCGCAGGCGTGCCTGAGATGCCGAGTCGAATCCCGAGCGACACACCTTCTTCAACGCCAGGTATCGGGCCGGCGGCGCGTACGCATTCGCGAAAATCTTGGAGTCGCGATACGCCTGCGTCTGATGCGATGTCATCCCACGGTCGCAGACCGAGAGAATCTTGTGAAGCGAACACGTGAGCTAGCATAGGATCAAAGCGACCCTGTACTCGCGCACACTCCAACGCTCTCGCAGCGGGGCGTGCGAAGCGATGCTGCGGGAGCGGAAAGTGCACAGCCAAGAGGGTAACCCGCGGTCCCATCTGGTTCCGCCATGCACGAAGAGATGCCTCATACCTCCTACAGAACGGACACTCCGCATCAAAAAACGTCACTACAGTGAGTAGCGCTGCGCTATCGTAGGGTTGTCGAGCGGTGGCAAGCACCTCGGCCCACTCCGCGATAACGCGGGGTGGGCGTACGCCGGAAGCATCCTGAGCCTTGGCGGCCTGTGTACCGAAGAACTCGCGTCGAGCGATGGCAATGACAACTACCATGGCACAGAGAGCAATCGCGAAGCTCGTAACGCGGTCGGCAATAGCAGCCGCTCTCGATAGCTGCATGTTCAATCCTCGGAAATGTCGGATGGGTTGACCCGGTGGTCCGCGCACCAGGTCAGCGTAGGCTAGTCCGGCTCGTAGCAGACAACGAAACTCTGGCCTCCGCCAGACGCGCATCCCGGCGGGAACTCGGGCCCTCCTGGCCGCCAGCAACCACCTGCATACGAAGCGGGACCACAGTGCTGCTGACATGCGGAGTCATACACTGTCAAGTCGAATGGACACTCAATCTGGTTGGTGCAGAGCCCGCACTGATCCACCGTGCTGCGCGACGACGGCGCGGCAAGTGCGGTGGAAGCTGACTACAGGGCCGCGAGCGCGATGATGCCAAGCAGCTGCCGCGCTCGCCTTATCGGGGCACGCATATGAACTCCTCGTTAGTGAGTGAGCAACGGCCGATAGCGACTGCGGACACGCCGCTATCGACTCCGCAGAAACTACCGGTTATAGACTATTACGGCAAGTAACGCGGCAGTGGCAATGTATAATGCTTGCTGATGGCGAGGTTGGTGCGTGGCTCGCCTGCTCCCGGCGTTAAGGTCGCGGAACGAGAGATTGTAGCGAGGCGTCGAGGTAGTCGTGCCGCATGAACACTGTCTCCTCAGTATGGCGCCACTGTGAGAAGTTGCTGCATGTACTGGTCATCACTGGTTGGGTGTGAGCTAGAGCGCAAGTGTAAGACGAATGCCGGGGAGCTGTTGATGACACTCCGTGGACAGACAAAATGTGCAGGCGCCCTGATCGTCATAGCTAACGCACCGCGGCTGCGGCCTACTAGCCTGCGCTTCGGTGACGGTAGGGGGCCTCTCGACGTGCTCGACGTTGTCGGCGGTCACGTCGGCACGATACATGGGCACGCGATCCTCTACTACGCGCGCCAAACCTAGGCGACGTGAGGTCATCCTCCGTCGCACACGGTCGTACGGGGTGCTATGAAGAAGCGTTGCGAGGACTCAGGGAGTGGCCCCTTCTCTTCTGCCACCAGCACGCGCCGTAGGCACCTGATGCGAGACGTGGAGGAGCAGTCCACCTAGAGTCCCCGCCGACCCCGCACGGTAGCGCGCGTCGCCAAAGAAGACGGTAGTGTCGGCGCCCTGCACCTCGACGCGCACATACGGGAACTGCGACCAGACCAGGTAGTTGCGTGCCGCCGGCGTCGCGCGCGCTCGCAGCACGGCGGGCGCGTCCCAGTCTCCGCGCGGAATGACTATGCCGGTGAACGTCACGCGCGGATCAGAGAGCCATCGCAAGGCGCCGGGGTGGTACGCAACCGGTGTGCGCACGACAACGTCAGCGGCGAACGGATTGGCTGGCCGCGGCGAATAGAGCACCTCAGTGATGGGGGCGATGCCCGCCGCATCCGCCGCCGAGCGCGTCACCCGCTTGCCCTGCACACTGAGTCCGATCATGGTCGCGACGTACGCGAGCGCCAGCATTCCAGCGGTGCGGGCAAGGCGCGTGGCGCGCGACTGGTTGGGCTGGGCGCGCCGCGCCACGATGAGGCCGGTCCCCAGCAGCAACCAAATCCACGGGTCGATGATGAACACACTGTCGCCGCGGAACCACGTCTCGCTGAACGGCTTCAGCAGGCGGATGCCGTAGGTGTTGAGCCAGTCGAGCGCCGGATGGCTGAAGACGCCAAGCGCCGCCAGAGAGAGCAAAGCGTCGCCGCGCACAGGATTGGCCGATGGATCGCGCCGTCGTCGCACCCACCGGTCCCACGCCATGAGCAACCCGGCCACCGCGAACGGCAGCACGATCCACGCCAGCGGCCCGTGCGTCCATCCCCGCCGGCAGGCGAGCGTGGCATTGGCCTCGCCGAGCGCGGTGAAGATGTCGATGTCCGGCGCGTTGGCGCCTAGCAGGAGCGCGGCCGTGGCGAGCGGGGTGCGGCGGTCGAGCCCGGCGCGCGCCATCGTCGCGCCGGCCAGCGTGTGCGTGATGGGATCCATGAGGGGAGTAATGTCAACGAGAACCGCGCCGGACGCGAGTGGCGCCCGGCGCGGCAACTCGGCCTTGGCGAGGCGCTACCGCTCTTCGAGCACCCGCAGTTCAGTGTCGGCCGAGCGAAGCCGCTTGGAGATGGCGACGGCAAGCCGCTCGAAGATGGTGCCGCCCAGCGCTGGATACTTGCCGGCCACTTCATTGAACCGGGCACGCGACAGCACGAACAACTCCGTGGGCGTGACGGCCTCCACGCTCGCCGAGCGAGGCTCCTGGTCAATGAACGCCATCTCGCCGAAGAAGTCGCCACGGCAGAACGTCGCCACGTGGTGCCGCTTGCCCGTCTCGAGCGGCAGCAGCGCGCTCACGCGGCCGCGACGCAACAGGAAGAGCTCGTCGCCCGCGTCGCCCTGTTTGCAGATGGTGCCGCCGGCCGGCACGCTGAGTGTCGTGACCGCACCCGACAACTCGCGGATGGTCTCGGCGTTGAACTCGGAGAAGATCTCGATCTCGTTGAGGTCGAGCGCGGCGCCCTCGTCCTCCTCCGTGTAGCCGTGCGTGCGGAGGATCTGTTCCTCGATCCACTCGATGGCGCTGTCACGCGTCTCGAAGAGGCGGATGCCGTGCCCGCTGCCAACCAAGCCGAGTTGAGCGAGGTAGCTCTCGATGTCGCTGCTGCGCGCGAGTCCAGACGGCATGGAGCTGAAGATGAGCTCGCCCTTGTTGTCGGCCACACGCGCCTTCATCTGCTCGAACAGGTGCGCCGCGGTGAAGTCCATGCTCTGCACGCGGCGCATGTCGAAGAGCAGGTAGCGGCAGTGCGTGAGATCCGCCTCAAGCTCGCTGAACAGCTTGTCGGTGGTCCCGAAGAAGAGGTTGCCATGCAGCTGCACGGCCACGGCTTCGGTGCCGAACTCGTCGAGGATCTCCGACTCGGCGAGCAGGCGCCGCCGCTTGGAGTGCACCGTGCGCAGGTCGCGCTTGTTGACTATCACCGAACTGCGCGCCTGGTCGCGTATGAAGAGCAGGATGGCAAGGAAGACACCGACTGCCGACGCGGCGATGAGCTCGTGCTGGGCGACGGCAATCACCGTGAGGATGACGATGAAATCCACGCGCGTGGACGGATTGCGCACGAGTTTGAACATCGTCCGATCGAACATCCGGAACGCGACGACGAGCAGGATGCCGGCCAGCGCGCCGATCGGGACCCAGGCGATGAGCGTGCCGAGGACGAGATAGGCGAGCAGGACGAAGACGCCCTCCGCCACGCCGGACCAGCGGCTGCGGCCGCCGCTCGTGACGTTCACGAGCGTGGCGCCCATCGTGCCGGCGCCGGCCATGCCGCCGATGAAGAACGACGCAAGGTTGGCGGTCCCCTGGCCAATGAGCTCGCGGTTCGAGTTGTGGCGGCTGCGCACCAGCGTGTCCAGCACGACGCCGGTCTTCAGGGTGTCAATCGAGAGAAGGACGGCCAGCGTGATGGCCGAGCTGAACACCAGCGAGACGTCGGACGGCCCGATCTGGAGGAGCGACGAGGCGCGCGCACTCACGGAATCCACGAACGACCCAGACGCCGTAATCGGGCCGATAATCAGCTTGTTCCCCTCGAGCGTCAGCAGGGAGGCGTCCACGAAGGTCAGCGCGAAGTACGACGCCACGCCAATGGCTAGGCCAATGATCGCGGCGGGCACCTTGGTGGTCACCTTGGGTGCGAGCAGCACGCCGGCGATGGTGATGAGACCGACGACGATGCCCTGCCATCGCCAGAGGTCCGGCGACACCAGCATGGTGCCGAGATGCGTCCCCTTGGGGACGCCGAGCAGCTTGGGCAACTGGCCGACGGCGATGATCAGTGCGACACCGGAGAGGTAGCCGCTCACCACCTGATACGGGATGAACTTGATGAGCCGCCCCACGCGCGCCACACCGAAGACCAACTGCAAGAGCGCGGAGAGCAGGGCGGTGAGTCCGAGCAGCGCGATGATGCGGTCGGGGGGCATCTGCCCCTGCGCGGCGAACGCGGCGGCGAGCGCCGACAGGATAGCGGCGGCCGGTGCGCACGGCGCGGTGATGAAACCGCCGTTGCCACCGACGAGCGGCGCCACGATCCCCAGCGCGGCGGCGCCGAGGATGCCGGCGAGAGCGCCGGCTCCGGCCTGCTCGGGGCCGATGGCGCTGTAGATAAGGACGCCAAAGGCGATGGAGGAGGGGAGCGCGACCAGCATCGCCGCCAGTCCGCCCCAGAGATCACCGGCGCGCGACGGCGCGCTGCCGGTGGGGAGTTCCATGGTTGCCATTGTTCCCTCGTGGCTCGACGCCCCGGTGGCCCGGAGCGTGCCTGCTATCATGGCATGAATTGGGAGCGCCGGCGAGAGTACGGGGGATTATCCCACGTCCGACCCGTGGTTGCCCGACTGACGATGCCGGCTGATGGTCGCACAATAGAGCTATCGCTCCAGACGACGATGTCTGTCACGAATGCGGCGCAACCAGCGGACCGCTCGGACGCGTGCCCGAGTTCCGCTCATCGGCACAGGAGGGATTCCCAGATGAATCGGTATTCACTCGTGGGTGCGGCGATCCTCGTGATCGCTGCGGGATGCGGCACCAGGCAGGAGCAGGGAGGCGGCAACGCGCCGATCACCAAGGCCGATCTCGCCGTCTTCGCACCGCTTCCGGCGGTGGTGGAAGTCGCCAATCAGCCACTCTCCGACGCGAAGATCCAGTTGGGGCGTGCGCTGTACTACGAGACGGTGCTCTCGGAGAGCCACGACGTGTCGTGCAACGGGTGCCATCCGTTGAATGGCTGGGGAGCAGACGGCCGGAGCGTGTCGCTGGGCCACAACGGCAAGGCGGGCAACCGCAACGCGCCAACCGTCTATCACGCCGCCGGGCATATCGCGCAGTTCTGGGACGGGCGCGCCGCCGATGTGGAGGCACAGGCGAAGGGTCCGATCCTGAATCCGGTCGAGATGGGAATGCTGGACACCTTGGAGGTGCTCGCGCACTTGCGCGGATCGCCGGCGTACGTGGCGCAGTTCCGCGCGGCGTTTCCCAATGATCGGCAGCCCGTGAGCTACGACAACGTCGGCAATGCGATCGGCGCCTTCGAGCGCAAGCTTCTCACGCCGTCGCGTTGGGACAAGTTCGTCGCCGGTGATTCCACGGCGCTGACGGCCGAGGAGCAGAAAGGGTTGAGAACGTTCCTCAACACCGGTTGCCAGGCCTGTCACATGGGGACGTACATGGGCGGCGATCGCTACCAGAAAGCCGGGGCGCAGGTGGCCTGGTTCTCGCAGGCGGACAGCGGGCGCTTTGCGGTGACCAAGGACGCGAAAGACCTGTTCGTCTTCAAGGTGCCGTCGCTGCGGAACATCGAGAAGACGGGGCCGTATTTCCACGACGGATCCGTGGCGAGCCTCAACGAGGCGGTGCGGCTGATGGCGCACCACCAGCTGAGCAAGGAGCTTCCGCCGGCGGACGTCCAGTCCGTCGTCACGTGGATGGGCTCGATGACCGGCGATCTCAACACCGACTATATCGCGTTCCCGCAGCAGCCGAAGAAGTAGCGGAGGCGGGGCGAGAACTGGGGCGGGGCGGGCGTGCGAGCGCCCGCCCCGCTGGCGCTCCGGCGGGAGTGAACCGCATATTCGAGGCTAATCGTCGGACCGTCCCCCTCCAGCCCCCCGCATGGACGATCTTCGGCAGCGCCTCGAGACGGCACTCGAGGGCTCATACATTTTCGAGCGCGAACTCGGTGGCGGCGGCATGTCGCGCACGTACCTCGTTCGCGAACGCGCCCTCGATCGGCGCGTCGTCGTGAAGGTGCTGGCTCCCGAGCTGCTCGCGGGCATCTCGGTGGAGCGCTTCCGTCGCGAAGTGATGATGGCGGCCAAGCTCCAGCATCCGCACGTCGTCCCGGTCCTCACGGCCGGTGACGTGGACGGTCTTCCGTGGTTCTCGATGCCGTATGTGGACGGTGATTCGTTGCGACAGCGGCTGGGTCAGGGGCCGATGTCTATCACCGAGATCGTCGGGATCCTGCGCGACGTGGCGCGCGCCCTCGCCTACGCGCACGCCAACGGCATCGTGCACCGCGACATCAAGCCCGACAACGTGCTCCTCTCCACGGGGAGCGCGACGGTCACCGACTTCGGCATTGCCAAGGCCATCAGCGCCGCGCGCACCACCAGCGAGGACTCGGCGCCGAACACGATGCTCACGGTGGCCGGCACCTCCATCGGCACGCCGACGTACATGGCGCCCGAGCAGGCGGCGGGCGATCCGGGCACCGACAGTCGCGCCGATCTCTACTCGTTCGGGGCGATGGCGTACGAATTGCTCGCGGGCCGCCCCCCATTCCACGGGATGACGCCAGCGCGGCTGCTGGCCGCGCAACTGGGCGAGACGCCGAAGGACGTGCGCACGCTGCGAACGGACTGCCCGGAGACACTGGCCGACCTGGTGATGCGCTGCCTCGAGAAGGAACCGGCGGCGCGTCCGCAGCAGGCGCTGGACCTCGTGCGGGTGCTCGACACGATCACGTCGAGCGGCGCGGCCGCCGCGGCGCCGGCCATCCTTGCCGGCGGGCGCATCAACCTTGGCAAGGCGTTCGCGCTCTGGGCCGGCGCCGCGGTGCTGACCGTAATCACCGCCTGGGCGGCGATGCGCGTCATCGGCCTCCCCGACTGGGTGCTGCCGGGCTCCGTCGGCGTGATGCTCGCGGGGCTGCCCGTCATCGGCATCACCTGGTACGTGCAGAAGGTGGCACACCGCGCCTACACGGTGACGCCGCAGTTCACGCCCGGCGGTTCCACGGCGCCGCAGGGGACGATGGCGACCCTGGCGATGCGGGCCGTGCCGCACGTCTCGTGGCGGCGCACCTGGCTGGGCGGGAGCATCGCGGTGGGCGGCTTCGTGGCACTGGTCATCGCCTTCATGGTGATGCGCGCGATGGGCGTGGGGCCATTCGGTTCATTGCGCGGACGCGGCACCTTCGGTGATCGCGAGACGATTGTGGTCGCGGACTTCCGCAGCCCGGCCGGCGACTCGACGCTCGGCGGTACGGTCGCGGAAGCGCTGCGCACGGACCTGGGGCAGTCCAGCTCGCTGCGCGTGCTGACGCGCGCCAACATGCGCGACCTGCTGGGGATGATGCAGCGCCCGCGGGAGAGCGTGGTGCAGTTTGACGTCGCCCGCGAGATCGCCACCCGCGAGGGCGCCAAGGCGGTGCTCGACGGTGAAGTCGTACGGCTCGGCAAGGGCTACGTGGTGTCGGCGCGGCTGGTGAACGCGCTCGACGGCAACGAGCTGGTGACCTTTCGCGAGACGGCGGGTGGCGAAGACGACCTGATCACCGCTCTCGGGAAGCTGTCCCGCGCGGTGCGCGAGCGCGCCGGCGAGTCGTTGCGCAGCATCCAGAAGAGCTCCGAGCTCGAGCGCGTCTCCACGCCCTCGCTGGCGGCGCTGCGCAAGTACGTGCAGGGCTCACAGGCCTCCGACGAGCTGGGCGACGCCGAGCGCGCCGTGGCGCTGCTGCAGGAGGCGGTGTCGATCGACAGTGGATTCGCCATGGCGTGGCGCAAGATCGCCGTGGTGCTCGGCAACGAAGGGACGAACCGCCCGCTGCAGCTGGCGGCCATGGAGGCCGCGTACCGGCACCGCAGCCGGCTCACGGAGATGGAGCGCCTGCTGACCGAGGGGTACTACTTCACCCGCGGTCCGAAGCACGACCGGGATAAGGCGCTCGCGGCCTACGATGCCGCGGCGCAGCTCGATTCGCTGAGCACCGCGGCACTCAACAACGCCGCGGTCATCTACGGCGAGAAGCGCGAGTTCGCGCGCGCCGAAGAGCGATACCGCAAGGTGACGGAACTGCCGCGCAGCTTCGGCGGCGCGTTCACCAACCTGATGCAGATGCAGACGATCCTCGGCCACATCTCGGGGCTCGACTCCACCCGCAAGGCGTTCCACGCGAAGCTGCCGAACAGTGCCGACCTGTGGGAGGCGGACGCCTATGTGGCGATCGGCACCGGCGACCTGCGGGCGGCGGATTCCGTCGGCCGCGCGGTGCACGCCGTTGCGCGCACGACGCGTCAGGCGACGCGCAGCGCGAATACCGTCGCGTCGGTCGCTGAGTTGCGCGGGCAGCCACGCGAGTCGCTGCGCTGGTCTTCGCAATCCAGTGAGGCGTCGCTCAAGGCGGCCGCGACGCCGGTGAACCAGCTGCAATTCTATCTCGACAGCGCGTACATGCTGGCCGGGACGCTGGACCGGCCCGCCGAGGCGCGCGCGGTCATCGCACGCGGCCTGGCTCGCGTCCCCCTCAGCAAGCTGGCCCCGTCCGAGCGGCCGTACCGCTACCTCTCGCGGATTGCAGCCAAGATGAGCGATCCGGCCACCGCCCGGCTTGCCGCGCAGGGGTGGGAGAAGGACCAAGTCGGCGAATCGCCGGACGTCATTGGTGACCGCGCGTTCTACGCGGGACAGGTGGCGCTGGCCGAGCATCGGTGGGATGCGGCGATCGCCCAGGTCCTCGAGGCCGACAAGCGGGCGACCATCAACTGGCGCTATGCGTGGGTCGCCTTGGCACAGGCGCACGACAATGCGAGCCGCCCCGACTCGGCCATCGCGTACTTCGAGAAGTTCACGAACTCGCGGGGCTCGCTCCCCGACTTCGATGCCGAGTTCCGGGCCGGGTCGTACAAGCGTCTCGGCGAACTCTATGACGCGAAGGGGAACAAGGCGAAAGCGATCGAGAACTTCGAGAAGTTCACCGCGATGTGGAAGGACGCCGAACCCGAACTGCAGCCCAAGGTGCGCGAAGTGCAGGACAAGCTGAAGCGACTGCGCGGACTGAAGGGGTAGCGGCGCCGGCGGTCGCGTTCCGGGACGCGACCGCGAACACAGCGCCCTCGCGCCTTCGTGGCGCGCGGGCGTCTGTGTTTCCGCCTGCCCCTGGGTGCTTGTGTCATCAGCACCGATGGGGCTAAGCTGGCTCCATGACCCACACCGAACGGCATCGCACGGAGCACATCGGCTGGCTGCGCGCCGCCGTGCTTGGCGCCAATGACGGACTGATCTCGACCAGCAGCCTCGTAGTTGGCGTGGCTGCCGCCCAGACCGAGAGTGCGCCCGTCTTGCTCGCGGCGACGGCGGGACTCGTCGCCGGCGCGCTCAGCATGGCGGCCGGCGAGTACGTCTCCGTCAGCTCGCAATCAGACACGGAGATCGCGGACCTCGCGCGCGAACGCCAGGAACTGGCGACGATGCCGGAACATGAGCACGCCGAACTGACCGGCATCTACATCGAACGCGGCCTCACGCCGGAACTCGCCAAGCAGGTGGCCCAACAGTTGATGGCGAAGGATGCGCTGGGTGCCCATGCCCGCGATGAACTCGGCATCCATGAACTCACCCGCGCCCGCCCGATCCAGGCGGCGTTGAGTTCGGCGGCGGCGTTCGCCGTTGGCGCGGCCCCGCCGCTGATTGTGGTCCTGGCCGTTCCGCTCGCGCAGATCACGCCAGTGGTGATGGGGGTGACGCTCGTGCTGCTGGTCGGACTCGGTTCACTCGCGGCGCGGCTTGGCGGAGCGCCGATGCTGCGCGGGGCAGTGCGCGTCGCGTTCTGGGGGTCGGTGGCGATGGCGGCGACGGCTCTCGTCGGAAAGCTGTTCGGCGAGGTGGTTTAGGCAGAGCCTAGACGCTGTCAGAGCTTTCCGCGAAGAATCGTTCCTTCCGGCGACGCTGTAGCGTGGAGTGCTATTGTGTTGATGTGCTCGGCGCAAATCTCGTAGCCTGGGTCAACACGAATCCTGCTCCATGTATCTGCACGTGGCATTGAAATTCCCTGAGCGCCAAGCCCGACTGTCGCCGAACCAAGCGCCGAAGGGACCCAGCGTCAATGAAACCGACAAGGCAAGCGACATCGCCGGTCGGCGTGGGCGTGCGCGCGAGGACGTTTGCGACGACGGCGAAACGTGCGCGACTCAGAATCACCTTGACCGAACAGCCAGCGTTCTTCTTGCACAGTCCGTGCAGTGAAGATCGGCTGATGCCGAGGTGGCTCGCCAAGCGTTTGGCGCAGATCTGTGAGACGCCGGTCAGGAAGATATTGTCGACGAGTTGATGCGCGATTGGGTTCGTCGTAGTCCGCAACGCGCACCAAGCGTCGACCGCTTCTGATGGGAATCGGTCGTTAGCGCGGGCGATCAGTTTGGCGATATCCTCATCCGCGGCGGGTGCCCGACGCCGATCATGTGTCCCCCGTGACACCGACTCACGATTAGGCGAGTACCGTGCGAATGACACGACGCTCGGCTCACCCGTTGCAAGGTCTCGCAAGGGTCCCCCTTATCAAGCCAGGCGCGCAATGCGCCACTCAGTTCATGGCGGCCTGGGCGTTATGACGGGGGGCAACCGTGAGGTCGGGACGGAGGCACCACCGTACATTGCGCGGCGCCGTGACCCCAAGCTAAGGCAGAACATTGCCGAGCGCCATTACATCACGTAACGGTCTGCCCCAACCGTCGCCTGACACATTTTGGGGCTTGCGAGATAGGTGGAGCGGGGGGGGGATATTGAGTTCGGCAAAAGGAATGGCGCCCCCTGAGTTGTCGCCAAAGCGGCTTGCTCTGCAGATCCAATGGCGGCTTTGCCGCCGCACCGCTGTGTTCTTGTTCACACTCAGTATCTTGGAGGAGCCAAGTCATGACGAGACGAAGACTGATGCTGAAGGCCGCCGCGACGTGCATACTCTCGGTCGCAGCCCTTCTTGGTCAGCGAATGCCCGCCGCCGCATCACCGGTACAATGCGGCATTTGCGGGCAAGCAGGAGGATTCTGCCCGGGTCTTGAAGTGCTACCGGAGTATGACATGCAGTGCAGGTTCGTATGCGGCTACACAACTTACGCTGGTGCGTGTGTAGAACCTCCGAACGACGACTGCCCGCCCGGACACTGGAAGGTGCTCTGCTATTACGAGCAGTAGTGGCTAAGCCAGGAAGCTACTTGACAGAGATCCCCGCCTTGCGTCCTGAGACGGCAGCCTCTATCTCCGACTGACGATGTGGTCATCGGAGGGGTGACTCATCATGGACACGACACTTGATCGCGTACTGACGATCACGCTTACGGTGGCTGCCGTTGGGCTCGTTGGCATCGCCATTCACCGTGAGTTCTCCGGCGCATCCGCCAAACCTGGCCCAAGCGTGCCGGTAGAAGCACTGAAACGCGAGTCAAGCTGGAAGAAGTTGAGGGACGCCTCAGTGGCGATTGGCGACAGCGTTGCGTCCGTCGAGATTGTCGTGTTCACTGACTTCGAATGCCCGGCGTGTCAAGAGTTTCATAAACGCGTCATGCACCTGAAGCAAAAGGAGCCGAGTGCGTTTGCGTTGCGCATGGTGCACTACCCGCTTGCGATGCATCGCTTTGCGAATGCGGCCGCACGCGCGGCAGATTGCGCCGCACGACAGTCACGCCTATCGTCAATGTATGATCTGCTCTTCGCGAAACAGGACTCGTTTGGCCTGAAGGAATGGACGGCATACGCGAGAGATGCTGGCATCACCGATACCGCCGCATTCGCCAGATGTGTTCGTGACGAGAACTCTCACACAGCGATTGAAGGTGGTCGACAGCTCGGCCAGGCACTGGCAATCGAAGGCACCCCCACGGTGTTGTTAGTGGTTGGCGGTTCGCGAGGCCACCCGATGACTCGCAATTGCTCCGAACCATCAATGCATTGCGCGCCGGCAAGGATCCTACTCGATAGTGAACCTGCGAGTCCGATGAAGTACGACGAAGGTGACGCGGATCATGAATTAGTAGGGGAGTGATGTCGAATTGCGGATGAGCAGAATCACATGGTCATGGATCTGCCTCCTGTGCGGAGTCGCGTCACTGGTGCGCGCGCAGAGCCCCGTGCGCACCATAGTACGCGTGACGACAGGCGAAGGACACCCCGTACCGTACGCGTGGGTGAGCATCAATGGCGGGAATGCTGTCACGGCCGACTCAACCGGCGCCGCGGTGTTTCTTGTTGCTAGGCGCGATACAGTCTCCGTCGTGGTCCGGCGAATGGGATTCCGACTTTTCGATGCGCGACTTCCTCGTTCAACCTCCGATGGGGACGTGCACGTGACGTTGACAAGACTCACTCCCATTCTGGACACCGTGAGGGTGATGGCCACTTATGCAACGCCACTAGCAAGCCGAGGGTTCTATGATCGCCTCGAGCGCGCAAAGCGTGGGGCATTCACCGCGGAGTTCGTCACGCCAGAAGAATTGGACGCTCGCGGAGCTATCTACCTGTCTCAAATGTTTCAAGGCCGGCGCTCAGTGTCAGTTGGTTACGTCTCGCGGTTACGCGAGCGTACGCAGACCGTACTTCTCGGCCGCGGCCGGTGTCCGATGACGATCCTCGTTGACGGCCAACGGGTGCGGGGCACCCTCCAGGACGACATCAGTTCAGAAGTGCCGCAGTCCATCAATCCAAGTGGTTCCCGGCAGGTCGGATCGGACGTCCTACGACTCTCTCTGGACAACATCGTGGACGTGCGATCCGTGATGGGTATAGAGATCTACCCAAGCACGGCTAATGCCCCAGTCGACCTGATTCCGATAGGCGGCAGAGGATCGTGCGGTTTCGTCGCGATCTGGACGCGGGCGCGTCGGTAACTCGCTATTCTTCCCCAGACGGTATCTGCGGTACTCCGCTATCCGTAGACGCGCGCAGCAACCCGGTCTGCGTGTAAAGCCGCAGCTTGTCACGCGTGTCCACGATGTCGAGGTTGCGCATCGTAAGCTGGCCGATGCGATCCTGCGGCGTGAAGAACGCCTCGCCCTTCTCCATCGTCAGCCGCTCGGGCTTGTACGTGAGGTTGGGGCTCGTGGTATCGAGGATCGAGTAGTCGTTGCCGCGGCGCAGTTCGAGCGTCACCTCGCCGGTGATGGCGCTCGCCACCCAGCGCTGCGCGCTCTCGCGCAGCATCATCGCCTGCGGGTCCAGCCAGCGCCCCTGATACAACAGGCGGCCCAGCCGGCGGCCATTGTTGCGGTACTGCTCGATGGTGTCCTCGTTATGGATGCCGGTCACGAGGCGCTCGTACACGATGTACAGCAGCGCGAGTCCCGGCGCCTCGTAGATGCCGCGGCTCTTGGCCTCGATGATGCGGTTCTCGATCTGGTCCGACATGCCAAGGCCGTGACGTCCGCCAATGGCGTTCGCTTCCATGAACAGGTCGAGCGGCGTGTCGAACTGCTTCCCGTTGATGGCGACCGGATGCCCTTCCTCAAAGCGGATCGATACCGTCTCCTTCTTCACGACCACGTCGTCCTTCCAGAACGCGACGCCCATGATGGGCTGGACGATATTGATGCCGTTCTTGAGGAACTCGAGATCCTTGGCCTCGTGCGTGGCGCCAAGAATGTTGGAGTCGGTGGAATACGCCTTCTCGGCGCTCATCTTGTAGGCGAAGCCGTGCTTCGTCATGTACGCCGACATTTCCGACCGGCCGCCGAGCTCGTCAATGAACGCCTGGTCCAGCCACGGCTTGTAGATGCGCAGGTCGGGGTTGGTGAGCAGGCCGTAGCGGTAGAACCGCTCGATGTCGTTCCCCTTGAACGTGCTGCCGTCGCCCCAGACGTTGACGTGGTCCTCGCGCATCGACGCCACCAGCATCGTGCCGGTGACGGCGCGCCCGATTGGCGTGGTGTTGAAGTAGACCTGGCCGGCCGTTGTCACATGAAAGGCGCCGCACTGGAGCGCCGAGATCCCTTCAGCCACGAGTTGCGGGCGGCACTCGACCAAGCGCGCCTTCTCGGCGCCGTATTCCATGGCCTTTCGCGGGATCTCGTCGTAGTCCGTTTCATCGGGCTGGCCGAGGTTCGCGGTGTAGGCGAACGGAATGGCTCCCTTGGCCCGCATCCAGTGCAAGGCGGCGCTGGTATCGAGGCCGCCGGAGAAGGCGATGCCGACCTTCTCGCCGACGGGGAGGTGCTGCAGGATGGTGGCCACGCGAGGGTCTCGTGCTGATGGTAGGGGACGGGCCGCGCAGGAGCACGGCCCGGACGAAAAATACACGGCCGGGTCGCGAATTGAGAGCCTCGGGCGCTCCGTTTGGAGGCACCGGAACGTCCGTAGCGGGTAGAGAGGGGACGCAGACGGACGCGAATTGCGGAGGCCCCCCATGGCTGACTCGGCGACCCAGATGGCATTGCGCCACCTGGAGATGAAACTGACGCGTGTGGTGCATGCACCGCGTGAGGTGGTGTGGAAGGTGTGGACCGAGCCGAGACACCTGGCGCGGTGGTTCGGCCCGAAGGTGGTGACGGTGCCCGAATGCACCGTGGACCTGCGTGTCGGCGGTCAGCACCGGCTCACGATGCGCCTGCCGAACGGCGTGGATTATCCGATCCGCGGCGAGTATCGCGAGATATCGGCGCCGTCCCGCCTGCAGGTCGCCTACGACCTGACGGAGCATCCCCCCGAGTTTCACCGGATGTGGCGCGAGGCAGCCGGGACGGGTTCCGACGCGCCGGCCGTGCAAATCCTGACCACGGTCAACCTCGAGGCACTCGGTCCATATGAGACGCGACTGGTCATCACCCAGCGCTTTACCTCGGATGCCGATCGCGACGCGAACATCGAGCTGGGGGCCATCAGTGGGTGGGACGACAGCTTCGAGAAGATGGACGAACTGCTGGAGGGTCTATGAGCGACGCGACAATCGTTGAACGGTGGAAGTCGGCGACCCCACAGGTGCAGGGCATATTGCGCATCATCGCCGCCTTCCTGTTCATGCAGCCAGGGATGATGAAGCTGTTCGACTACCCCATGCCGCTGCCGCCGGGAATGCAGGTTCCGTTCCTCTCGCAGGCGTTCATTGGCGGTGTGCTCGAGGTGTACGGTGGAGCGCTGATGCTCGTCGGCCTGTGGGTGCGGCCGGTGGCGTTCGTGCTGGCGGGGGAAATGGCCGTGGCCTACTTCCAGTTCCATGCGCCCGGCGGCTTCTGGCCGCTCGCGAACGGCGGCGCGGATGCCGTCCTCTTCTGCTTCACCTGGCTCTTCTATTCGGCGGCCGGCGCCGGGGCGTACAGTCTCGACGCTCGACGAACGACCTGACACGCCGCAACTTGGGCGCATGCCAGACGCGCCTTCCATCGTCAATGTCGGCTATCGCTCAACCAACTTCTGGGTGGTGAGCGCCGGACGGTCGCGCCTGCTCATCGACCTTGGCTGGCCCGGCATGTTCGGCGCGCTCGAGGCTACCCTGCGCAAGATGGATATCCCGCTGCGCGAGATCACCCACGGCATCGCGACACATTACCACATGGATCATGCCGGTGCGGCGCAGGATCTCAAGAACGCTGGGATGCGCCTGATCGTGGCCGAAGAACAGGTGACGGCGATCGGACAGATGGCGCAGCACATGAAGCCAACCGATCACTACACCGTCATTCAACCAGAGGGGAACCTCGTCGTCCCGTGTGCGGAAAGTCGGGCCCTGCTGAAGTCGCTCGGCCTCGAAGGCGAGTTCGTGCACACGCCGGGACACTCCGACGACAGCATCACCGTGCTGCTCGACAGCGGCGAAGTGTTTACGGGCGACTTGACGTGGCCAACCTTCGCCACCGAAGAGGCGATGGACGTCGTGCTGGCGAGTTGGGCGGCCCTTCGCGCGAGGGGTGCGCGCGTGGTGCACGCGGGGCACGGCCCGGTGCGACCGATGCCGGCCGCGTAGGGCGCGCCTAGGGCGCGCCTAGGGCGCGCGGTAGATAGTGATCGCCGACGCGCCGTAATCGTAGCGCCGCCCCCCGGGCGGCAGCTTGTGCGTGGCGGCGTGCTCCGCCACGAAGACGCGGGCGAAATATGTCGCCTGCCAGCTTTCGATCACTTTGTCGAGCATCCGCGACTCATACGGCGGGTCGCAGAAGCAGATGTCATAGGCGCCCGCGGTGGTGATGGCTGCCGCAAACGGCAGGGCGTCGCGCTTGAAGACGCGGGAGTTGTCGCGCGCGCGGAGCACGGCAACGTTCGCCTTGAGCGCATGCAAACTGGCCGGACGCGTTTCCACGAAGTCGGCGCTCTTGGCGCCGCGCGACAATGCCTCGAGTCCCAGCGCCCCGGTTCCCGCGAAGAGATCGAGCACGCGCGCGTCCTTCAGGTCGCCCTTGAGCAGGTCGAGCGTGGCCGCGCGCACCTTCTCCGCCGTGGGGTGCACCCGGAAGTCATTGGGAGAGGTGAGGTCCTTTCCCGCCCACTTGCCGCCGACGATTCTCATTCGCGCCTGAGGGTTATTGGTCCGGAGGGCGTGGCGGCGATGGCCGAGCCGTCCACGAAACGTAGCCGCACAGTCGTGCCGCCGCGCAGGTCGAACGTCAGGAACTCGCCGCCCCCGGTCAGTATGAGTTCAACCGCGGAGTACGGACGCGCCCCGAGGTCCTCGATGCGCCGGCTGCGATTGAAGGTATAGATATTGGTGGCGCCGCCGCGCGCGAAGTTGAGCCGCACCGTGGTGCGCAAGCCGCCTTCCGGGCCGCGCAGCGAACCAATCACGTCAATGGATTGAAAGTCGCCAAGCCGCTCGCGGCGTCCCGCCATCAACTGCGCCTCCTGGCGCGCGACTTCCGCCGAGTCGGGGCCGCCCTCGCCGCGTGCCGCGAGCAACGGGCCGACATTGCCAGCGACGAGCGCCTCGACGATGAGCCGCGCGCGCGCATTCGCCTCGGCGGCACCCGGCGGCGAAGTCGTGTCGCCCGTGGCGAGCAGGGCGTATGCCTGCTGCCCGATGGCTTCGGCCATCAGGCGGCCATTCACGACGCGAAGAGTCAGCCGGCTGCTGTCAGCGAGGCGGTAGGTGCCGGCGACGTCCGCGAGCACCCTGGCGGAGGCCGTCAACCGCTCCGGCGGCAGTTCATAGGGTTCGCCGAAGGCGATGCGCGTGAGCACGCGCACGACGGGAGTGGCGGTGAGCTCCGATACCGTGGATGTCGCGAAGATGGTGACACTGTCGTCCACGAAGCGAAGGAACTCCGCCACGTAGACGCCATTGCCGCCGTTGTGGGTGACCAGGCGTGTGCCACGCCGCGTCTTCATCACCGCCCAGCCGTACGCGTACTGCGAATCGCCTTCAGGGCCCTCGTTGACGTAGCCGGTCATGAACTTGCGGCGGCTTGAATCGGTAAGGACGCGGGCGTCGTTGAGAGCGGCGTCCCAGCGCGCCATGTCGCTCAGGGTCGTGTGCAGGCCGCCATTCCCTCGCAGCGCCCAATAGGGGGCATCGGAGGGAGCAATGCGGTCGACGATCGTCCCCCAATCACGGCCGTTCTGGTAACCGTGCGCGATGCGGGCAGACGGCCAGCCGGGCGCCTTGTATCCCGTCTCGCGCATTCCGGCCGGCTCCAGCACGAGCTCGCGGAGCGCGGTCTCGTAAACATGACCGGTGACGACTTCGACGATCGCCGCGAGCATCGAATAGCCGGCGTTCGCGTAGAAGTGCGTGCTTCCCGGCGGTGTGCGCAGCGGCGCCGCGAACATCCGGCGCACGTACTCATCGCGCGACGTCACCTCGTAATCCGACGGCGAGTAGTCGGAGTTGAAGCCCGCCGTGTGCGTCAGCAGCTGGTGCAGGGTGATGGCGCGCTTGTCGGCGGGGGCATCGGGGAAGAACCGCGCGATGGAATCGGTCGTGCGAAGCTTGCCGAGTTCCTCGAGGCGGAGAATGGCCGCCGCCGTGAACTGCTTGGTGATCGAGCCGAGGTTGTACACGGTCGCCGTGTCCGCGACGACGCCCGCGGCACGGTTGGCCATCCCGTAACTGCGCTCGAGCACCACTCGGCGATTCCGGACGACGAGCACGCCGCCAGTGTAGCCGAGATTCTCGAGCCGCATCATGTACTCGTCCACCCGGTCCGTGAGCTGGGCATCGGTGGGCGGCGCTCCCTGCGCGGCGAGCGCGCTGCTGGCGACGGCGAGCAGCGCGACTCCTGCAGCGAAGACGCCGATGGCGTGGCGGAGGACGCGCGTGGGCATGATGGATATTAGTCAGCCGGGCGCCGGGTGTATTATCGGGTGGGGCCAACCAACCGATGGAGGACAGGGCAATGCGCGTTGCGGTCATTGGCGGCACAGGGATGGTTGGGCGTCAGGTGGTCACCGCGCTCCAGAACGCGGGGCATCAGGCGGTGGTGGTGGCGCGGTCGGTTGGCGTCGATCTCCGGACGGGAGCGGGACTTGATGCGGCGCTCGAGGGAGTGCACGCCGCAATCGACGTCACCAACGAAAGTGGCACGAACGCGGCGTCGAGCCGCGAGGCGTTCGGCCTGCTCACCGGCAACTTGCTGGCCGCCGAGCGGCGTGCTGGAGTTCGTCATCACGTACTGCTGTCCATCGTGAGCGCGCCACGCCTGCCGCAGGTGCCGCACTACGCGGGAAAACTGCGGCAGGAAGAACTGGTGCAGCAGTCGTCGATTCCGTACACCATTCTGCGAACCACGCAGTTCCACGAGTTCGCGGGACAGATGGCGGGGTGGTCGCAGCGCGAGGGGATCGTCACGCTGCCTCCCGTGCTGCTGCAGCCGGTGGCGTCGGCGGACGTGGTGGCCGTGCTGATCGAGCTGGCACTGGGTGAGCCGCATGGGCTGGCCCCCGACCTGGCCGGGCCCGATACGCACGACCTGGTGGACATGGCACGCCGCACTCTCGAGGCGCGTGGTGACCGGACGCCCATTCGTGCCAGCTGGCGGGGCGTCTCGTTCGGCCCGGACGCGTCGGGTGAAGTCTTCCTGGCCGGACCGGATGCACGGATCGGACCCACGACGTTCGATATGTGGCTTGCGCAGGAGCGGATGCGGGCGCAATCGTCCAATGCCCCCCTATGACGGACCTGACGCCCGGCCCCGACCGCCCGCGCACCTCGCGTGCGCGCTTCCGAAAGTTCCTCGCGGACTATCGAGCGCGACGCATTGACGAGACGCTGGACGCCACGGGCGGGCAGAAGCCGGGAGAGCCCGCGAAGCCGGCGCGTCGCCGCCAGTACATGCGCGAATACCTGCGCTGGCTCAAGCCGCACGGCTGGGCGGTCGGCGCGCTCTTCGCGCTCGCCCTCGCCGCCGCCGGCCTGCAGATGGTGGAGCCGCTGTTCATGCGCTTCATCGTGGACAAGGTGCTGCTGGCCACGGGCCTCACCGCCGCTGAGCGCGCCACGCGGTTGCATACGGCGGGCGCACTCTTCCTGGCGCTGATCATCGTCTCCAACCTGCTGGGGGCGTTCAAGGACTACCGCCAGCGGCTGCTCAACACCACGGTGATGCTCTCGCTGCGGCGCGCGCTCTTCGAGCGCCTGCTGCACCTGCCGCTCCCCCGGCTGTGGGACATGAAGACAGGCGGCATCCTGTCGCGCATCAGCGGCGACGTGGACACCACCACGGGGATGCTGCAGCTCGCCATCGTGTCACCGGCCGTCTCGCTGATCCGCCTGATTGTCGCCGTCGGCATCCTGATCGCGCTCAACTGGCGGCTGGCGTTCACCGCGATGGCGATCCTTCCGGGGATCGTGCTCATCAGCTTCATCTCGGCCAAGCGCATCCGCCCCATCTACCGGTCGCTGCGCAAGGACGCCGAGGCGGTGGACGGGCGCGTCGGCGAGACGTTCAGCGGCATTCGCGTGGTGCGCGCGTTCCGGCGCGAGATGCAGGAACTGCTCGATTACATGCGCGGCCGGCACACGATCCTGCGCAAGGAGATGTTCGCGCAGCGCCGCGAGATGGTCATCTGGACCTCATGGGGGCTGCTGCTGGGCGTGGTGAACGTCGTGATCCTCTGGTACGGCGGCGTGCTGCAATTGCAGGGACGCGCGTCCATTGGCGACATCATGGCCTTCCAGTGGTACACGTTCCTGCTGTTGAATCCTGTCTGGCAGCTGGTGAACTCGTTCTCTGAATTGCAGCGGTCGCTGGCGGCGATGGAACGCGTCTTTGAATTGCTCGCGCTCGAGCACGACAAACCCGACCGGCCGGGCGCGACCGACGCGCCGCCGGTGGTGCGGGAGCTGCGCCTGGAGGAGGTGGAGTTCGAGTACCGCGAGGGACGGCCGGTAGTGCGCGACTTCACCGTCACGGTGCCCGGCGGCAGCGTGGTGGCGCTGGTGGGGCGCAGTGGCGCGGGCAAGACGACCGTCACCGACCTGGTGGCGCGCTTTCATGATCCAACGCGCGGCCGCATCACGCTGAACGGAACGGACATCCGCGACTACCGGCTGGCGAGCTACCGCGACCTGCTGGCCATCGTCCAGCAGGATGTCTTCCTGTTCGACGGCTCGGTGCGCGACAACATCGCGTATGGACGGCACAACGCGACGGACGCCGATGTGGAGGACGCGGCGCGCCGCGCCAACGCGCACGAATTCATCGTGCGCCTCCCCGACGGCTACGAGACCTTCGTCGGGGAGCGCGGCGTGAAGCTGTCCGGTGGGCAGCAGCAGCGGCTGGCCATCGCGCGCGCCATCCTCGCGCGGCCGCAGATCCTGATCCTCGACGAAGCAACGAGCAACCTCGACACCGAAAGCGAGCAGCTGATCCAGGCGTCAATGGCCGACCTGCTGGCGGGGCGCACCACGTTCATCATCGCGCACCGCCTCTCCACGGTGCGGCGCGCCCACCTGATCCTGCTGATGGAGGAAGGGCGCATCGTCGAGCAGGGGACGCACGAGTCGCTGATGGCGGCGCAGGGACAGTACTACCGGATGGTGCAGCGGCAGGCGGCGAGCGCCGAACAGGGAGCCGACCCGCTGCTCGGCTAGCCCGCAGCGCGCCTGCCACCTAGCGAGGACGCGCCGACTTTGGCTAGTTAGTGCACGCCGGCTCGAGCGGTGAACGCCGAGCCTGCCAAGCCATTCGGAGCGTCCATGCGATTTCATCTGTTGCTCGCCGCGGCCAGCTTGAGCGCGTGCTCCCTGCACACGCGCATGACACCAGCGACCACGCCGGCCATCGAACGCGGCACCATCGCGCAGATCTACTACTGGCGCGCGAAGCCAGGAAAGTTCGAGGAGTACACGCGCTACGTGCGCGACGTCGCCGAGCCCATTGACGCCGAGGGGCAGCGGAACGGGGCGTTCATCTCCGTGACCACGTTCATGACGCGGGACACCGCGAGCACGTGGACCCACATGCGCGTCTTCGTTCTGCGCGACTCCACACAACTGCTCGAGATGAGTGGCAAGTTGGATGCCGCAGGTGTGAAGCTGGAGCCGGATAGCGTGAAGCGGCGCCTGCGCGGCGAGTACTCGGCGTCCTTGCGGGAAAGCGCCGGTCGGGCGACGGTTCAGATACTGCCCTAAGTAGCCAGGGGCCCATGCCGGTCGGGCGAAGCGGGTGGTGGCTGGCGTTGGCGGCGGCGGGACCACTCGCCGCGCAGGTGCCGGTCGCGGCGCCGCGCGGCGCCGTGTATGGTGTGGTCTACGATTCCGTGGCGGCGCGCCCACTCGCCGGCGCTGCGGTGCAGCTCGCGGCGGCGGGCGCCACGCAGGCACCGCATAGCACGCAGACCGACAGCGCCGGCCGCTATCGTATCATCGGCCTCGCCCCCGGCCAATACACGCTCGGCTTCTACCACGACGCGCTCACCGCGCTGGGGCTCGACGCGCCCACGCGCGGCATCGCGCTCGATGCTGACGCTGAGGTGATGGCGGATCTCGCTGTGCCGTCGAGCCGCACGATCCGCACCCTGCGCTGCGGCGACGAGGACGCCGAGTCGTCGTCGGGGATGCTGGTGGGATATGCGCGCGATGCGCGCCAGCAGCATGCGGTGGCCGGCACGGCGGTGCGGCTGAGCTGGAAGGCCTTCGCGCTCGACTCCGGGAGTTACCGCACCGTGACCGAGCGCGCGACGGCGAGCATCGAGGACGACGGCGCGTTCCTGGTCTGTCATCTACCCATCGACGCGCCGCTGGAACTGGACGTGACCAGCCCGGGGCATCACCGCATCATCGGGTCGGTGACGCCCATCCCGCCAAGCGGCATCGGGCGGCTGGAGATTGCGCTCGCCGATTCCGCCGAGTCGCATGGCGACGCCATCATTCGCGGGCGCGTCGCGCGCGTGAACGGCAAGGCCGTGGAGTCGGGACGCGTCGTCGTGCCGGCGCTCGGCCGCGAGGCGGCCATCGCCCGCGGCGAGTTCACGCTGGGCGACCTGCCGCCCGGCAGTTGGGTGGTTGAGGCTCGCGCCATCGGCAGTGAGCCGCAAAGCCTGCTCGTGAACGCCCCGGAGGGGGCGAGCGCGATGCCGACGATCGCACTCCGCAGCCAGGTGCAGGCGCTCGAGGCGGTGACCGTGGTGGGGAAGAAGGACGCCAACCTGCGACTGCTGGATGAGGTGCTGCGGCGCAAGCGGATCGGCATGGGAACCACATTCCTGCCCGGCGCGCCGGCGCTACGGTCGGCGATCCTCACCTCCGATGTGATGCGGGAGGCGCGCGGGTTTGTTTATAGCGGACAGAGCAAGATCATTGGGCGGGCGGGGTGCCAATTTACTGCAGTCTATGTGGATGACGTTCTGCAGGCCGGCGGATTCGCGGACGCGGACATGCTCGCACCACCCAGCGAAGTACTGGCCATCGAAACCTGGCCGGACATTCTGCTGGCACCCGTACAGTACCGGATCGCAAAGGGGGTGAACGCTCCGGCGGTCCGCGGAAGCCTGTCGGGATCCTACTGCGCCGTCGTCCTCATCTGGACCAAGAACCGGCCGCGAGGGTAGCGCGATAATGCGAAACGCCCGGCGGCACCGCGTCGGTGCCACCGGGCGCTGTCGTTCCCAGTGCGTTACGCGATCCGCTCCGGCTCCAGAACTTTCTCCACGATCTCGCCATTCACCGCGCTGACGTGGTAGCACTTGGCGTTGTCCTTGGCCGCCACCACGCGCTTGAGCTCGGTTCCTTCGAAGTAGAGGCCAGCCTCGTTGTCGCAGGCATACCCCGGCTTCAGCTGCCCGGTGCGGATGAGTTCCTGGTACAACGGCCGCCGCCCCGGCTCAGCGTCGTAGTGCGGCGAGTGGCTTCCCGGCAGGAACCCGAGGCACTTCACGATGGAAAGCGCCTTGGGGCGTGAGTCCGTGGTGCCTTCCTCGAACCAGCACAGCGACCCGGCGCTGGCGCCGCCCAGCACGATCCCGCGCTCCCACGCCTCGCGCAGCACCACGTCGATCCCCTGCGCCCGCCAGATGGCCTGCTGGTTGAGCGTGTTGCCACCCGAGACGAGGATCGCATCGGCGGAGAGCAGGACCTCGTCCCACCCCTTGGTCTGCGTCAGGCTCTCGATGAAGACGTCCTGCACGAACGGCTCGACGTTCAGCGGCGAGCACCAGTTGTAGAAGTTGAGTTTCGCGTCAGGCCGGTCGCCGACGGCGGTGGGGAGGTAGCCGATGCGGGGCCGCGCCTTGCCGGTGAGTTCCGCCATCAGGCGGAGGAACGGCGTCATGAAGCCGCCGCCGGCGATGAGAATCTTGGGAGTGGGACGCGGCACGTTTGTCTGGGGCGTCATGGTGGAAAGGTCGGTTTGCATGCGTTCACAACGTCAGGCAGTGGGCCGACGTTCCTTGAGGGAAGGTGCCATCGGCCGCGGGCGCGAGCAATGGCGCTTTCACGCATAGCCGCATCCGGTGCCAGCGCATCTATTATATGAGCGTCATTTGTCCGTCATACGGCTCCGTACGGCCGCTCGATCCCACCGCCGATTACCCCTGCAGGAACCCGCCATGAAGAAACTGCTCCTTCTCGCGACCCTGGCCGTTGCCGCCCAGTTGCCAGCGCAGTCGCGTTCCGACGTTCGGCGCTGGGAGCGCCAGGCCCAGACGGTCACCATCACGCGTGACGACTGGGGCATTCCCCACGTGAAGGGGAAGACCGACGCCGATGCCGTCTTTGGCGTCATCTACGCGCAGGCCGAGGATGACTTCAATCGCGTCGAGGTCAACTACCTGAACGCCATCGGGCGACTGGCCGAGGCCGATGGCGAGGGCGAGATCTGGCGGGACCTGCGCATGCGGATGTTCATCGACAGCACGGAACTGAAGGCGCAGTACGCCACCAGTCCCGACTGGCTCAAGAAGCTGATGAACGCGTGGGCCGATGGGCTCAACTACTACCTGTACACGCACAAGTCGGTGAAGCCGAAGGTCCTCACGCGCTTCGAGCCCTGGATGGCGCTCTCGTTCACCGAAGGGAGCATTGGCGGCGATATCTCCGGCATCGGCCTGCGCGGCGTCGAGCAGTTCTACAGCGCGCGCGCCGGACAGGCGCCGTCGGGCAACGACGCCGCGAGCGCGGCAGCGCTCGCCGAGGAGGAAGCCGAGGCGAGGTTCGCGGTGCCGATGGGCTCCAACGGCGCGGCAATCGCCGCGGCGAACACGAAGAACGGTCACGCCCTGCTGCTCATCAACCCGCACACCTCGCACTACTTCCGCGAGGAGGCGCAGATGACGAGCGACGAAGGGTTGAACTCGTACGGCGCCATCACCTGGGGACAGTTCTTTATCTATCAGGGATTCAACGCCACCGCCGGGTGGATGCACACCTCGAGCGCGGCCGATGTGGTGGATGAATACGCCGAAACGGTGACGAAGGCGGGGGACGACTACGTGTACGCCTACGCGGGAACCACCCGGCCGGTGACCACGAAGTACGTGACGGTTCGCTACAAGACAGCCGAGGGAATGAAGTCCCGCGACTTCACGCTCTACTTCACGCACCACGGCCCCATCGTCCGCGAGATGAACGGCCAGTGGATCGCGGTGCGCCTGATGAACGAACCGGTGAAGGCGCTCACGCAGTCGTACACCCGCACCAAGGCGCGCAATTACAAGGAGTACCGCGCGTCGATGGAGCTGCACACCAACTCGTCCAACAACACCATCTACGCCGACGCCGAAGGGAACATCGCGTACCTGCACGCCAACTTCGTCCCGAAGCGTGACCCGAGGTTCGATTGGTCGAGGCCCGTGAACGGGAGCGACCCGGCCACCGAATGGGGACCGCTGCACGGCGTCGAGGAAAGTCCGCTGGTGCTGAACCCGCCGAACGGCTGGCTGTACAACACCAACAACTGGCCGTACACCGCTGCCGGGCCCTACAGCCCCAGGAAGAGCGACTTCCCTACCTACATGGATCCGAGCAGCGAGAACCCCCGTGGCATCCACGCCATCGCGGTGCTCTCCGGCAAGAAGGACTTCACGCTCGAGTCGCTGCGCGACGCCGCCTACGACAGCTGGATGCCGGCCTTCGCCACGCTAATTCCACGGCTTGTCACGGCGTGGGACAACCTCGCGTACTCCGATCCGGTCAAGACGAAGCTCGCGGATCAGATCCAGCTGCTTCGGAAATGGGATTACCGCTGGGGCGTGACGTCGATCCCGACGACGCTGGCCGTCTTCTGGGCCGAGGAGCTGTGGCGCCTTCCGCGCGAGGGCGCGTCGATGGACCCCTACGAGTACGTTGCTACCCGCATCACGCCCGACCAGCAGTTGCAGGTCCTGTCCCGCGTCAGCGACCGGTTGACCGCCGATTTTGGAACGTGGAAGACGCCGTGGGGTGAGATCAACCGCTTCCAGCGCATTGCGCCGGACATCAACTCGCGCTTCGACGACAACGCGCCAAGTGTGCCGGTGGGCTTTGCGTCGGCGCGGTGGGGCTCACTCGCCTCGTACGACATGCGCACGGCACGCACGACCAAGAAGATCTACGGCACCTACGGCAACAGCTTCGTGGCGGTGGTGGAGTTCGGTGACAGCGTGCGTGCCCGCGCAGTGATGGCCGGCGGGCTGAACAGCAACCCGGCGTCCAAACATTTCGCCGACCAGGCCAAGAACTATGCGGACGGCTATCTCCGCGAGGTCTATTTCTATCCCAATCAGTTGCAGGCGCACACCGAAAAGACATACCGGCCAGGCGCGAAGCAGGACTGACCCTCCAGCCCAGGTGAATTCCGTGCGAACTTTCCTTGCCCGCGCGACCGTCGTCGCGCTCACGCTCGTGCTGGTCGTGGACGCGCTGCCGGCGCAGGCACCGACGCCGTCCGCGGCGATGCAGTGGCGGCAGATCGGCCCCAACCGCGCGGGGCGCGGCCGCGCCGCGGTCGGCGTGCCGAGCCAGCCGAACGTAGCGTATGTTGGCTTCGACAACGGCGGCGTCTGGCGCTCCACCGACTACGGCAACAACTGGGAGCCGATCTTCGACAAGGAAGGAACGGGCTCCATCGGCGCCATCGCCGTCGCGCCGTCGAACCCCAACGTCATCTACGTGGGCACGGGAGCGGGGATCATTCGTCCCGACCTGGCCACCGGGCTCGGCGTCTACAAGTCCACCGACGCGGGGAAGACGTGGACGCATCTCGGTCTGTTCGACAGCCAGATGATCGCGTACATCGACGTGGATCCGCGGAATCCCGACCGCTTCTTTGTGGCGGTTCTCGGCCATCCCTATGGCCCGAACGCCGAGCGCGGCATCTTCCGTTCGACCGACGGCGGCAAGACGTTCGCCAAGGTGCTGTACAAAGACGAGTATACGAGCGCCAATGAAGTGCGCATCGATCCAATCGATCCGAACATCGTGTACGCCACGCTCTGGCAGCAGCAGCAGACCTTCTATGAGGGGAGCACGTTCGGCGGCGGCGGCAACGGCATCTTCAAGTCCACGGACGGCGGCAGCACGTGGAAGCAGCTGACGGATGGCCTGCCGGCCAGCGTGCTGCAGGCGAACATCGCGATCGCGCCGAGCAATCCGCAGTTGGTGTATGCGATGGTTGCGCCAGCGCTGGCGAACGGCGCGTCCGGACCCGTCGCGTTCTACCGTTCGACTGATCGCGGCGAACACTGGCAGCTGGCCGTGAACGGGCCCGATGGCAAGCCGCGTCGCACTCCCGACCCGCGCCCGCTTGGGCGCATCGGCGGCGGCGACCTGCCGCCCATCGTCGTGGATCCCAAGAACGAGAGCGTCATCTACAGCGCGTCCACCGTGATGTGGCGCACCGAGGACGGCGGGCTGAACTGGTCGGCCGTGCGCGGCGCGCCGGGCGGCGATGACTATCAGCGGATCTGGATCAACCCCAACAACCCCGACATCCTGATCGCGATCTCCGATCAGGGCGCGGTGATCTCGGCCAACCGCGGCGTCTCGTGGAGCAACTGGTACACGCAGAACACGGCGGCGATGTTCCACGTCACCGCCGACAACGCCTTCCCGTACCGCCTGTGCGCGGGGCAGCAGGACAGCGGCTCGGCGTGCGTGGACAGCCGGTCGATGGACGGCCAGATCACGTTCCGCGACTGGACCCCGGTGAACATCCAGGAGTACGGCGTTGCCGCGCCCGACCCGCGCGATCCCGACGTGGTGTTCGGCAGCGCGCGTCAGGGCGTGTCGCGCTGGGACCGTCGCACGCGGCAGACGACGCAGGTGGGCCCCGACATGTCAGCGCGCGGCCCCAACGGCGAGGCGTTCAACCGCAACGTGCGGACGATGCCGTTGAGCTTCTCGCCGGTGAACGCCGACCTGCTGTTCTATGCGTCGAACGCCGTCTGGAGGACGGCCGACCGCGGCCTCACGTGGTCGCGCATCAGCCCTGACCTGACGCGCGGCAAGAAGTGGGACGTGCCGACAAGCGCCGGCAAGTACGCATCCGTCGTGAAGGACTCCGCACTCGGCGCGATTACGGCGCTTGCGCCGTCATACAAGGACGCGAAGGTGCTCTGGGCCGGCACCGACGACGGCCAGGTGCAGGTGACGGTGGATGGCGGCGCAACGTGGACGAACGTGACGCCCGCCGGCCTCAAGGCGTGGACGCGCATCTACAACATGGAAGCGGGACGTCACGACCGGCTGACCGCGTACATCGCGGCGAACACGCTGCGCATCGACGACCACAAGCCGCACTTCTGGAAGACGCACGACGGCGGCAAGACGTGGACGGAGATCAACGCCGGCATCAACACCAACTATCCGGCAAATTCCATCCGCGAAGATTCGCGCGTGAAGGGGCTGCTTTACGCCGCCACCGATGCGCAGGTCTGGGTGTCGTACGACGACGGTGCGCAGTGGCAGTCGCTGCGCAACAACATGCCCGCCATCTCGGTGCGCGACATCAAGGTGAAGGATGACAGCATATGCCAGTGCGCCGACCTCGTGGCCGGGACGCACGGACGCGGCTTCTGGATCCTCGACAACCTGACGCCCATCCGGCAGGCCGCGGAGATTGCGCAGGCCGCCGCGTCGCACAAGGCGTTCCTCGTGAAGCCAATGCCGGCGCTGCGCATCCGGTTCGGCACCAACGAACCAACGCCCCTGCCGCCCGAGGTGCCGGCAGGCCAGAACCCGCCGCCCGGGGCCATCCTCGACTACTTCTTGCCGCACGCAGCGGGCGACGTGAAAGTCGAGATCCTCGACGCGAAGGGAGTCGTGGTGCGCACGTACTCCAGCAAGGAGCCGGTGCTGAACCCGCATCCGGCGCTCGACCGCGCGGCCTACGACAAGATCTGCCAGCAGAACATCTCGGCAACCTTTTGCGGGCTGCCGCTCTACTGGCCGGGCGAGCCGGAGATCTTCGGCGCGTCGGCCGGAATGCATCGCGTCACGTGGGACATGCGTCTGCAGCCGCCTCCGGTGGAGGATGTGAACGCCGCGGGTGACGTGGATGCCACCGGCGCCGTGCCCGGACGCGCGATGCTTCCCGAGAACTCGCCGTGGGCGCCGCCGGGCGCTTACAACGTGCGGCTGACGGTCGACGGGGCCGCCGGGGCCGCGTACACGCAACCCATCACGGTGAAGCTCGATCCGCGCGTGAAGACGCCGGCCGCCGCGCTCGCGCCGCTGCACGCGCTGTCGCGGCAGATGTGGGATGGCGCCAACTCGGCGCGCGCGGCGTTCGCCGAGGCACGCGCGCTGGCGGCCAGGCTGGCGAACGAATCCGGCGCTGAGGTGGATGCGCTGAAGGCGGCGCTCGATTCGATTGCTCCGGCGCCAGCGCGTGGCCGTGGCGGACGCGGGTTTGGCGGCCGCTTCGGCGCGCCGGCCGGTCCGCCGACGCTCTCGAGCGTGAGCGGCACGCTGATGGGCGCGGCGATGGCGATGCAGGGAGCGGAAGTTGCACCGACGACGCGCCAGGTAGCGGCGTGCACCGCGGCGGGCAAGCAGCTCGACGAGGTGATGAAGCGGTGGACGGCGCTCAAGACGACTCGCCTCGCCGCGCTCAATGCCAAGCGGAAGGCGGCGGGGCTCACACCGCTCGTGACGCCGTGACCGTGGGTCGCCGACTGATCTTCAGGATGGCGCTGGCCGTTTCCTGTGCGGCGGCCAGCGCGGCATCCCCGCGCGCGGCATCGGCGCAGGCGGCCGGTGCCCCGGCGGCCGCCGACGTGCAGTTCATGCAGGGCATGATCCATCATCATGCGCAGGCCATCGAGATGGTGCGGCTCATCGCCGACCGCACCACCTCACCGCTGTTGCGTTCGCGCGGCGAACGCATCGACGTCTCCCAGAAGGACGAGATCGCCATGATGCAGCAATGGCTCCGCGCGCACGGGCAAGAAGCGCCTGATCCGCTGCCGCATCTCGGAATGGACATGGGCGACCACGACATGCCGATGATGCCGGGGATGCTCACCCGGGCGCAGATGACGGACCTCAAGGCAGCCCGCGGCGCCGCCTTCGATCGACTGTTCCTGAGCGGGATGATCCAGCACCATTCGGGAGCGCTCGACATGGTCGCGGCGCTCTTTGCCACTACCGGAGCGGCACAGAACACCGCCATCTTCCGGTTCGCGTCTGACGTCGATGCCGACCAGCGCGCGGAAATCGCCCGCATGCGAGCGATGCTGTCCAACCTGCCGTCGAAGTAACTGCCCGACTCCATCACCAACCGAGGTACGAATGCCCCCCATTCCGTCGTTCCGCGCCTTGCGCGCGGCCGCGATCGCGTTCAGCGCGCTGCTCAGCGCTTCCCACGCGGGCGCACAAGGCGCCAGCACGACCGATCCACGTGCCACCCTGAAATCCGGATGGAAGGATGCGGACGAAGCGGCGTGGAACCTTCACGTCGTCTCGACGACGTGGAAGCCCGAGGCGATGTACGACGCGAAGAACCTCGGCAACTTCTCGTTCATGAACTCCGACCTTGCCTTTGCGGGCAAGCATGTCTTCCAGGGGAACTTCAACGGGTTCCAGATCTGGGACGCGTCGGATCCGAGGCACCTCAAGCTGACGACGGCCTACCCGTGTCCGGGCGGACAGGGCGACCTGTCGGTGTGGGGCCACCTGATGTTCATGTCGGTGGAAGAGACGCGTGGACGCGTCGACTGTGCCGCTGGCGGGGTGAAGGACACCGTCAGCGCCGAGCGTTTCCGCGGCGTGCGAATCTTCGACATCAGCGACATCGAGCACCCGACGCTCATCACGCAGGTGCAGACATGCCGCGGCTCGCACACCCACACGCTCGTCGAGGATCCCAAGGACAAGGGGGTCGTCTACATCTACGTCCAGGGCACGAGCCTGGTCCGGTCGCCGAACGAACTGGCGGGATGCTCGGGCGCCCTGCCGGACAAGGATCCCAATACGTCGCTCTTCCGCATCGAGGTCATTCGCGTCCCGCTGGCCAATCCGGCCGAGGCGAAGGTGGTGAACACCCCGCGCATCTTTGCCGACTCCTCGGGCGCGATCGCCGGGTTGTGGAAGGGCGGTGAGCACGGCGCCGGGACGCAGGCGACGGCCCGGACGGACCAATGCCATGACATCACGGCATACCCCGCCATCGGACTCGCGGCGGGCGCCTGCTCGGGCAACGGCATCATCCTCGACATCAAGGACCCGGCGAATCCCAAGCGCATCGCCGAGGTGATGGACCCCAACTTCGCCTACTGGCACTCGGCGAACTTCAGCAACGACGGCGGCAAGGTGCTCTTCACCGACGAGTGGGGTGGCGGTGTCGCGCCGCGCTGTCGTGCGAGTGACAAGCTCACCTGGGGCGCCGACGCCATCTTCACGCTGAAGGACCGCGCGCTGACGCTGGCTGGCTACTACAAGCTTCCGGTGGCGCAGACGAGCACCGAGAACTGCGTCGCGCACAACGGCGCCATCATCCCAGTCCCCGGCCGCGACCTCATGGCGCAGGGGTGGTATCAGGGCGGCGTCTCCGTCTTCGACTTCACCGATCCGGCGCACGTGCAGGAGATCGCCTACTTCGACCGCGGCCCGGTGAACGCCGACACGCTGCACATCGGGGGTTCGTGGTCGGCGTACTGGCACAACGGATACATCTGGAGCTCCGAGATCGCGCGGGGACTCGACGTCCTTGAACTCGCGCCCAGCGAGCTGCTCTCCGCCAACGAGATCGCCGCCGCCAAGCTGGTGCAACACGAGGTGAACAACCCGCAGAACCAGATGAAGAACTGGTGGCCGGCGCAGGCCGTGGTGGCGCGGGCCTACCTCGACCAGCTGGTGCGTGGCCAAGGGTTGCCGGCGGCGCGCACGACGGCAATCAGCGGGGCGATTGACGCCGCCGAGGCCGCCAGCGGCGCGAAGCGCAAGTCGGCGTATGCGGCGCTCGCCAAGACGCTGGCTGCGGACGTGACGGGAGCCGCGGATCCGTCGCGCGTGCACGCGCTGGCGGCAGTGCTGGCGGAACTGGCGAAGTAACGGGTCGCCGGACCTGCACGAGCCCCTCGCGCCACCACGGCGCGAGGGGCTCGTGTGCAAACGGGGCGCGCTACGCGGCGATCGCCTTCAGCGCCTTCACGAACGCATCCAGTTCCGCGGTCGTGGTGTACACCTGCGGCGTCACGCGCACCCCGCGCACGCCGGCGCCATCGATGGCCACCGTCCAGATGTGGTGCTGCTCGAACAGCATCTTCATCAGGTCGGCCGGCTTCACGCCCTCGATGCCCACGTTGGCGATGCCGCACGATCGCGCGGGATCCGCTGGCGTGTTAAGGATGAACTTCGGACGTCCGCGCACCTGGTCGCTCCAGTAGCGCTGCAGGAAGCGCAGGCGCGCCTCCTTGCGCGCGTTCCCGATCGCCTCGTGAAACGCGATGGCATTCTCGATGCCGAGGTCCGTATGGCACGGGTGCGTGCCGGTATGGTTCAGCTTGCGGATATCGTCGTCGGGCGCGCCGTCGCCGTAGATGGGCCATAGCCCGGCGATGCGATCCTTCTTCACGTACAGGATTCCCGCGCCGAGCGGAACCGACAGCCATTTATGCAGTGACGCGCCGTAGTAATCGCAGTGGAGGTCGGGAATCCTGAAGTCGAGATGGGCGAAGGCGTGCGCGCCGTCCACCATCACCTGCACCCCGCGGGCGTGCGCCATGTCGCAGATGGCGCGCACCGGGAGCACGTGGCCGGTGATGTTCACCATGTGGCAGATCATCAACAGGCGCGTCCTGGGCGTGATGGCGTTCGCGTACACTTGCACGACCTCGTCGTCGCTCGCCGGATTGATGGGCACGTCCACGAAGCGGTTGATCATCCCGAACCGGCGCGCCTGCAACCGGAACTGGTCGAGCATCGCGCCGTAATCCTGATTGGCCATCACCGCCTCGTCGCCCGGCTTCCAGTCGAAGCCGGCGATCACGGTGTCGAGCGACTCGGTGGTGTTGCGCGTGATGATCAGTTCGGCCGGCGAACAGCCCGCCATCGCGGCCAGCCGGGTGCGCACGCGCAGCTTGTCCTCGTCTTTCACCGTGCGCATGTAGCGCGAGCCCATGTAATTGATGCGGCGCACGTGCCCCATGAAACCTTCGAGCACCTCTTCCGGCTGGAAGCAGTAGTAGCCGTTCTCGAGGTTGATGTAGTCGGGGTTCAGCTTGAACTTGGCGCGGACCGCCGCCCAGAACGGCTCATCCTCGGCGAGCGCCGTGGCCGGGACGGCCGCATACTGCGCGAGCAGGTCTGGACCAAACACGAGGCCGGCCGAGACGCCGCCCATCGTGCGAATGAAGTCGCGCTTGTTCATCGGATCGCTCCTCTGGTGCCAACCGGCCGGGCGGGGTGACTGGATGCCTGCGCGGTGCGCGGCGACTATATACTAGCGGTCACTGCCGCCGCTGGTCAGGCGGCGACCTCCCGAGCCTCTGCCCACATCTTCGGAGTGCCCATGTCGCTTCGCCCCCTGCTGCTTGTCGTTGCCGTTCTGCCGCTCGCGCTCGCTGCCCAGGCCGCTCCGCCGGGCGCGCAACAGCCCTCGCCGCGCGCAGACAGCACGCGCCTCGCCAGCCGCCTCGACGCCGACGGCGAGACCGCCAAGGCGCGCGAGATCTTTCAGGCGCTCATCGCCAGCGCACCCAACGCCGCCGCCAAGGCCACGTCGCAGCGCGCCATGGCCATGTCGTATGCCTTCGACGGCGACTGCGCGAACACCGTCAAGTACGAGGAGATGGTGATCGCGTACTGGAAGACGCGTGAAGCCGAGGAGCCGCAGAACGCGTTCTACCAGCAGGGCGAAATGGCCAACGAAGCGGCGCGCATTTGCATTGACGCCGGCGACCTGAAGGCAGCGGACAAGTACTATCGCCTGGGGAGCGAACTCGGGAACAAGGAACCGGAGCCGCGGACGCACCCGAAGAGCCTGTGGGACTTCCGACTGGAGCACGCGCTCGCGCGTCTGGCCGCCCGTCATGGCGACAAGAAGGGGGCGGCCCAGCATGTGGCCGCCGCCCGCAAGGCGCTGGACAGCGACACGGCGATGGCACGCCAGCAGGAACGATTCTTCCCGTACCTCACGGGCTATGTCGCGCTGTACACCGGCGACCTCGCCACCGCCGAAGCCAACCTGACGAAGGCGCTTGCCCTGCGCGGCAATGAACGCGATCCGTTCATGCACGCGCTCCTCGGAATGACGTACGAGAAGCAGGGGCAGGCGGTAAAGGCGAAGGAATTCTTCCAGAAGGCCTACGACCTGGCGGCCGGAGCCCACAACCCGCCAGCGGCCTTCACGCGGCCCTTCGCGCGGAAGAAGCTGGCGACGCCGTAGCTCCCAGGCGTACCGAGGCGGCCGCCGCGCTCCAACGCGCGGCGGCCGCATCGTTTGGCACTGCGCGGGGTATTATGGTATATCACATACTTCTTGCCCCCCGAGAATCTTATGCGCCCCCTGCTCGTCGCGGTGGTTCTCGCCGCCGCCTGCGGTTCGCCCGCTCCGCAGCGCCCCGCTGCTGCCCCCTCCACCGCTGCCCCGCTCACGCCGCCCGCCGAGATGTCGCATGGCGAGGCTCCCGTGGGAGCAGCGACCACGAAGCCGGATCGCGCGGCTGACGCCCCGCCGCGCAGCAGCGCACGTCGACACCGCATCCGGATGACGAGCGTTGCCGTGCGTCACGAGGTCTCCACCGGCGTCTGGTATGACGCCTGGACCTTCGACTCGATCGTCCCCGGTCCGGTGCTGCGCGCCACCGTCGGCGACACCATCGAGTTCACCCTGGTGAACGGCGCCAACATGCCGCACTCGATGGACTTTCACGCCGCCGAGATTGCGCCCAATCGCGCGTATCGCAACGTGAATCCCAAGGACAGCATCCAGTTTACGTTCGTGCCGCGGGTTCCCGGCGCGTTCATGTACCACTGCGGCACGGCCCCGGTGGCCGCCCACATCGCCAACGGCATGTACGGGGCGCTGATCATCGATCCAGTCTCGCCGCGTCCGGCGGCGCAGGAGTTCGTGCTGGTGCAGAGCGAGTTCTACATGGGGGCCGGGCAGGGGAAGGACTCGCTGCGAGCGCTCGACTGGCAGAAGCTGCTGGGCGCGTCACCCGATTTCGTGACATTCAACGGCGTGGCCTCGCGCTACGCCACGCACCCGATTGCGGTGAAGCCACGCACGCCCATTCGCCTGTACGTCGTCAACGCCGGCCCCAACCGCACCAGTTCATTCCACGTCGTCGGCGCCATCTTCGACGCCATCTACGCGGATGCGTTCGGCTCGCCATTGAAGGGGGTTCAGACGTACAATGTACCGGTGGGCGGCGGCGCCATCTTCGAACTTCGGCTCGCCGAACCAGGGGTCTATCCCTTCGTGTCGCATGCCTTCGCCGACGCGACCAAGGGGGCGATGGGCGTGCTGGAGGCGGCAAAACGCTGACCGTCGGCGGGTGACGGCCGGCGTCCATCGGGAACGTATGCGAGGCACTCGATTGCCTCGGGAGCAAGGACGCCGTGACCAATCACTCGATGACCGCGCGCGGGACCTTTGAGGTCACGATGACGCCGCAGGCCAGCAATACCCACGACGGCGTGACGGAGTCACGCCTCGCGATCGACAAGCGATACCACGGTCACCTCGAGGCGGCGGGGGCCGGGACGATGCTTGGCGCGACCACGGCGATACCAGGCTCCGCCGGCTATGTCGCGTTGGAGCGGGTCTCGGGGACGCTGCACGGCCGCGCCGGCAGCTTCGTCCTGCAGCACTCGGGGATCATGACCGGGGGCGTACAGCAGTTGAGCATCAGCATCGTCCCTGATTCGGGGACCGGTGAGCTGGCCGGCATCAGCGGCCAGTGCCACCTCACGATCACGCCCGGGGTGCACGCCTACGAGCTGCACTACACGCTCAAGACGGCGTCGTAGGCCACCTCGCGGACGGAGAATCCCATGCGCTATGTGCTGCGGCAGAAACTCCTCGCCTGGGGGAACGACTTCACCATCCGCGACGAGGACGGCAACGACGTCTACTTCGTGGACGGCAAGGCGATCAGCGTTGGCAACAAGGCGTCGTTCCAGGACATGGCGGGCAACGAGCTGGCCTTCATCAGCCAGAAGTTCCTCTCCCTGGCGCCGACCTATGAACTGTACGCCGGCGGCGCGCTCGTCGCGGTGGTCAAGAAGGAGCTCTTCACCTTCTTCCATCAGGTCTTCACCGTCGACGTGCCGGGCCCCGACGACCTGGTCGCCGAGGGCGACCTGATGAAGCACGAATATCTCTTCCGTCGCGGTGATGCCCCGGTGGCCCACGTCTCGAAGCAGTGGTTCACGCTCGCGGACACCTACGGTGTCGACGTGGGCGCGGCCGAAGATCCCGTGCTGATCTTGTCGTGCGCCGTCGTCATTGACCTCGTCTGCCACGACCATCGGCGGCGATAGCCGCCGAGCCTCGCTCACCCGTTCAGTATCCACCGTCCGACCGCGGTCGTCGCGCCGCTTACGGTGGCCGTGAGCGCCGTGCCCCAGATCAAGTCAACGATCGCGCCCTTGGTCGGGAAGTCCTTGAGCAGCGCCAGCGCGGTGAGATCAAAGGCCGCGTACGCGGCCAGGCCGAACAGCGCGCCGAGTGCGGCCGCGCGGCCAATCGAGTCGCGATCCAGGCCGGGCTTTACGCAGAGCATCACGATGGCCACGACATAGATCACGTAGAACAGGATGGCCGGTCCCCACTGCACGTCGGCGCGCGTCAGGTGGCCCATCTGCTGGGCGTAGAAATTCCTGGCCACGACGCCGAGCCAGGTCAGGTCGAGGGCGAAGAAGACGACAATTGCCGTTGCGTACAGCTTGAGAAACAGGATGAGGGGCACGGGCGTATGCGGGTAGGAGGGTATCAGACAAACCTGACAGGCCCGGCAAACGTTCCCATCGGTGGTGACCGCGCCGTATATTTTCCGTTCCCCCATGACGAACACCGCCCCCCGGCACTACGCCCGCTATGTCGCCATTGGCGACAGCTCCACCGAAGGCCTGGATGATCCGGATGGCCGTGGTGGGTATCGCGGCTGGGCGAATCGGCTGGCGGCACACGTGTCGGCGGCGCAGGGCGGCGACCTGCTCTACGCGAACCTCGCCGTTCGCGGGCGCCTGACCAAGGACGTGCGGCGTGAGCAGCTGCTGCCGGCCCTCGCCATGCACCCGGATCTCGTCACGGTCTTCTCCGGCGTGAACGACCTCGCCCGGCGCCGCTGCGACGTGAAGGCCGTGGCCCGCGAGACGGAGCGCATGCTGGCGGCCTTTGCCGACGCCGGAGCCACGGTGCTGACCATCACGATGCCCGATCTCAGCGAGGTGGCGCCGGTGGCGCGTCTCGTCCGCGACCGGCTGCTGTCGCTCAACGAGCTCGTGCGCGAGATCTGCGCGCGCACCGGGGCCACGTGCGTCGACCTGGCGCGCGAACCCGTGACGAGCGACCTGCGCCTGTGGAGCGCCGACCGGCTGCATGCCAACAGCGAGGGCCATGCCCGCATTGCGTCCGCGCTGGCGCACGCGCTGCGCCTTCCCGGTCATGACGATGCGTGGGCCACCCCGCTGCCGCCGATGGCGCCGGCATCGATCGTGTCGCGCCTGGGCGACGAGCTCCGATGGACCGGCGAACACCTGGTGCCGTGGCTTTGGCGCCACGCGCGTGGTATTTCATCAGGGGATGGCCGCACGGCGAAGCGGCCGACCCTGGAGACGGTGGACGCCGACAACATCTGAATGACGCGGGAGGGGGCCATGGCGCGAGGCGCGGTGCAGGACCCCAACTATGAGTTTCGCGTGCGCGAGAGTTTTGCCCGCCAGCAGTTCATGGCCACGCTGGGCGCCGCCCTCGTGCTCGTCGAGCCGGGTGAAGTGCTCATCGCGCTTCCCTTCAATGCCAAGCTGACCCAGCAGCACGACTTCCTCCATGCCGGGGTGGTCGCGTCCGTCCTCGACAGCGCCTGCGGCTACGCCGCGCTCACCCTGATGGAGCCGGGGGCTGGCGTGATGAGCGCCGAGTTCAAGGTGAACCTCATGGCGCCGGCGGCGGGCAATCGCTTCGTGGCGGTGGGCCGCGTGGTGCGCGCCGGACGCACGCTGACGGTCTGTCAGGGTGAATTGCGCGCCGTGCAGGATGAGGGCGAAGTGATGGTCGCCGTGATGCAGGGAACCATGATGGCGGTGCGCGACCGCGCGGGGATCGCCGACTAGGGGTCGAGGTGCGCGCCACAACCGTCCACGTCGGCGCCTTCCCAGGCGCCGTTCGTGCGAATGCCGCTGCGCGGGTTCACCGCGAGGAGCAGGTCGCTGACCTTGTAATACCGGCCGCCGCGAATCACCACCTCCAGCTTCTGCAGGTCGCTGATGCGTTCCAGTGGCTTTCCCCCGACGACGAGAATGTCGGCCACCTTGCCGGGGGCGATGCTGCCGTACTCCCCCTCGTCCTTCATGACGCGGGCCGCGTCGATGGTGGCGATCTGCAGGATCTTCGCCCGCGGAATGCCGGCCCGTTCATACATCTCGAGTTCGCGGCGATAGGTGACGCCGGCCGAATTGTCGGTGCCCGCCACGAGCGGCACCCCCGCCGCGTACAGACGGCGGATCAACTGCATGTACGCGGAATCGGCCTTCTCCTGGTCGCGTGAACCGCCGGCGCCCACGAGCGCGCCACCGCCGCCGATCCACAGGTTGAACGTGCCGTCAACGACCGTCTTGTGCGCCGCCAGGAACTCGATGAGCGACGTCATGCCCGCGCCGTTCACGTCGAACGACGGCGCCACGGCGGTCGCCACCTGCGAGTAGGCGCGCATCTGCGGCAGGTAGAGCGAGTCCTGGAAGAAGTTGGAGAAGAAGAACGCCGCGTGCTGCACCTCGTCATAGCCGAGTGCGACCGCCGCCTGCATGGAGATGCCGCGCGGGATGTGGCCGCTGAGCCGCATGCCGCGCCGGTGGGCCTCCGCGGCGATCACCGGAATGAGGTCGGGATGCGTGATGTTGTAGAGCTTGATCTGCTTGTAGCCCAGCGAGTCATAGCGTGCCACCCAGGCCCGCGCCTCGGCTTCGGTGCTCACCAGCACCTCGGTCGGTCCCGCCCACTTGAGCGGTCCCTCCATGAAGCCGGCGAGGATGATGCGGGGCGAGGCGAGCTTGCCGGCTCGTTCGCGATCGCGCTGCGAGACGGCGACGTCGAGGTCGGCCGCGAGGTCGCGCGCCGTCGTGAGTCCCTGGGCGAGTTGCATCAGGCTGAAGGCCGACTGGTTGGCGACCTGCAGGTGCGTGTGCATCTCCCACATGCCGGGCATGATGGTCTTGCCCGACGCGTCAATGACCGTGGCGCCATCCGGTACCGGCGTGCTCGCGGCCGGTCCGACGGCAACCACGCGGCCGTCGCGCACGATGACGGTCTGGGCGGGGAGCACGACCCCGCGTTCGCTGTCGAACAGGTCGCCATTCTGGAGCACGAGCGCGCCCTTCACCGGCGTCACGGCCTTCTTCGCCACGGCCTCGCCCTGCGCATTGCGCCACTTCAGTTCAATGGCGCGCAGGGCGGGAAGGAAGCGCTGCATGTCGGGACGCACCGTGATGAACCACTGCACCTCCGTGGCGAGCAACTGGCCCTTGTCGTCGAGCCACGTCCCGGTTGGCGTCGACGAGCCGTTGCGATAGACCATCACGAGCCGGGCACGCTGGCGTCGGGCGCCGTCGCGGAGCGTCGTGTCGGCGAGCAGCTCTGCGCGCGCGGCGCCACCGCCCATCACTGGCGCGGCGTGTCCGGGCCGGGCAATCAGGAAACGAGCGAGCGCGGCCTGCTCCCATGGCGTGCCGCCGCGCGCGCCGACGTACGCCCCCGGCGTGCGCTTGGCGGCCGTGCGTGGCACACCGTTGGTGAGGCCATACCAGACTGAATCGGCGCCCACCTCAAAGCCGTCGGTCGCGGCGCCCGACGTGCCGTCGCCCAACACGGGGCGCTGCTCGCCGCGCACCGCCTCACCCTTGCCGTTGAGCTGGTAGCGCATCTCCACGCGCGTGCCGCGATTGCGGTCAGTGAACACCCAGCGCACGACCGCCGAATCGGCGGTGCGCACGAGCACCAGGTCGCCCGCTTCGCGGCCGTGATTCGAGACGATCCAGCGAGTCGTGTCGGCGGGGACGAGGGCGCCAACGAGAGCGAGCAGCGGGAGCAGCATGGCGAGGGAGGCTAAAGGGCGAAAGCGACGCCTTCAATAATGCGCACCAGCCCGCCGCCGGGCAGGGGGGATCTGGCGCGCCGACGTCCTCGGCCCGAAAATCCCCCAGTCTCAACCTTCGCACCAGAGCCCCTCATGAGCCGCAAGCTGATCAGCACCGAGTCCACGTTCGAGAAGGCCATCGGCTATTCCCGCGCCGTCGTCGACGGCCGCTGGGTCTTCGTCTCCGGCACCACCGGGTTCGACTACAACACGATGACCATCAGCGACGACGTCGTGGTGCAGACCGACCGCTGCTTCCAGAACATCCAGCGCGCGCTGGCCGATGCCAAGTGCCGGCTGACCGACGTGGTGCGCATCACGTACATCGTCCCCGATCGCGACGACTTCCCAAAGACATGGCCGGTGCTGCAGCGCTATCTCGGCGACATCCGCCCCGCGGCGACGATGATCGTCGCCGGACTCTCCGATCCGCGCATGAAGATCGAGATCGAGGTCACCGCGCGACGGCAGCAGCGCGCGAAGAACGGGAAGGAAGAGAAGTAGCGCGCCCGCGTTCGTACGCGGCCCGTACGCGCGGCGTGCCGCGCTGCGCTCAGCGCGGCGATCACGCGCGCACGATCAGGCTGCAGCAGGTCACCGCGCCCTCGGCCTTGGCCAGTTCCGAGACATCCACCGTGTGCACCGTGACGCCCAATGACTCGAGGCGCTCGCGGGTGCGCGGATAGGCGGCGCCGGCCACGACGGCATGGCCCAGGCGCAACACGTTGGCGCCCATAGGCTCCGTCTCGTCGACGGTGACCACGCGATAACCGCTGAAGTCGGCGGGATGCACCCACGCCGGGTTCAGCAGCACGGTCTCATCATCGACGGCGGTCACGGCACTCTTGAGGTGCAGGCAGCCCGAGACCGCCACGGCGCGCACGGTGTAGCCGTGCGGTGCGAGCGCCGCGGCAAGTTGCGCAATGCCGGCGTCGTTGGTGCGCAGCGAACGGCCGGCGAGGACCGTGCGTCCGATGACGAGCACATCGCCGCCATCGAGCGTGGCGGGTGCCCGGAGGCGCACGAGCGGCCGCAACGGCGCGAGCGCCGCGGCGACGGCCGTGACTTCATTGCGGCGCGACTTGGCGCCGGGCCGCGCAACGACGGCCACCTCGTCGAGCACGACCGCGGTATCCTCGACGAAGACCGCGTCGGGATCGTCCGGCGCCGGCGTGATCCGGCGAACGTCGCATCCCAACGATGCGAGCAACCGCTCGTAGCCGCGGTGCTGCGCGTGCGCGACATCCACGCGTATCGGCGTGCGATCCAGGTGCGTGAGCTCGCACGCGACAATCGTTGGCGAAACGTCACGCGTGAATGCGATCCAGGATGCGGAGTTCATCAGCGGATAGAATGCGCGCGCGAACCCGGTGGCGCCACGGATGCCTGCCCAGAGGCGGGCACCGACGCCTTCGACGCGGGTCAGGGAATTACGGGCATTTCTCCTCTGGCGAAGCTGACACACGAATGTGCGCGCGCGAGCGCCAAGGGGTCACGCGAAAGAGCGTCGCATGGCATCTTTCAGGAGGGTCGCACGGGCGACCCGAGCGCGGTGGCCGCTGCGACGACGCGAACCGCGCGACTGACCTGTTGAGGACCGTTCCAATGACCGCTATCGCGACCAAGCCCCCGCGCATCATCACCGAACTCCCCGGCCCGAAGGCGAAGGCCATCATCGCCCGTGACGCCGAAGTCGTATCGCCGTCGTACCCGCGCGGCGTGCCGTTCGTGATGGACCACGGCAAGGGTGCCGACGCCTGGGACGTGGACGGCAACCGCTTCCTCGATTTCTGCGGCGGCATCGCCGTCTGCAACACGGGGCACGCGCATCCGCAGGTGGTGCAGGCCATCAAGGACGCCGCCGACCAGTTCCTGCACATCTCCAGCGACTTCTGGCACGAAAAGTGGGTGCGGCTCGCCGAGCGCATCAACGCGCTCAAGCCGATGGGTGATGAACCCGTGATGAGCTTCATGTGCCAGAGTGGTGCGGAGTCGGTGGAAGGGGCGCTCAAGCTCGCGCGCTATGTCACCGGCCGCACGCGCTTCATCGGGTTCCTCGGCGGCTTCCACGGCCGCACGATGGGCGCGCTCGCGTTCACGGCCAGCAAGTACACGCAGCAGGCGGGCTTCTTCCCCACAATGCCCGGCGTGACGCACGTGCCGTATCCCAACAGCTTCCGTCCGCTCTTCGCGGGCAAGGACCAGGGCAAGGCGGTGCTCGACTACATCGAGCACCAGCTGTTCCAGAACAACGTGCCGCCCAGGGATGTCGCGGCAATCCTCATCGAGCCGATCCAGGGCGAGGGCGGCTACATCGTGCCGCCGGACGGCTTCCTCGCCGGGTTGCGCGCGCTGTGCGACAAGCACGGCATCCTGCTGATCTTCGACGAGGTGCAGGCCGGCATCGGACGCACGGGCAAGATGTTCGCTTCGCAGCACTGGGGCGTCGTCCCCGACATCATGACGCTTGCCAAGGGACTTGGGTCGGGCATTCCGGTGGGCATGGTGGTCGCGAAGAAGTCCATCATGTCGCAGTGGAAGAAGGGGGCGCACGGCAACACCTACGGCGGCAACCCGGTGGCCGCCGCTTCGGCGATGGCGACGCTCGATCTCGTCGAGCACGGCCTGATGCAGAACGCGGCGAAGGTCGGCGCCTACTTCATGGATCGCCTTCGCGAACTGCAGGCGCGGCACGCCTGCATCGGCGACGTGCGCGGCAAGGGGCTGATGATTGGCTGCGAGTTCGTGAACCCGGACGGCAGCGCCGCGGCCAAGCTCTGCGACGACATCATCGTGCGTGCCTACCACCACGGGCTGCTGCTCCTGCCGTGCGGACTGAGCACGGTGCGCTTCATGCCGCCGCTGCTCATCACCACCGACGAGGTGGATGAGGCGATCGAGATGCTCGACGCCGCCATTCACGAGGCGCTCGACGCCTAGCGAAACGCGGAAGGCCCCGGGATCTTCTCCGGGGCCTTCTTCTTTCCCCCAAGCCCCCCGTGCCGTGACCGACACGCCCGCCCCTCACGTTGCGCGACGCAAGTTCGGCTTCTGGCTCGCCACGGCGCTTGTCGTCGGCAACATCATCGGCTCTGCCATCTTCATGCTCCCGGCCGGCCTCGCGCCGTTCGGGTGGAACGCGGTGGCGGCCTGGGGTGTGACTTTCCTTGGCGCGCTCAGCCTGGCGTGGGTGTTTGCCGAGTTGTCGCGCGCCCTTCCGGAAGCCGGCGGCAGTTTCGGCTTCATGCGGCTCGGCGTGGGAGAGGAGGCGGCGTTCATTGGCGCCTGGGGATACGTCGTGTCGATCTGGGCGGCGAACGCGGGCATCACGATCGCCGGCATCAGCTATTTCACGCGGCTCGTCCCTGGACTCGCCGCCACGTCGATGACCGCGCCGATCGCTGCGCTCGGCGCCATCTGGCTGCTGACGTGGGTGAACCTGCGCGGGCTGCGGGCCGCGGGGACGGTGCAGTTGGTGACTTCGGTGATCAAGCTGCTTCCGTTTGTCGCGGTCATCGGGCTGGCAGCTTGGCGGCTGTCGGTGCGCGGCATGTCGCTGCTGCCGCCGGTGCACGCGGACAGCTTCACGTTCGCCGGGGCGACGGGCGCCGTGGGACTCACGCTCTTCGCGATGCTCGGACTCGAGAGTGCGGCCATGCCGGCCGATGCCGTGGAGGATTCGGGCAGGAACGTTCCGCGCGCGACGATGGCCGGCACCGCGCTCAGCGCGGTGGTGAGCCTGGTGGCCACCTGCGCCGTCGCACTCATGCTGCCGGCTGATGTCGTCTCCACATCCGGCGCTCCCGTCTCGGACTTCATCGCCGTCTCGTGGGGAAGCATCGCCGGCGGTTTCGTGGCGCTCTGCGCGGTGGTGAGCTGCTTCGGTTGCCTCAATGGATGGCTGCTGCTGGGCGGCGAGGTGCCGGCCGCCATGGCGCTGGCGGGGACGCTGCCGCCGTGGTTCGGGCGGCTGAATGCGCATGGTGCGCCGACGCGAAGCCTCGTGCTCGGCGCCGGCATCACCTCGCTGCTCACCCTGATGGCCTACACCAAGGTCGGCGTCGCCGCGTACAACTTCGCGATCCTGCTGGCGACCGCGACCAACCTGCTGCTCTATCTCTTCTGCGTGCTGGCCGTCGCGCGCTTCATGCGCGACGGCCGCGTTCGTCGGACCGGCGCGCTGCTGGCCTGCACGCTCTGCGCCCTGGTCTTTGTGTTGTGGGCGTTCTACGGCTCCGGCTGGGAGTCGCTGGCGTGGGGCACCGTGCTGATCGCGGCCGGCTGGCCGGTGTACCGTGTCGCGCGGCGGGCGCGCGCAAAGGCGCCCGCCGCGCCGCAGGAACCGCCTGTCCTCAACGGACCGTGACGCGGAACATCTCGTGACACGCCGTGCACGAACCGGTCACCTGCGAGAGCCGCACCAGCACCGTGTCCTTGAGCGCCTGCGGGGTGCGCGACTGACGCGCGGCGATCGCGAGCGTGTCGAAGGCTGCGTGCGTCCGCTCGGCGAGTTCCTTCCACTCGGCCGGAAGCATCGATTCCAGCGCGGGATCGGCAGCGGCCGCCGTTCCGGCCGGAGCCACGGCGGCAAACAGCGCCGCGGTGTCGCCCTTCACCGCCGCGCCCATGGTGGCGCCCATGGCGCCGAGCATGGAGCGCATTTCGTGCAAGACGGCCTGCTGGCCGTCGGCGGGCAGCGCCACCGCCCGGCGCTTGTCCGCGGCCTCGGCGTCCGCGGCGGGCTTGGACGTAACACCGAAGCAACCAAGCGCGAACAGGAAGAGCGTCGCGGTCATCGCACGTGTACCCGGGAGCATCTGCGGCTTCATTTCCACCTCGACGTTGGCAAGCACTGCCTGCGGCGTCCGGCGTCGAACGCTATTCCTTGATCATCACCAGCAGCATCTTGAAGCGTTCCGTCGCCTTGAGCGCGTGCGGCTGGTTGGCTGGGAGCCGGAGCAATTCACCGGCCGCCACGTGGTGCGGGGCACCCGCAATGGTGACGTCGCACGCGCCCTCGACCAGGACGATCAGGGCGTCGTACGCCGCGGTGTGCTCACTCAAGCCCTCGCCCTCGTCGAAGGCGAAGGCGGTGACGGTCCCCGACTTCTTCTTGACAATGGTCCGGCTGACGACGGCGCCGGGCTGGTAGTCGACGAGCGAGGCGAGCGCCACGGCGTGCTCGAGATCATCGGACTTCTTGGGTTCGCCAGTCATCGTCTGTTCGTTCTCCAGGTGAAGCGCGATCCGCCGCGCTGGTGCTAGCGCCGACGCCCGCCGAGCAGGGAACCCAGCACGCCGCGCACCAGTCCGCGGGAGATCGCCGTACCCGTGCTGCGCGCCGCGCTCTTGGCGACGATGTCGAGCAGGCCGTCGTGGCGACCGCCGCGCGGTCCCGTGCTGCCAAAGAGCAGCGCGCCGACGCCGCCAAGCACCGCGCCCATCGCGCCGGCGCCCGCGGCGGCGCCAAGACCACCAGCCGGAACGGCGCTGTTCGTCGGCGCGCCGATGGTCGGCGCGCTGGCCGCCGACCCGGCCGCGCGCGCCTGCAGCATCTCAAAGGCCGATTCGCGGTCAACTACCTTCTCGTAGACACCGGCCACCACCGAACGCTGGAGCAGCTGCTTGCGCTCGTCGGGCGTGACCGGCCCGATCTGCGAACCCGGCGCGAGCATCCACGCGCGCTCCGTGATGCCGGGCGTGCCCTTGGCGTCGAGCAGCGACACGAGCGCCTCACCGACGGCGAGTTCGAGAATCACCTTCTCGATGTCGAGGGCGGGGTTGGCGCGCATCGTTTCGGCCGTCGCGCGCACCGCCTTCTGGTCGCGCGGCGTGAAGGCGCGCAGCGCGTGCTGCACCCGATTGCCCAACTGGCCCAACACCTTGTCGGGAATGTCGATGGGATTCTGGGTGACGAAGTAGACGCCGACGCCCTTGGAGCGAATCAGGCGCACCACCATCTCGACCTTCTCGAGCAGCGCCGGCGGTGCGTCGGCAAAGAGCAGGTGCGCCTCGTCGAAGAAGAAGACCAGCTTGGGCTTCTCCGCATCGCCGACCTCGGGAAGATTCTCGAACAGCTCGGAGAGCAGCCAGAGCAGGAACGCCGCGTAGAGCCGCGGACTGTTCATCAGCTGGTCGGCGGCGAGGACGTTGACCACCCCCTTGCCGTCCACCGTCTGCATCAGGTCGTCGATGTTGAGCATCGGCTCGCCGAAGAACTTCTCGCCGCCCTGTTCCTCGAGCTGCAGCAGGCCGCGCTGGATGGCGCCGATGCTGGCGGCCGACACGTTGCCGTACTGCGTCTTGACCTGCGCCGCGTTGTCACCGACGAACTGCAGGATCGCCCGCAGGTCGGCGAGGTTGAGCAGGAGCAAGCCGTGATCGTCGGCCACCTTGAACGCGAGGGAGAGCACGCCCTCCTGCGTGTCGTTCAGGTTGAGCAGCCGCGCCAGCAGGAGCGGCCCCATGTCCGAGATCGTCGCGCGGATGGGATGTCCCTGCTCGCCGAGCACGTCCCACAGCGTCACCGGGCAGGCACCCCACGCTGGCGCCGGAAGCGCGAGCTTCTGAAGCCGCTCGCTCAGCTTCTCGCTCGGTTGCCCCGCCTTGGCGATGCCGCTCAGGTCGCCTTTCACATCGGCGAGGAAGACGGGAACGCCAATGGCCGAGAAGCGTTCGGCCAGCACCTGCAGCGTGATGGTCTTGCCGGTGCCCGTCGCTCCGGTGACGCATCCGTGGCGGTTGGCGAGGGCAGGGAGCAGCGCGAGCTCGGCGCTGCCAGACTTGGCGATGACGAGAGGCTCTGGCATATCCCAATAGTGGGTGCGCCCGTCGCGGCGCGCTACGGCTGCTTCGGTGGTTCCGGATGCGCGCCGCGCCGGTCGGCGCTGTCGCGAATGGCGGTGAGCCGCTGCACGACCTCCGGCTGCAACGGGGCGAGGTCCTTGGTCTCGCCCGGGTCCGCCGTCACGTTGAACAGGCGCAGGGTATCGCGCATCCAGACAGCCTTCCATCCGCCGAAGAGCACCGCGCTCTGATTGCGGTCCGGGGAAAACCAGACGAAGGCATCCTTCGTCTTCACGGCGCCCTTGCCGATGAGCGCCGGGAGCAGCGAGCGGCCATCGATGCCCTTTTGCTCCGGCAATCCGGCGGCGGCGGCGATCGTCGCGTGCACGTCGGTGAAGTCGGCACGCACGGCCGAGGTGCTGCCCGGCCTGACCTTCCCCGGCCAGACGGCGATTGCCGGCACCCGAAGGCCGCCCTCGTACAGGTCGCCCTTGTAGCCGCGATAGTTCATCGTGCCGTTGAACCAGCGCCCAATCTGCGTGGTGGTGCCGTCGTCGGCGCCGCGCAACATCGTGGCGCCGTTGTCGGAAAGGAAGATGATCAGCGTGCGCTTGGCGACGCCGAGCGAATCCAGCAGGGCGCGCACGTGCCCAAGGTCGCGGTCAAGCCGCCAGATCTGCGCCGCATAGCTCTTCTTGGCCATCGGCCACGGCTTGTCGGCGTACGGTCCCAGGTCGGTGACTTCGTATCCGCCGTCGTCATATCCGCGCGCGCCCTCATTGTTGATGTGCGGAAGCGTCGTGGCCCAGTAGAGCAGGAACGGTTTCTTCGCATTTGCCCGCATCCAGGCGAATGCCCTGGCCCCGATCAGGTCCGGCGCATACGCCACGCGCGTCGTCGCGCGACCGGTGCCCATTGGCCCCGGCGACGGCACCACGTTCCCCGTGCTCACCGAGTCGCCGTTGCTGATGAGATACTCGGGGAAGTAATTGTGTGCGTGCTTCTGGTCGCGGAACCCGAAGAAGGCGTCGAACCCCTTGGCATTCGGCCAGCTTTCCCGCTCGCTGTCCCAGCTGAGCCCCCACTTGCCGAAAAGTCCCGTCGCGTAGCCCCTGGCCTTCAATCGCTCGGCGAGCGTCAGGTCGCTTGCGCGCAGATAGTCATTGTCGTTGTCGTCGAGCCGGCAGTGGCCGTTGTGGAGCGCCGTCATCAGCGAACAGCGGGCCGGACCGCACACCGCCGCGCTGGATCGCATCTCCGTCAGCTTCATGCCGTCGCGCGCAAGCCGGTCGATGTTGGGCGTCAGCAGTTCCGCCTGCCCCCACGGGCCGATCTCACCGATGCCGAGGTCGTCGGAGAGGAAGATCACCACGTTGGGCGGGGACTCGGCTGGCTTCGCCGGGACGCGGCGAGCCGGCGAACGCCGCGCGCGCTGGGCAAAGGCCGACGAGGCGGGAAGGACCGCCAGCGCGACCGCGATGAACAGCAGGATTGAACGGCGAGTCATACTTCGCTCCAAGCGGCAGCGGTAACCCCGAGTGGCACCCCGGCGCACGCTGGGGGTTCCGAAACGTATCGCCGCGGCCCCAGAGGCGAAAAGCGCGCAACGGGCTTATCGTATGCGCGGGTGCCTGACCCCCCAAGTTCCCGGAGTCGTGATGAGATTGCTGTCCCGGGCCATGCTCCTCGTCGCCGTCATGCTTGCGCCGCCGGCCGTCGTGCCTGCGCAGGGCAGCGCTGTCGGCGACAAGCTGGTTTTCGTCGTGCGCCATGCCGAAAAAGCCAGCGTCACGGATCCGGATCCGTCGTTGAGCGAGGCCGGGGAAGCACGCGCCGCGGCACTGGCGGTGGCCCTGCGCGACGCGCACGTCACGGACGTGCTGGTGACGCCGCGCAAGCGCACCATCGAAACCGCGGCGCCGGTGGTCGAGGCCCGGCAGCTCACCGCGCATGTGGTCCCCTTTGGCGCATCCACCGAGGCGCACGCGATGGCCGTCGCCGACGCGGTGCGGAAAGCCAGGGGAAACGCCGTGCTGGTCGTCGGCCACAGCAACACCGTGGCGCTCATCGTGGCGGCGCTCGGCGGTCCGCGCCTTCCCGAACTGTGCGACGCGCAGTACGCTGGACTGTACATCATCCGCCTCCCGTCGCACGGCGCGGCGTCGCTCATTCGCGCCCAGTACGGCGTTCCCGATCCGCCAGGCGCGGCCAACTGCGCGGCAGGCGCCATGCGCTAGCGCCCTCGGTTCGTCTCAGGCCGCGTTTTCCGCGGCCCCTGCACCCGACTCCAGCACCCCGCCCTCGTGCCCCTGCACTCACTCTTCGAAAACAACCGCCGCTGGGCCGCCCGCATCGCGGCGGAGAATCCCGCGTTCTTCGGCGAGCTGCTCGAGCAGCAGACGCCCGAGTACCTCTGGATCGGCTGCTCCGACAGCCGCGTGCCGGCCAACGAGATCGTCGGCCTGCTCCCCGGCGAACTGTTCGTGCACCGCAACGTGGCCAACGTGGTGGTGCACACCGACCTCAACTGCCTGTCGGTGCTGCAGTACGCGGTGGACGCGCTGAAGGTGAAGCACGTGATCGTCTGCGGGCACTACGGCTGCGGCGGCGTGCGCGCCGCGCTTGAGGACGCCCGCATGGGACTCATCGACAACTGGCTGCGCCACGTGCAGGACGTGCAGCACAAGTACCACCACCTGCTCGCGCACGGTGACGGCGAGACGCGCCTGCGGCGCCTCTGCGAACTCAATGTGGTGGAACAGGTGCGCAATGTCTGCGAGACGACCATCATGCGCGACGCCTGGGAACGCGGACAGCGCGTCACCGTGCACGGCTGGATCTACGGCCTCAGCGACGGTCGCCTGAAGGACCTCGGCCTCGTCGCCCGGTCATGGGCGGAGTGCGAAGCGCAGATCGCCGCCGTGACGCGTGCGTGACGAGCCGGCTTTCGTCGCCGGTGAACTGGGCTTTTTCACCACGGAGGCACGGAGAAGGACCCGAGGGCCACGGAGAACCACCAGGACTCTGGGTAAAGACAGCGCGCCACGCAGAACATCGCGTGGCGCGCGTTGTTACCCCAAGAAGTGGACGTCCTCCGTGGCCCTCAAGCAGTCCTCCGTGCCTCCGTGGTGAAGGAACTCCCCGAAGCGCACCGAACCCCAGGCGCTACCCCCGCCGCACGCGCCAGCGGCGCCGGGCCTCGCCGAAGGAGACGAGCTTGCGCTGCTCCTCGTCATACAGCGCGAGCCGCAGCACCTTCACCGCATCGGGCATCTGGAGCACCGGCGCCAGCTGGAACATGGGGTGCGAGTTGTGCGCCGCCTCGAGCTTGTAGTTCGGCACCTTCGGGGCCAGGTGATGCACGTGGTGCAGGCCGATGTTCCCGGTGAACCACTGCATGATGCGCGGCAGCTTGAGATACGAACTCCCGCGAATCGCCGCGTTGGCATAGTCCCACTCCTCGTGCTCGGCCCAGTACGCGTCCTCGAACTGGTGCTGCGCGAAGAAGAGCCAGATGCCGCCGAGGAGCGACAGATAGTACGCCGGCAGGTACGTCGTGAGCAGCGTCTTCGTGCCGAGGACCATCACGAGGATGGCAATGAGCCCGATCACCGAGATGTTGGTGAGGAGCACGCTCGTGAGCTCGTCGCGGGCCGCGCCCTTGCGCAGCGTTGGGAAGCGCTGGTGCAGGAAGAAGTACACCGGGCCGATGGTCAGCAGGAACGCCGGCATCCGCGACAGGCGGTAGCCCAGCCGCCCCATCCATCCCTTCGAGAAGTACTCCTGCACGGTCAGCGTGTAGATGTCGCCGATGCCCCGGCGGTCCAGGTCGCCGGACGACGCATGATGCAACGCGTGCTCGCGGCGCCACTTGGCGTACGGCATGAACGTCAGGAAGCCCGTGATCACGCCCACGATGTCGTTGGCCCGGCGGCTCGTGAAGAACGAACCGTGGCCGCAATCGTGCATGATGATGAACGTCCGCGTGAGCAGTCCGGCCGTGGGAAGCGACAGCGCCAGCGTCAGCAGGTACGACACCTTGCGCGCCCAGTACAGCGCCACGAGCGCCACCAGCAACAGGGCGACCGTGGTCACCAACTGGAACAGCGAGCGGTTCCGCGAGGCCTGCGCATACGGCGCAACCAGCGCACGCCAATTCTGCGGCACCGCGGAGGTCGCCTGGGCTTCGGACACGGGGACGGTTACGGCCATTCGGTCTTTCTCCTGAGTTTATGCGCAACTAATAAAGTTAGTCGGAACTTGTCGGGGACACCACCGCCACGGCGTGAGCATTCACCTGACATCAATTCGCACGCAAGACAAAGGCCCGGCAGACGTTACGTCCACCGGGCCTTCGTCATGGGGTCAACTATTTCTTCGGCTTCTTCACATTCGCCGCGTTATCGACGAGCGTCGCCTTGGTTTCGGACACCAGCGTCACCTTCACGGCGCCCCCTTCCTCAAGCGCCTTCATCGCGACCTTCGAGGAATCCAGCGAGGCGGACATCGACACCGGACGATCGAGGAACGAGCTGTCCTTCGGCGTGATCTCGATGCCGTACCACTTCCGGAATTCGGCCAGCACCTTCCGCAGCGGCTGGTTGTGCGCGTCGAAGTTGCCGCCAATCCATCCGAACGCGAACTCGGCGCGATTCTCGTCGAGATCCATGAACGTGCCGTTGCTCAGCACCAGCATCGTCGCGCCCGCGGCCAGCGACTTCTCGGTCTTGCCGGCCACCACGGTCACGGTGCCGCTCAGCGTCTTCAGCATGGCCGAGTTGCTGTCTTCCATGAATGAACGCCCAATGAACTCGGCGTCGTTCGCGTGCACCCAGACGTTGCCCACCTTCACCAGCAGCGGCGAGGAAAGCTTGGGCGCCTTGATCGCGGCCACGCCAATGATCTGCATCGCGCGCGCGTCGAGCGGATAGCTCTCCGAGTACTTCACGTAGGTCGAGGAGCCGAGCCGCACGACGACGCTGTCCTCCATCGTCACGGTGCCGCGCTGGCCGTCCTTCGACCGCATGGACTTCGCTTCCTCCTTGTTCAGCAGCGACTGCGCCTTGGTCCCCTCGGCGCCCTTGTTGAGGTACCAGAGGGGGATCCCGGCGGCGAGCGCCAGGACGATCACCATGACGCCGTAGAAGCCGGTGCGCTTCTTGCCAGCGACCTTCTTCATGTGCGCGGCCGCCTCGTGGCGGCTGTGCTCGGCGCGCTGTTTCGCGACATCCGATGGATCCGCATGCGCGGCATGCAGCACGCCGGAGACCTTGGCCCACCACTGGTCGAGCGTCTCGGCGGGCGTCGGCTCATGGGTCTTGGCGTGGTTCCCCGCCATATGATGGGCCGCCGCGCGACGGCGCATCTCGTGCGCCGCCTCCCCGGCCACGGCCTGATGCAGCAGCGACTGCATCTGATCGACCGACTCGAGCTTGGCGCGCCGATCCCAGATGTCGAGGAACGCGCTCGCGGCCACCTTCTGGGCGCCGCCGGGATCGTCCAGCTTTTCGTTCGCCTCCTGCGTGAAGGCTTCGAAGTTCGCGCGGAAAACCTGTTCCAGCGCGGTCTCCTTGCCGGCCTTGAAGTCAGCGAAGAGCTCAGGGCTGATCGGGGCAAGGGAAGCAGGCATTACATCCTCCTGATGGATTTGTGTGGTGCGTGTGCGACCGAATCCACTGCAGGGGGGCAACCGGCGCCACCGGGGCCGGGCACTTCCGTTAGGCGCGCCCGTGACGGCACGCGTCGGGCGGAGTACCTTCATCGCCACCGCACCTGAGGTGAGCGATGCATCCAACGGCGCCACTCCTGCTTCTCGCCGCTGCTGTACTCCCACAATCAAAGTGGCAGGAAATTGGCAAGACGTCTACAGGGAATTCCGTGTATCTTGACGGAAAATCTGTCAGGAAAGCGCCTGACGGCATTGTCACGGCGCGCGTGCGCGTCACCTACGCGCCGCCGCTCGATACCCCCAAGGGCAAGATCACGAGTTCGCGCGTGCTGGCCATGTTCGATTGCGCCAAGGGGCTCGTGGCGACCAGGGAAAGCGTGCTCTACCTGAACGAAGCCAAGGGCGTGGAGTACAGTCGCCGCACCATCGGCAAGCCGGGCTTCGGCCCCGCGCTTTCCAGCACCTTCGCCGACGTCGCGCTCAAGCACCTCTGTCGGAAGTAACCCCATCCCCGTGATTCGCCATGACTACACCTCCGTCCATCCTCGCCGAGGCACATTGGCCCGCCGTGGCCGGCACGCAGTATGAGGTGGCGGTGCTGCCCTGGGGGGCGACGGAACCGCACAACCGGCACCTTCCGTACGCCACCGACAACATGGAAGCCGACGGCATCGCCGCCGTGGCCGCCACCCGCGCGAATGCGCGCGGCGCCCGCGTCATCGTCCTCCCGGCGGTTCCCTTCGGCGTGCAAACGGGCCAGCTCGACCTCCCGCTCGCCATCAACATGAATCCGAGCACGCAGGCGCGCGTGCTGGCCGACGTCATAGCCTCGGTGGAGCGCGCCGGCGTGCGCAAGTTCGTGCTCTTCAACGGGCATGGCGGCAACGATTTCAAGCAGATGATGCGCGAACTGCAGCCCACCACGCCCGTCTTCCTCTGCGCGCTCAACTGGTGGCAGGTCGTCGATGGTCGCGGCTATTTCGACGAGCCGGGCGACCACGCGGGAGAGCTGGAGACGAGCGTGATGCTGCACCTGCGTCCCGACACGGTGCGTCCACTCGCCGAGGCGGGCGATGGCGCGGAGAAGAAGCCGGCCATGACGGGATTTCGTGAGCGCTGGGTGTGGACGCAGCGTCCGTGGACCACCGTCAGCGCGGACACGGGGATTGGCAACCCGCGCGCCGCCACGCCCGACAAGGGGGCGCGGTTCGTGGACGCGGTGGCCGAACGGATTGCGCAGTTCCTGTTGGAGCTGTCGCAGGGTGATCCGGCGGCCATGTACCGATGACCCGCCTGGCCACCCTGCTGCTCGTCGTTGTCGCCTGCAGGGGGCCCTCCACCGACGCCAGGCCGTCGTCCGCGGACAGCGTGCGCGCGTCGGCGACACGCGCGGCCTATGCGCGGGGCACGCTCCTCGTAAGCGCCGACAGCACCATGCGATTCGCCGCCTGCGGCACGACCGTCGAGCGCCCCGTGGCCGACACCCCCGCGTCGCGACTGCGCGAGGCCGTGAACGCCGTGAACGGCTCGCTGCGCGACTCGTTGTTCGTGGAGTTCCTGGCCGACACGCTGGACGAACGCGTGGTGGTGCGCGAGACGCTGTTCGCGACGTCGCTCGCCGAGGGGCCTCACTGTGACCGCCCCCGTGAACCGTTCGAGTGGGTGGCGCACGGCGTCGAGCCGTTCTGGCGCGTGACCTTCGATGGGACGCAACTGGTGCTCGAGCGTCCGGAACCCCCGCGCGAACTCGTCTTCGACGCGCAGCCGGCCGATGTTCGAGGGGCGCTCACGACCGTTGCCGGCACGCGATCCCTCGGAAAGGTGCATTCCCTCAAGGTTGGCCTGCTCCGCGAAAGCTGCCGCGACGGCATGAGCGACGCGTGGTTCCCGTTCCGGGCTGAAGTCCGCGTCGGCGACGTCGCCCTGGCCGGATGCGCCCGGCGTTAGGGCGCAACTTCCGTCGGTGAACCGGCGTAGGTACGAGACAACAGGGAGGAGTCTCCAGTGCGCATTCGATGCCTGCTTGCCGGTGCCGTTCTGCCGCTGTCGCTCGCGGCGCAGGACACCACGACGACCAAGGCCAGCCTGATGGCGGCGGAGCGTTCGGCGATTTCGAACGCAACCACGCTGCGACGGGCGCTGACTCCCGCGGCGACCGTCCTGCTGCCGGATCGGCCGATCCTGCACGGGGCGTCGATGTACGAGGCGCACCTCGCTGATGTCTCACCGGATCGTGGCACCATCTGGACTTCAGTGCACGCGGTGGTGGCACCCGACGGCGGTTTCGGGTGCACGACCGGCGTCGTGCGGCGCCCGTCCGCTGACGCGGCGCATCCGTCCGCCGGCCGGTATGTCACCTGCTGGCGCCGCGCCCGCGGCGGCGACTGGCGCATCGTCGCCCTCTCGGTGCTCTACGCGCCGGCTGCCGTGCGATCGCTCCCCGACACCCTGGCGGCCCCGCCCGGCTCGACGGGAGTGCGCGGCATGCGCCGGGCGCGTGCCGCGCAAGCGATGGCCGACGCCGACCGCGCGTTCGCCCGCTTCAGCGCCGATTCCGGCGGGCCGGCCGGCGCCTTCTCGCGATGGATTGCCGCTGACGGGATGATGATTGGCATTCGCGACGTTCCCGTGCGCGGACCGGCGCAGGTGCGTGAAGCCTTCGCGCCGTTTCCGCCCCACGGACGCTTCGAATGGGGGCCCATCGACTCGCTCGCGCGGGCGTCGCGCGACGGCAGCCTGGGCTTCACGATAGGCGAAGCCCGCAAGGAGCCGACGCCGGGGACGGTGTCGTATTCGAAGTACCTCACCGTCTGGCGGCGCGAGCCCGACGGGACTTACCGCTTCATCTTCGACACGGGATCGGACCGGCCGGCGCCGGTGACGAGATAGCACGACACGCGTCGGGGCCGGCGGTGCGGCCGCACGTCACGAGGCGTGGCTCGCATTAGATTTCGCCGAATGTTGCCCGAGGAACTCCGCGCCGCCGTTGATGCCGATCGTGCCCGTGGTGCCGGCGCGCTCTTCGTCGATGCCGTCGCGCGCTACTTTGCCGAAACGGGATACGGCGAGAGTGCGGTATCGCCCACGGCGGGGCATCCGGAGCGGCGCGCCACGTTCGACGAACCGATGCCCGCGAACGGCCGCCCGCTCGAGGAGGTGGTTGCGCGGCTCGAGCGCGAGTTCCTCGCCGGGGCCAATCGGCTGTCGCACCCGATGTACATGGGGCATCAGGTCGCCGCACCGCTTCCCGCCGCGGTCTGGAGCGAGGCGGTCATTGCCGCGCTGAACAACTCGGTCGCCGTCTCCGAGATGTCGCCCACCGGCACCGTCGTCGAGGAGCGCGTGATTCGCTGGATGTGCGACCTCGCCGGCTTCGGACCGGGGTCGGGCGGCACGCTGACCTCGGGCGGCCTGGAGGCCACGCACACCGCCCTGCTCGCCGCTCGGGCGGCCGTCGCGCCCGAGGCATGGAAGCGCGGCATCAGCGGGCCGGCGCCGGTGATCGTGTGCGGCGAGCACGCGCACTACGCGATTGCCCGCGCCGCCGGCGAGATCGGACTGGGCACGGACAACGTGCGCACGGTGCCGAGCGTCGACTGGAAAATGGACGTCAGCGCGCTGCCGGCGACGCTGGACGCGATCAGGGCCGAAGGCCGGCGCGTGATGGCGGTGGTGGCGACGGCCGGGTATACGGCGACCGGCGGCTTCGACGATCTGGCGGCCGTCGGGGCGATCTGCGACGCGCGCGGCCTCTGGTTCCACGTGGACGGCGCGCACGGCGCCTCGGCGCTCTTTTCGCCGGCGCACCGCGCGCGGCTCGCGGGCATCGACCGGGCCCGCACCGTGGCGTGGGATCCGCACAAGATGATGCTGGTGCCGCTGGCCGCCGGCGCGTTGCTGGCGCGGGACGAGCGCGACCTGACGGCCGCCTTCGACCAGCAGGCCCCATACCTGTTTCACGGGGTGGAGGGGACGCGCAGCCCCGATCAGGGGACGCGGTCGTTCATGTGCTCGCGACGCGTGGACGCGCTCAAGGTCTGGGTGGCGCTGCAGCGCTACGGCGCCGCGGGCGTCGGCGCGCTGTACGACCACCTCTGCGCGCTCGCCACGTCGCTGCACCAGATGATTGGCGACCGCGGCGACTTCGTGGCGCTCCACGCACCCGAGAGCAACATCCTGTGCTTCCGCTGGCTCCCGCCGGACGTGGATGACGAGCCGACCGTGGACTGGCTGAATCTCCGATTGCGCGAGCGCTACAACGCCTCGGGGCGGGGCTGGATCACCACGACCGTGCTCGGCGGCCGCCGCGTGCTGCGCGTGACGCTGATGAACGTCCGCACGCAGGGATCGCATCTCGAGGCGCTGCTGGACGGACTGTCGGCGGAAGGGCGCGCGCTGATCAGCGAGCCGGCCTGATTGCGGCCGGGTCTGGCGCGGCGGGCGGGATGGATATAATCTTAGTACTAAGATGACAACCACCATGACGGCCCCCCCGACCCCGAAGCGCAAGGCGCCCGATGCCGCCACGGCGAGCGCGCTCAAGCTCTTCGTCGTGCTTTCCCGCGCCCAGCGCGCCATCAGCGAGCGCATCGAGGCGAGCCTCGTGACGCACGGCCTCACGCACACGGAGTTCGCCATCCTCGAGGTGCTCTACCACAAGGGGCCGCTCCTGCTTGGCGAGGTGCAGCGCAAGATCCTCGTCTCGAGCGGCGGCATCACCTTCCTGGTGGACCGGCTGGCGGAGCGCGGGCTCGCGGAACGCCGGCTGTGCGCGTCGGACCGGCGGGCGCGGTACGCGGCGCTGACGCGCAAGGGCGAGGCGCTGATGGGCCAGATCTTCCCGCAGCACGCCGACGCGATCCGCGAGGCGATGTCGGGGCTCTCGCGGGCCGAACAGAAGCAGGCGTCGGCCCTGCTCAAGCAGCTCGGGCTGGCCGCGGCCGGGGCGAAGGCGGCCGCCGAGTAGGGCGGGAACCCCGGCGCCGCGCCGGAGGTTGACCGGGGGGCTTGACGCCCCCGTTCCTTGTCGATATTATCTTAGTAGTAAGAGTTTCACAACATAACTAATTGGGTGCCCCGGACGCGCCGGCCCCATAAGACCTCAAGGAGGCAGACCCATGCAGTGGAAACTTGATACGACGCACACACAGGTTGGCTTTTCGGTGAAGCACATGGCCATTTCCACCGTTCGCGGCCGGTTCACGAAGTTCGACGGCGCCGGCGAGACGGATGCCAGCGGCCGGATCGTGAAGGCGAGCTTCACGATCGACGCGGCGAGCATCGACACCAACCAGGAGCAGCGCGACGCGCACCTGCGCTCGGCCGACTTCTTCGACGCCGAGAACCACCCGACGCTGGCGTTCGAGTCGACGGCGATCAAGCAGGACGGCACCGACATCACGATCAGCGGCAACTTCACCATGCGCGGCGTGACCAAGCCGGTGACGCTGAAGGGTGAACTGGCGCCGATCGTGAAGGATCCGTGGGGGATGACCCGCACGGCGCTGTCGCTCGAGGGCAAGCTCAACCGCAAGGAGTGGGGCCTGAACTGGAACCAGGCGCTCGAACTGGGCGGCCTGATGGTGAGCGAAGAGGTGAAGCTGTCCATTGAACTCGAGGCCGTCGGCACGGCCGAGGCGCAGGCAGCGTAGGAATCCGGCGCCCGCCGCATTGCGGCGGCGCGGCCGGCGCGAGGGACATCACGGGCGTTCTGCCCGTGGTGTTCTTCGCGCTTTGAGGCGTGTCCGGGCCCTCCGGGCTACCGCGGCGGGTCGGAACTGGATAGGCTACTGCCGTCCTCACCCCGGAACCCGCCATGCTCCGCATCGTGCGTGCGGCCCTTGCCGCCCTGCTGCTCGTGTCACTTCCCCTCGTCGCGCAGCCGACGGGCGTGGCGTCCGGCCGGAAGGTGCCGCGCCTCGTCATCCGCAACGCCACGATGGTGGATGGAAACGGCACGCCGGCGCGCGGCCCGGTGGATATCGTCATCGAGAATGGCCTCATCGCCGACATCGTGACGCTGGATCCCGTGGCGCTCCGGCGGGGCGAAGGGCGGCGGCCGGCGGGGGACGCGCAGATCGACGCCACCGGAAAGTTCGTCCTGCCGGGGCTGATCAACGCCCACACGCACATGCAGAGCAACCGCTCGGGGCAGTCGATGGGCGGGTTCGAGTACTACCTGCTCCTGCAACTGGCCAACGGCGTCACGACGCTGCGCGAGGTGGGGGCGGAGAACGAGCTGCAGAGCGTCAAGATGCGCGACCAGCAGGCGCGGGGTGAACTCGTGGGCCCGCGCATGCTCATCTACCCGATGTTCGGCAATGCGCGCATCCGCACGGCCGCCGACGCCCGCGCCCGCGTGCAGGAGCTCAAGCGCATCGGGGTGGACGGCATCAAGATCCTCGGCATCGAGCGCGACATCATGCAGGCCATGGAAGACGAGGCGCACAAGGTCGGCCTCCCGGTGGCGCACCACGTGGGCGTCGAGGAGACGAACGCCTGGGACGACATCGCCTTCGGCACGCGCTCCATCGAGCACTGGTACGGCATTCCGGACGCGGCCATCGTGGACGGCCGCCAGCACTTCCCGAGCGACTACAACTACCTGGACGAGACCGACCGCTTCCGCTGGGCCGGGCGGCTGTGGCGCGAGGCCGATCCGGCGCGCCTCGACACGGTGCTTTCGTCCATGGTGAAGGCCAACGTGGCGTGGGTGCCGACGCTCGACATCTATGAGGCCAGCCGGGACCTCCAGCGCGCGCAGACGCAGCCGTGGTTCACCGACTACCTGCATCCGTCGCTCGCCAGCTACTTCAGGCCCGATCCGGCCAATCACGGCTCGTACTTCATCGGATGGAGCAGCACCGACGAGGTGTACTGGAAGGAGAACTACCGCCTCTGGATGGCGGCGCTGCGCAGCTTCGAGCGCAAGGGCGGCACCATCGGCTGCGGCGATGATGCGGGGTTCATCTACCAGATGTACGGCTACGGCCTCATCCGCGAAATGGAACTGCACCAGGAGGCGGGGTTCCATCCGCTCAAGGTCATCCAGCACTGCACGGGGAACAACGCGAAGATCCTGGGCTTGGAGGACAAGATCGGCCGCGTGCGCGCCGGGTGGGCGGCCGACCTGCTCATCGTGGACGGCAATCCGCTCGAGGACCTGAAGACGCTGTATCCCACCAACCAGGTGCAGCTGCGCGACGGGAAGGAAGTGCGCGCCGGGCTCGAGTGGACGATCGCCGGCGGCGTGCCGTACCACGTGCCGACGCTTACCGCGCGGATCAAGCAGATTGTGGACTCGGCGAAGGCAGGCGCGAAGTAGGGATTCTCACCGTCCGGCTGCACGAGGCGGGGGCGGGGCGCGATGTTGC